>QIAH01000300.1 GCA_003225465.1 Acidobacteriota bacterium | reverse complement strand
TACCCATCGCTCTCCTTTGGGTCGCAAAGCTAATCATCGATTCCATCGTTCATACGGTGGCGACCCACTCGCCGGTGCAGCCGCGCTTGTGGTGGCTGGTGGCTGCAGAATTTGGCTTGGCGGTCTTTTCCGGCATTCTGGCCCGTTTCATGGACTACTTCGATTCGCTGCTCGCCGACAAGTACACCCGTCACGTGAGCATCGAAGTCATGAAACACGCCTCGCAACTCGATCTCATCGCCTACGAGGACCCTGTCTTCTACGATCGACTTGAGAGAGCGCGCGTCCAGGCAACCGACCGCCTGGGCATGATCCAGTCCATCGGTCGACTGGTTCAACTAGTCATCACTACCATTTCGCTCTCTGTCTCCATCCTTCTTTTCTCTCCCTGGTTGCTGCTGCTGTTGATAGTGGGTGTTTTTCCAGCATTTCTAGGCGAGAGCCATTTCGCTCTCCTGGGCTATGCCAAGAACTTCCGGCAGACTCCGGTTCGTCGTCAGCTCGACTACCTGCGGGTTCTGGGAGGAAGCCGCGAGGCCGCCAAAGAACTTAAGCTTTTTGGGTTGCGAAAGTTCCTGATTGATCGCTTCACACGCTTATCTGACCAGATTTACGATGAGAACGTCTCTCTCGCTCGCCGTCGACTAGTCGCTGGCACTGGTCTGTCTCTAATTGGGACGGCTGGCTACTACTCCGCGTACGTGCTCGTAATCTGGCGCACGGTTACCGGGCAATTGACCATCGGCAGTTTGACGTTTCTTTCTGGCGCAATCCTTCAGGCCAGCAGTAACATCCAGCAGATTTTTTCCACCCTCGCCGGCATTGCGGACCAGGCTCTCTTTCTAACCGACCTACTGGCATTCTTTGAGATGGAGCCCACTATCCGCTCTAAACCAAATGCCTTACCCGCACCCAGGCCGATCCGGCGTGGCTTCGAGTTTCGCAACGTGTCTTTCCGTTATCCCGGGGCGTCCCGCCTGGTCCTTGAAAACCTGAATCTTGAGTTGCGTCCCGCCGAACGCGTCGCCCTGATCGGGGAGAACGGCCAAGGTAAAACCACGATTGTCAAGCTTATGACACGCTTGTACGATCCAGTTGAAGGGCAAGTTTTGCTCGATGGCGTGGACCTTCGAGAATACGATCTCGAAGACCTTTATCGTGAGATTGGCGTCATTTTCCAGGATTTTATGCGGTATGAGATGACGGCGCGGGAGAACATCGCAGTCGGCAAGATTGACGCCGCCGATAACTCGTCCCTCCTTCAATCCGCAGCGCAAAAAGCAATGGCGGACGAGGTCATCCGCCGGCTGCCCGCCCAGTATAACCAGATGCTGGGCCGCCGTTTTGATGGAGGAGTCGACCTCTCCGGCGGAGAATGGCAGAAAGTTGCCCTCGCGCGAGCCTATCTCCGCGACGCGCAGGTTTTGATCCTGGACGAACCGACCGCCGCCCTCGACGCGCGCAGTGAATACGAAGTGTTCCGCCGGTTTGCGGAACTCACGGCAGGAAAGTTGGCCCTTTTCATCTCGCACCGCTTTTCTACCGTCCGTATGGCAGACCGCATCATCGTGCTCGACGACGGCAAGGTTGTGGAAGACGGCAACCACGAACAACTTTGCCGCCTCGGAGGCATTTACTCCGAGATGTTTGAGCTCCAGGCAGCGAGTTACCGTTAGGGACCCCTATATGGCTGAGAATGTGCCTTTAGAAATCGTTCGCGCCGAACCAGAACCACCTTCCCCCTCGCAAACTGCCACAGACGCGTTTGCAGAGATGGTTCAGAAAAAAGCCGATGAACTGAAGGCCACACTTCATTGGCTGCCCGGTACTCGCTCGTCTTCCGTATTTGCGGATCGCACCAGAGCACTTCGTGAATCCCTGACGCCTATTCTTGCCTCCGCGTCCGCAACACCGAAATTGCCCATTTCCGAGGACTACCGCTGGCTTTCCGACCATGTTCGGCTTCTCCATTCCGAGGTTCGCGGACTGCCATCCGCCAAGGTCCGAAAGCTTCCTCACGTTCGCGGTCTCGATGGCCACGTTGTGCCACGTGTGATTCGCGTCGCTGAGGCTTATCTCGAAGCGGTCTCCTATCAATTCTCTGAGCCGAGTTTTTCTGCTTTCATCGAAGCCATCCAGACCGAGTCCGCCCTGAATCTCTACGAGTTGTGGGCGTTGGTGCCTGTCTTGAAGCTGATCCTCCTCGAGAGAGTCGCTCGCATAGCCCCTGCTTTGCTCGCATCTCCAATCTCCGATCTCCCAGAGGTAGGCGCTATCGTTCGCAGTATGTTGGCGATCAGCCACGGCTCCTGGAAAACCGTGCTTGAACCTCTGATCGTGTTCGATCGCGTCCTCCGCGAGGATCCGTCCGGCACATATCCGCGCATGGAGTTTGATAGCCGAGAACTTTATCGGATACGGCTGGCAAAAATGGCCGCCACCTCGGAAGCCACCGAAGTCGAAGTTGCTCGTGCTGCGGTGGCCCTCGCCAAACAATCGCAACAGACCAATTACGACGATCCCCGGGTGGCGCTCCGGGAGTCTCACGTCGGCTTCTACTTGATCGATCGTGGAACCAAACTCCTCCAGCAGAAAATCGGATTCCGTCACTCGCCTGGAAGTAAAGTTCAGAGCTGGATGCGGGATCATGCCGACGAATTTTTCTTCCCCGGAATCGAGCTCCTGACCTTCCTGATTTTCTCCGTTACGGCGCTCCTGTTGACCCCGCCCTCATTCTCTCCCGTTCTTCTCTTGATCTCGTTTCTGGTGCTGCTGCTGCCCTGTTCCCAGAGTGCCGTCCAATTGATGAATTACTTTGTGACCTCGGTGTTGACCCCGTCGATCCTGCCTAAGTACGACTTCTTTGACGGAATCCCGAGCGACTGCATCACCCTGGTTGCCGTACCCACCTTGCTCCTGAATGAAACCCAGGTACACACGTTGGCCGAAGATCTGGAAGTTCGCTTCCTGGGTAATCACGATCCAAACGTTCATTTTGCCCTGCTCACTGACTTGCCTGACTCTCGCGAACTGGCGAGGGAAGATAGCCCCCTCGTCGACCTTTGCGCGAAACTTGTTCGCGATCTGAATGAGAAATATGCCCCCGAACGCTCCGGATCGTTTTTCATGCTTCACCGCCATCGGATTTACAACCCGCAGGAAAGAGTCTGGATGGGATGGGAACGCAAACGCGGCAAGCTGATGGATCTCAATCGCCTGCTCCGCGGTCAGTACGACAGTTTTCCCGTCAAGGTGGGCGATCTTTCCGTGCTCTCCGACGTACGTTATGTCCTTACGCTCGATGCCGACACCGAATTGCCACGGGGAAGCGCCCGTCGCATGGTGGGTGCCATGGCGCATCCTCTCAATCAGGCCATCATCGATCCTGCCAGGAACATCGTGAGTTCCGGTTATGGAATCCTTCAGCCTCGGCTCGGCGTCAGCGTTCAAAGCACATCTCGTTCCCGTCTCGCCGCTTTGTATGCCGGCGAGACCGGTCTCGACATCTACACGCGCGCTGTTTCGGATGTTTACCAGGACCTATATGGCGAAGGCACATTTACAGGGAAGGGAATTTACGAAGTCGCAACCGTACACCAGGTTCTCGAGCGCCGCTTCCCTCGCAATGCCTTGTTGAGTCACGATCTGATCGAAGGCGCCTACGCGCGCGCAGGTCTCGTCAGCGATATCGAGATCATCGAAGACTATCCCTCGCATTACAGCGCCTACAACCGGAGGAAGCACCGTTGGCTCCGCGGCGACTGGCAGATCGCGAACTGGCTCTTCTCCCGTGTACCGGACGAGTCGGGAGCACGTGTCGCAAATCCGATCTCGCTCGTCTCTCGCTGGAAAATTCTGGATAACTTGCGCCGCAGCCTGGTCGAGCCTGCCACCTTCTTGCTGTTGGTATACGGCTGGCTTCTGGGTGGATCCCCCGCCGCGTGGACATTCGCCACGCTGTGCATCCTCTTGCTTCCGTCATTTTTCGAATTTGTGTTCTCGTTGGTCCGCGCCGCCGTCACACGCGAAGCATCTGTCGCTCGCCGGGCTCCGGCCGCGCTCTTCGCATCCGTGGCGAACGTGCTGTTACAACTAACCTTCCTTGCCCACCAGACCCTGCTTTCCTTGGATGCGGTCATCCGCGCATTTGTGCGACGGACAATTACCCGCCGCGGTCTGCTCGAATGGGAGACCGCCGCCGAAGCCGAGCACAAAACCACCAGTAGAAAGACGCCGGTTGATTCTTACTTGAACTGGGTACCGCTATTGGCATTGGGAATCGGTGTCTTGGTTTGGGCGGACCGTCCTGCCGCCTTGCCTTCTGCCATACCCATTCTGCTCCTGTGGGCGTGCTGTAAACCGATGGCTTCATGGCTCAACCAGCCCTCGATTGCACCGGCTAACGAGGTGTCCACCAAAGACAAATTATTTCTGCGACAAGCTGCTCTGCGTACCTGGCGCTACTTCGAGGAGTTCAGCACCGCTGAGCACCACTGGCTCATCCCCGACAATGTTCAGGAAGACCCCCCAGATCTCGCTGCCCGCTTGTCCCCAACGAATCTTGGCTTGCTGCTCAATGCCCGCCAAGTGGCCTGCGAGTTTGGATACCTGACTGTTCCTGAATTCGCGCAGAAAACCCTGCAGACGCTTACTTCGATGCGTAAGCTGCGTCGGCATGCTGGCCACTTTGTGAACTGGTACGACACGCGCACCTTGCAGCCGCTCACCCCAGTCTTCGTGTCCTCTGTGGATAGTGGCAACTTGTTGGCCTCTTTGTGGACGCTCCGCCAAGGCTGTCTGGACCGTCTGCGACAGCCCGTGGTCCAGCCGTCGCTGGTGGATGGTTTACTGGATTATCTCCGCATTCTCTGCGATGCCGGCGCAGTCTCCCGAAAGCGCATTGCCGCCTGTGAGCGGCTGCGAAAAACTGGCTACTGGCCAGATGCATTGACACGCCTGCCGCTCCCCGCATTAGACGAGGCAGAACGGGCGATTGCCGGGTCCCATCCCGAGTTGAACTGGTTTGTAGACCAGACACGTCGGCGCGTGGAAATGTTTATTCATACTCTGCGTGCGTTCTGTCCCTGGTCCTTACCTGTATTCGCGGACCTTCGCGATGATCCCGCGCTCAATCTTCGCTTGATGGATAACCTTGCCTTAGAGCAATTGCCCGAGTTTATGAAAGCCCTCGGCCACAGGCTCCAGCGCGACATGGAACAAGCATCGCCATCAGCAAAGCCCCTCTACCAGTCTTTGGCAGAGGCCCTTCCGCGAGCCCAGGCAAACGTCGCCGCTTTAATCGAGGACCTCCGCCGTGCCGCCAGAAAGGCCGGCGAGTTTGCGGACGAAATGGACTTCAGCCTGCTCTTGGATCCCCACCGTAAGCTGCTTTCCATCGGGCTCGACCTCGATGCCGGTCAAGTCAGTTCCGCCTGCTACGACCTGCTTGCAACCGAGTCCCGAACCGCCTCTTTCGTCGCCATCGCCAAAGAGGACATTCCTCAGGAAAGCTGGTTTCTCCTGGGTAGGGCTCACACTCTCGATCAGGGACATCCTGTCCTTCTGTCCTGGACCGGGACCATGTTTGAGTACCTCATGCCCTCTTTGTGGATGCGCTCTCATCCCAATACTCTGCTTGAGCGCTCGCAGGCCGCAGTGGTGCAGTCACAACGGGCCTATGCGGAAAGCTTGGGAGTACCCTGGGGCATCTCGGAATCTTCGTATTCCGAGCTCAACGACTCCAATCATTACAAATACTATGCATTCGGAGTCCCCCATCTGGCCTTGCGCAAGCCCGACTTTAAGGCCCTGGTCATCGCGCCGTATGCCACTTTCCTGGCGTTGAACATCGACCCGCAGGATAGCCTGTTGAACCTCCACCGCATGGCAGATCTGGGTTGGCTAAGTGCGTACGGCTTCTATGAGGCGGCCGATTATACTTCCGTCCGCCGTCGCTTCGGACGCCGTCGTCCGAACCTCGCCCGTTGCTGGATGGCCCATCACCAAGGCATGAGCCTGCTCGCACTTGCGAATTTCCTCTACGACAATGTTGTGCAACGATGGTTCCACAAGGACGGACGAGTCCAGGCCACAGAACTTCTCCTGCATGAAAAGCCGGTCGCGCACGTACCGCGCTCCGAATTTCCCAGTCGCAGGTTGGCAGCCTGAGAGACTTATCGCCGTCTTGTTTGTAGTAATCGTTGACCACGGTCGACCAATTTCTGCCAGGCACTCGAATCGCCGGAAAAGTTCACATCGCATGCCCACACTCTGTCATGACCCATGCATGCTCATCGCAACGTGGCTTGATGCTGGCTGCAGGTCTTGGCCATCTGCTTCTATGACTACAGTCATATCTCCTGCCGAATCAAGGATGTAAAAGTTTGTAAAACTGCGCAATTTGTCGCACCCTACCGTAAACTAAAAGCGTCTGAAAGATAGACTCGACCCTGGCGCTTGTCTGTTTCGTCTCGTTCTTGCCTGCCAGTGGTCGTAGTTCGGGGGCCCTGGAAGCTGGGATTGCCAGCCTGTCCTCATCAAGAAACTTATGAGAACCAACGCTCGCCGTCATCCGTTCGTTATCTGTCTTCTTCTAGGTCTAACATTCTTGCTGCTCGCGTCATTTTGGGGTTGTGCGAGCGCCAACACCAAGTCGGCGCAAGCCAACACTGGCCCCCAGGTCGTCCAGGTCGCTGTTGCCACGGCTGAGCGGCGGGATTTCCCGGTCTACCTTTCGGGACTTGGCAACGTTCAGGCTTGGAACACGGTAAGCCTGAAGAGTCGCGTCGATGGACAGATCGTCCAGATCGCCTTTAAGGAAGGCGAGTTCGTTAAGCAAGGTGAACTGCTTCTCGTGATCGACCCGCGGCCTTATCAGGTCGCCCTGGAGCAGGCCGAAGCGGCCCTGGCCCGCGACCAGGCTCAGCTGAAAAATGCCCAGCTTGACTACGACCGCTATCAGGGACTCTTCAAGGAAGGCGTGATTTCACAACAGCAGTACAACGCCCAACAAGCGCTTGTGGGCCAACTTGGCGGCACCATCAAAGCCGATCAAGCTGCCATCGACAACGCCAAGCTCCAGCTTGTTTACACACGTGTTACATCTCCCGTTAACGGCCGCATCGGACTTCGCCTCGTGGATATCGGCAACATGGTGCATGCCACTGACACGAATCCCTTGCTCGTCGTAACCCAGCTCCAACCCATTGCAGTTGTCTTCACGCTTCCCGAAGATTCTCTTCCGACTGTCGCTCAACACATGAGAAACACAACCCTCGCCGTCGACGCATACAGTCGGGACGATTCAACCAAGATCGCGAGCGGCAAACTTTTGACCATCGACAACCAAATCGATCAGACCACTGGCACGGGAAAGCTGAAGGCGATATTCGAGAACGTCGACAACGCCCTGATCCCGAATCAGTTTGTGAACGCGCGCTTGCTCCTCGAGACCCGCAAAGGTGCGACCGTTGTCCCCGCCGCTGCCCTTCAGCGCGGTCCACAGGGCAGCACCTTTACGTATGTGGTCAAGCCCGACAAGACCGTGGAAGTTCGTCCCGTGAAGGTCGGTCTGACCCAGGGAGATTTGAGCGTGATTACATCTGGCCTGGCGCCGGGGGACCAGGTAGTCACCGATGGACAAGACAAACTCCAGGCGGGTAGCCACGTCGAGCCGCACGCGGCCGGTACGTCGCCTGCCGGCAAGAACGCGCAGGCCTCAGGAATTGTGGGGCAATGAGTCCTTCCCGATTATTTATTCTTCGACCGGTTGCCACCACGCTGCTGATGATCGGTATCCTGCTGGTGGGTCTGGTCGCCTATAGTCAGCTCCCCGTTTCAGCATTGCCGGAAGTCGATTACCCCACGATTCAGGTTGTTACTTTTTATCCAGGCGCCGATCCCGAGGTGATGGCGTCCTCCGTAACAGCTCCCCTGGAGCGTCAATTCGGCCAAGTTCCTGGTTTGAGTCAGATGACCTCGACCAGTTCTTTTGGAAGCTCTCTCGTCATTCTGCAATTCAATCTGGATCAGAATATCGATGTTGGCGAGCAGCAGGTACAGGCCGCCATCAATGCGGCTACAACCTACCTTCCAAGGGATCTTCCCAATCCGCCGATCTATAGCAAGGTCAATCCTGCCGATGCTCCGATTCTCACCCTCGCTCTGACTTCCGATACTCTGCCGCTTACCAAGGTCGAAGACCTCGCCGATACGACTCTCGCGCAGAAGATCTCTCAGTTGCCCGGCGTCGGCCTCGTTTCGATCAGCGGAGGACAGAAGCCCGCCGTACGCATTCAGGCAAACCCCACCGCGTTGGCTTCCTATGGCCTCAGCTTGGAAGATCTGCGCACAGTTCTGGGGCAGGCCAATGTCGATCAGGCAAAAGGCGTTCTGGATGGGCAGCGGCAGTCTTACACCATCAACGCCAACGATCAGCTTTTCAGCAGCGACGAATATAAGAACGTCATCGTCGCTTCTAAGAATGGTGCCCCGGTTCGCCTCTCCGACGTTGCCAACGTGATCGACGGCGCCGAGAACGCCCGGCAGGCTGCCTGGATGGACCTGACCCCGGCCGTGATCGTAAACATTCAGCGTCAACCGGGCGCCAACATCATCAGCGTTGCCGACCGCATCAAGAAGTTGTTGCCGAGACTGCAGTCTTCACTGCCATCCTCAGTGAAACTCGCCATCCTGACCGATCGAACCCAGACCATTCGCGCCTCGGTCAACGACGTTCAGTTCGAAATGATGCTCACCATTGGCCTCGTCGTCATGGTCATCTTCCTGTTTCTCAGGAATCTTTCGGCGACCGTTATTCCCAGCGTGGCGGTGCCCCTTTCGCTGATCGGAACTTTCGGTGTGATGTATCTGCTCGGCTACAGCCTGAACAATCTCACGCTCATGGCCTTGACCATCTCGACCGGTTTCGTCGTTGATGACGCCATCGTGATGATCGAGAACATCGACCGCTACCTCGAAATGGGCGACAGCCCTCTCGATGCGGCCCTGAAAGGCTCCGGTCAGATCGGCTTCACCATCGTCTCCTTAACCGTCTCCCTCATCGCCGTTCTCATCCCACTGCTGTTCATGGGAGATGTGGTCGGCCGCCTGTTTCGCGAATTTGCGATCACCCTCGCTGTGACCATCCTCGTCTCCGCCGTCGTGTCCCTCACCCTGACGCCCATGATGTGTGCGAAGCTTCTCAAGACGAAAGGGAGTTCGCGCCACAGCCGCTTCTACGAAGCCTCCGAGCGGCTCTATGAGCGAGTGATTGAACGTTACGGTTCAACTTTGCAGTGGGTTCTCAAGCATCAAACGGCCACCCTGATCGTTACCGTGGCGACGCTCGTTTTCACGATCCTGCTCTTTATCGTGGTGCCCAAAGGCTTCTTTCCGGTGCAGGACACTGGTGTAATCCTGGGCATCTCGGACGCCCCCCAAACGGTTTCTTTCACTGCCATGGCGCAGCGCCAGCAAGCACTCGCTCAAGTCATTCTCAAAGATCCAGCGGTCGACAGCATGTCTTCTTTTATCGGCATCGACGGCGTTAACACCACTCCCAACAGCGGTCGCATCCAGATCAATCTCAAATCCCGCAACCAGCGTAAGGAAACCGCCTCGGAAATCATTCGCCGCTTGCAGCCGCAGTTGGCTAAGGTCGAAGGCATCACGCTCTACATGCAGCCGGTCCAGGACCTCACGGTCGAGGACCGCGTCAGCCGTACCCAATTCCAATATTCCCTTGAGGCAGCCGACGCCACCGACTTGAACACTTGGGTTCCGCGCCTCATGCAGAAACTGCAGGCGCTTCCACAGCTGAGCGACGTCGCCAATGACCAGCTCACCAGCGGATTAAAAGCGGATCTGGTAATCGATCGCGACACCGCCTCCCGGCTCGGCATTCTTCCCCAAGCCATCGACGATACGCTCTATGACGCCTTTGGCCAGCGCCAGGTCTCCACCATTTTCACTCAGCTCAATCAATACCACGTTGTTCTTGAGGCCAATCCGAGTTTTCAGCAGAGTCCCGACGACCTCAAGAACATCTACGTCCATTCTTCAACTGGCACCCAGGTCCCGCTTTCAGCCTTTACTCATTTCCAGTCGACCAACGCTTTACTCGCGATCAATCACCAGGGCCAATTCCCGGTTGTGACCATTTCTTTCAACTTGGCCCCGCGCGTTTCCCTCGGGCAAGCCACGAAGGCCATCGATCAGGCCGAGCACGATATCAATTTGCCTGCCAGCATCCACACCAGCTTTCAGGGAACTGCGGCCGCCTTTCAGAATTCGCTGTCGAGCGAGCCCTATTTGATTCTTGCGGCCCTGGTGACCGTCTACATCGTGTTGGGTGTCCTCTACGAGAGCTACATCCATCCGATCACAATTCTCTCGACGCTGCCTTCCGCCGGTGTTGGCGCAATCTTGGCGCTCATCCTGACCCGCAACGACTTCAACGTCATCGCCCTGATAGGCATCATCCTGCTTATCGGCATCGTGAAGAAGAACGCCATCATGATGATCGACTTCGCCCTGGAAGCAGAACGTCAGGAAGGGAAGCCGCCCGAAGAAGCCATCTACCAGGCCTCTCTGCTGCGTTTTCGCCCGATCATGATGACGACGATGGCCGCTCTGCTCGGCGGCTTGCCGCTTGCCCTCACCTCCGGAACCGGCGCCGAGCTACGCAATCCGTTGGGCATCTCCATCGTCGGCGGCTTGATTCTCAGCCAATTGCTGACCCTCTACACCACGCCCGTCGTCTATTTGGCCTTTGACCGTTTGGGACGGCGCTTCTCGCGTTTCAGGATCGGCAACCCCATCGAGGAAGTAGCTGCAACAGATTAGCGATGAATATCTCGGCTCCATTCATCCGGCGACCCATTGGAACCTCGCTCCTGACCCTTGCCCTGCTCCTGTCAGGGACGCTCGCCTTCCAATTCCTTCCGGTAGCGCCTCTTCCGCAGGTCGAGTTTCCGGTCATCTCTGTGAATGCCAGCTTGCCGGGTGCCAGCCCGGAAACCATGGCTTCCGCTGTTGCGACTCCGCTGGAGCGACAGTTCGGCAGAATCTCTGGCGTGAACCAGATGACCTCCACCAGTCAACTGGGTTCCACCAACATCGTCTTGCAGTTCGATCTCAGCCGGAACATCGACGCCGCCGCGCGGGACGTCCAGGCCGCCATTAACGCCGCTCGTGGACAACTTCCCGCAAACTTGCCCAGCAATCCCGGCTATCGCAAGGTGAACCCCGCCGACGCGCCCATCCTGATTTTGTCGCTGACCTCCGACACCATTCGCTTGCCCGAAATCTACGACGCCGCCAACTCCATCCTGGCGCAGAAGCTTGCACAAGTTTCCGGGGTCGGACAAGTTTTCGTCGGGGGCGGCGCCAACCCTGCTGTTCGAGCCGAGCTCAATCCCATGCTGCTGAACAAGCTGGGTGTGAGCACGCAACAGGTGGCCACGGCGCTTTCCGCTGCTAATGCCAACAAGCCCAAGGGCGAATTTACCGGACCTCTCAACGCTTGGACCATCGACGCCAATGATCAGCTTCTGAAGGCTAATCAGTATCGCTCCCTGATCGTGGCCTCGAACCAGAACGGCGTGGTGCGCCTCGGCGACGTCGGCGATGTCCAGGACTCGGTCGAGGACATGCGCAACGCCGGTATCTCCAACGGAAGGCGCGCGGTCCTGCTGGTCATCTTCCGTCAGCCCGGTGCGAATATCATTTCCACCGTCGACAATGTTCGCGCCCTGCTTCCGCAACTGCATGCTTCCATCTCTCCGGCAATTAACCTGGATGTCGTGATGGATCGCACCTTGACCGTGCGAGCCTCGGTGCACGATATCGAGATCACTCTCATCATCTCTGTGATCCTCGTCGTCCTGGTCGTGTTTGTGTTCCTGCGGAACCCTCGTTCCACCATCATTCCAAGCGTCGCGGTGCCCCTCTCGCTCGTAGGCACGTTCGCGATCATGTATTTGCTGGGCTATAGCCTCGACAATCTCTCTCTAATGGCCCTCGCCATTTCCACCGGCTTCGTCGTCGACGACGCCATCGTTGTGCTTGAAAACATCAACCGCCACCTGGAGCAAGGCGTCAAACCGGTGCCGGCCGCCTTTCTCGGCGCCAAGGAGATCGGGTTCACCGTCCTCTCCATGAGCACTTCGCTCGTCGCCGTATTCATCCCCATCCTCATGATGGGCGGCATTGTCGGCAGGCTATTCCGTGAGTTCGCGGTCACGCTCAGCGCCGCCATCGGCGTCTCCTTGCTGGTTTCATTGACCACCACGCCCATGATGTGCGCGAAGCTTCTACGTCCGCTCGACACCGAAAAGCACGGTCGCCTGTATCATCTGAGTGAAGCTGCCTTCGATCGACTCCTGAAGTCTTACGATTTTGCGTTGCGCTGGGTCTTGCGGCACCAGGCTCTTATCTTGGTTGTCACCATAGCCACCGCCTGCCTTAGCGTGTACCTCTACATCCTCGTTCCGAAGGGGTTTTTCCCTCAGCAAGACACGGGGCGACTGGGTGGTTCGATTCAGGCCGAGCAGGACATCTCGTTTCAAGCCCTCCGCCAAAAGATGAATGATTATGTCGCGATCATCATGAAAGATCCCGCGGTTGCGACCGTAACTGCGTTTGTCGGCGGCGGCGGTACAGCCAACACTGGGCGCATGTTCATCATGTTAAAGCCGCTCGGAGAGCGGAAGGCAAGTGCCGACCAGGTCATTTCACGTTTGCGCGGAAAACTCGCCCACGTGCCTGGGGCAACGTTATACCTCCAATCGGCTCAGGACCTGCAGATCGGCGGCCGCATGGGGAATGCGCAGTATCAGTACACGCTACAGTCTGAGAGCCTCGCCGACCTGAATTTGTGGGCGCCGAAGGTTTTGGCAAAACTCCGGCAATTGCGCCAATTGAAGGACGTAAATACCGACCAGCAAAATCGAGGGCTTGAGGCCCGGCTGGTCATCGACCGCGACACCGCCGCCCGACTAGGCATTCAGCCGGCAGCCGTCGACGCCGCTCTGTATCAGGCGTTCGGTCAGAGTCAAGTCTCCACCATTTACGAGCAGCTGAATCAATACCACGTCGTGATGGAGGTTGATCCTCGCTACCAGCAGACGCCTGACGCGCTGCAGAGCATCTATGTTCCCTCAAAATCTGGCGCGATGGTTCCCCTGGCCACTTTCAGTCACTACGAGCCTTCCAATGCGCCGCTCGCCGTTAATCATCAGGCTCAATTTCCATCGGTCACCATTTCTTTCAATCTGGGGGAAGGTGTTTCGCTCGGAGAAGCCACCCAACTCATCGAAAGAGCCAATCGGGAAGTCAACCTGCCGGCTACTATTCATGCCAGCTTTCAAGGCACCGCGGCAGCTTTCCAAAGCTCTCTCTCGAGCGAGCCTATCCTGATTGCAGCCGCCCTGGCGGCTGTCTACATCGTGCTCGGAATTCTGTATGAAAGTTATATCCATCCCATAACGATCCTTTCCACGCTGCCCTCGGCTGGTGTTGGAGCTCTCCTCGCTCTCTTGCTCACGCACAACGACCTCAACGTCATCGCCCTGATCGGTGTCTTGTTGCTGATCGGCATCGTCAAGAAAAACGCCATCATGATGATTGACTTCGCTCTTGATGCGGAGCGCAAAGAAGACAAGTCTCCCGAAGACGCGATCTATCAAGCCTGCATCATGCGTTTCCGGCCCATTATGATGACGACCATGGCTGCGTTGCTCGCGGGATTGCCGCTTGCCCTCGGCACCGGAACCGGCTCGGAACTTCATCGTCCGCTCGGCATCACCATCGTCGGCGGATTGATTGTCAGCCAGATGCTTACGCTCTTCACCACTCCAGTGGTTTACCTGTACATGGATCGCATGCGTCTGCGCTTCCGGGGCGCCACGGGAAGGGCCAAGGGGCCGCTGGTACAGCCCACGTAGGGGCAGACGCCTCGTCTGCCCAGCCGAGCGAAGCTCGGCTTCAGGAGTTATGCCGGCGGTATGGAGTGAACGGAAAACAGGCAACAGTTCAGGATCGCGCTATCCAAACTTGTGATTTGAGTCTTGTCATTCCGACCGTTTAGCGAGGAATCTGCTCCGCCGGGAACTGATAACCCTGGTGGACGACGCACCTATGTTAGCGTCGATTCTGGTTCGCGTAGGGGCAGACGCCTCGTCTGCCCAGCCGAGCGGAGCTCGGCTTGAATTATGGCGGCCTGTCGCAGTAGAAGAAAAAAGAGAGCCGCCCGAAACGCGATTTTCCTATCAACAACCCGCGCCGCCTATAGCCGGCAATCGGTCATCATCAACAAGAACAATACCGGCAGATACACAATTGTTGCCTGAAGCAGTTGCCTTGCCCGTAACTTGGAAACCGCACTCGTCAGAGGCATTCGCAGCATTGCCAGCCGTGCTCCCATCCAGAGCAATCCGAAACCAAGCATCAGTGCGCCCGCAAGATATGCTCTTCCCGACATCCCGCTAAAACTCGGCAGCAGACTCACAGGCAAAAGGAGAGTCGAATACAGAACGATCCGTACCGCCGTTGATCTCCCCTGTGGTTCGACCACCGGCAGCATCCGAACCCCACCCTGTGCGTAATCTTCCCGGTACAGCCATGCAATCGAAAAGAAATGCGGAAACTGCCAGAGGAACAAAATCCCGAACAAAATCAGAGTTCCCCACTCGAGTCGGCCCCGCGCCGCAGTCCATCCCAGAACCCCTGGCATTGCGCCGGGAAATGCCCCGACGAAGGTACAAACTGACGAAAACCGTTTCAGAGGCGTATATGCGCCGAGATATACCACCGATGTCAAAAACGTAAGCCAGCCAGTCAGTGGATTTGCGAAGGCCCCGAGGTACAACGAACCGCCCACCGTCAGCAACACTCCGGCGAAGGCGGCGTGCAGCAAGCTCATTCGGCCCGTCGGCAGGGGTCGCGAAGCGGTTCGTCTCATGCGTGCGTCGACATCCCGCTCCATCACTTCGTTGAGTGCAGCCGTGCCGCTCGAGACGAGCTGGACCTTCCGTGACGCAAAAAAATATCCGCACCAGGCGGTCATCACGATGAGCGTGGTCACCCGCAGCTTGATGAGTTCGGCATAGTCGAGCAGCAGGGAAGTCATTCGGCTACGGTGAATCGTTGGCAGTTGTGACGCTGTGCTCATGATTTAGTCGAGGCTCCCCAGTACGCTGTCTCTTCAGGCCGTTCTCTTCGCACATGTTCGGCGGCCGCCATAAGCAGCTATGCAAGACGCGCGGCCCTCTGCGCTCCCATAACGCCACGGAAAAATAGTACGAATGTAAGGTAATGTCACTAAAATTGTTTACAAATAATTTGCAATTCATCTTGAGGCGATGTACTATCCGCGAATTCAAAGGGGTCTGTAACTAAATTTTTACGTCGAAAATCGTCTTAGAGCGCCCCAGTCGCGAACTATGCACTTCCTGTCAGTAGCGTTCTGGATCTACTGTGCGTAAGCAAACACCTCAAATCACGTCAACGAAGGCGAAGCACGCCCAAACAGGAGATCGTATGCAAGTCCCTGATGTGAAATGCAGGCCATCAACTTCCGTCATTCCGTTTCTCCGGTCATTCTTGGCCGTGGCCCTTCCCCTTTTGTCATTTGTCATCATGGCCAGCCAGCCCGGACATGCCATTCCCGCGTTTGCCCGGAAATACGGCCTGCCATGCTCCGCCTGCCACATTGGCTGGCCCATCCTGAACGTGTTCGGACAGCAGTTCCGCGATAACGGCTACCAGCTCGGCAACGAACGCGACTCGCCCATTTATCAGAATCCCTCGTACTGGCCAATCACCTTCCGCGTGACCCCTCAGTGGCACTTGGAGAGCCAGACCAAGGTCGGCATCGACGCTCCCGGCATGACCACGCCCGCCACTGAAGAAACCGTAACTACTCACGGGTTTGATCTCTCGGGCCTGGACATCTGGACGGCCGGCACTCTTTACAAAAACATCTCGTTTTCCGTGCTGCCTTCCATGGGCGAGGGCGATACTTTCCACTTCGAGAACGCCTGGGTACGTTTCGATAACCTGCTCAATTCCCCCTGGCTGAACGTCAAGCTGGGGAAATTCGAACTCGATACACTGCTTTCGGAGAAGCGCTTTCTGACCCTCTCCAACGTAGGCGGATCCTGGTACAACTATCATTTCCTGCCCGCCGGGGATATCAATGGTTTTGGCGGCATTGGAGACAACCAACTCGGCCTCGAAGTGTCGGGCCACTCCAAAAACAGTTACGCGCGCTACTCGATCGCCCTGCTCAGCAGTGTGGACGGCAACCCTGGCTTTACCAGCGGCGGTCAAGGCGGTACCGCCCGAACCTATGACACCTTCATCAACCTCAACGAGGGATTCCAGGCGGGTAGTCTCGGCGTGCAGCGGGTAGGCGTTTTCGGGTATTTCGGAATGTCCCCAACCTTCTTCCTGACCAGCCAGGGCGTGCCCGTCCAGGCCAAAGGAAACCGAAGCTTCTCGCGCGTCGGTGCGTACGGCTGGTGGTTCCTGAAACAGCTCGATATCGAAACTCTCTACATGCACGGTCAGGACAACGTGTTTCTAGGCAATGGCGTAGCCGCGAACGATCCTGGCTCCTTGCCCCCGGGCGCCGCCGGCCCGAGTTGGAATGGCGGATTTGTCGAGGCGCACTACACGGTCAACCCGCAGTTTATTTTCACGGGCCGATACGAACTCGTGCACATGTCGCGTCAGGCCAACCCAGCCCTCGCCGCGACGCCCAACCTTGGCAACGTCGATTCCTTCACCATCGGCTACCGCTGGTATCCCATTATGTTCAGCCGCGCCGGCCTGGCCTTCCATAATGAGTACGCGCAGGCCAAGACCGGTAACACCTCTATCCTGACAAGCAGCGATCAGACGGTCCGCAGTGTCATGATCGGTTTTGATTTTGATTACTGATGGTGATTTTGATTTTGCTTGCTAGGGTTTAAGCTATTTCGCATGCCTGAAGCTGTTTTAGAGCGGGTCTTCGCACGCGCTCGAAATTCAAAAGCCACGGGATTCCGGCTTGCGTGTGCCGCCTGCCTCTCAATTCTCTTTCTATGCAATCTGTGCTACTCGCGGTCTCGTGATACTGCCGGCGCCAGCTTTTCCATCGATCTGGATAAGCCATTCGCCGAAGTCCTGAGCGCAGTCAGCGATGTGGCTCACAGCGGCTCGATCAAGGGAACATTCGAATATCGCGACGAGGAGCAGCTCAACGGCGCCCAATTCGAAGAAAAGTCCCAGCTGTTTCCGGCGTGGTCCGGTCCTGGCAAGGTCCTCTATAAGGTCCGCGCCAAGACGCTCTCGCCCTCGCATTTTCTGAACAGCAACGACGTCGGCACCGTTGCCGTCAGGTACGTGGTGCAGGAGCTTAGTCCGAACTCCACGCGCCTGTTCATCGACGCGGTGTTCATCGAAAACGCGCGCCATCATGGACATCCCTCTGACGGCTACGTCGAGACATGCGAGTTTGGCGAAATTGGCAAGCGGCTGAAGGATCGTGACCAACTCCAGACGCAATTGGCCGCCGGAGAGCAATTCACTCCTGGGCATGAGAGTTCATCGCGATCCGACGCAGCGCCGCCGGAGAACGAGCCGCCCACGGTCAAGCCGGCTCCAGCTTCCGGATCTGCACCGGTAGAGGTGGTCGACTCTGCAAAGCTCGCTGATCTACAGCGTGTCATTGGCGAACAAAGAACGCTGCTGGCTTCCGAGTCCGCCAATCTCGACCAGTTGGAAGCGCGGGCACGCCAGCTTCGCACTTCAGAATTTGTGCGGGTTAAGGCCGACCGCGCAGAACTTAAGAATTTGCCGTACGCCCATGCCCGGGTTGTGGAGGCCTTGACCAAGGGGCAGGAAGTCACGGTCCTCGCCAAGAGCGCCTACTGGTACCAGGTGCGCTCCGAGGACGGCAAAGAAGGATGGATCTCGCATGCGTTTCTGGAGGTCCAGCCATGACGCGATCGTGTCTTCCTATTTCGGCTCGCGCCTTTGCCTTGTTCTTTGTGAGCTTGTTGCTGGTCGGTCAAGCTTGGGCGCAGGCCGACAGCAGTCCGGCAGTAGAGCGCACGTTCTCCTGTTCTGTCGACGTTATGCAGAAAGCACTCCAGCAAATCGGCGGTTTCGGCGGCGGCAAGCTGCCCATCGTGGACGGCTTCGTGACCGCAACCTCGACCCAACTCGAGCGCCTCGAGCGGCCCTACTATCAATATCGGGTCCACCTCCGGCCGGTCGACCCGAACACGACTGCCATCAGCGTCGAAGCGATGATCAGCGCCTGGTATGCTGACCCCAATCCTGCCCGCTCCGAGTACCGGTCTCTTCCCTCGAATGGTCGGCTCGAATCCGATTTGCTTGATCGCCTGCAGCGAGCGCTCGGAGGATCCACTGCAACGTCCACAGTTGCCACTTCAGCTCCAACGTCGCATGCAAGCCCAACCACGGCGGCCAAGTTCCCAGACAGACCCTCCAAACCCGCGCCAGCTTCACAAGAGCAATTGGATGCAATTCTGACTCAAAGGCAAGCAGTGCGGGAGAAGACGGCTACGCTGCAGGCCCAGATCGAGCAACTCAAAGCCTCTGACCGCAAGCCTGCCAACGCCTCCAGACTGGCCTCCATAAAACATTCCGGCGTCGGTGTGATGTCCCGACAGAACTTTGGCGGTCCGGTGCTCTTTCGCGCACAGGCAGAAGACGAATTTGAAGTCATCGATCTCCAATCGGGCTGGGCCCAGGTCCGCCTCGCACCGGACACCACCGCATACATCCAGGCTGATGAATTGGCGCTTCCCGATGGTCTCGTCGCGAAAGCACCCGATACTTCTCCAGGCAGTTCCCAAGCCGCCTCAACCGGCGCCCAGCGCGATCTGGGCTTCTCGGTGAGCCGCGAGGACGTCACAGTTTTCTCGGGCGACTGGGTTCGTCTGAAAGGGAAGAAGGTCCTGTTCGTCTACGCCCAACCCCGCGGCCTTCTCTCCGACATGGCGAGTCAAGACGCCAAGCTGGGTTATGCCAAGCGTATCTTCCAAAGTCGCTATCGCACGGTTTCAGAGTCACAGACCGAAGTGGAAGGAGTTGTCGTCGTCTTCCTCGGTGCCCGGGGAGGTGTCGCGGCCGCCACCCTTTCCGACATCCGCCAATGGGTCGAGGGAGGTTTGCCCGATGAGGCGTTCGTGAACCGTTGCTCCCTGGATCCGGCGACCGAATTCCGGGCCATGCGTCTCAACTAACCGGTATGGCTCGGACCTCCGAAAATAGCGGGAGCCGATACTTTGTAAGAAAGTTGTAAACTACTTGTAAAAATTGCATTGCATTTCCGCGCGTCCAGCGATAGTATCGGCAACCGTTTGGGGTCGCTGTCAAACGCGCGGAACTCAGTCCGCCGTGGGCGTTGGGGTTTAACAGCAGATTTTCGCGATGCTTGAGTGCGGATAGCACTGGCAGTGAACTGGCAGGCATTTCCTCTTGCCTCACAACGTTTTCGATGGGTGAACCCGTATGAAATCAGCCTCGAAGCGGTTAGCAGCGAATTGTGCGCTGATGCTCGCCATGGCAGTGTCGTGCCTCGCGCAGGAAGCGCATGTGGGAAACCTCACTGGCCATGCCACCGAAGGCAAAAAGCATTATCGCCGGTACTGCATCGGCTGCCACGGTCCTCTGGGCGACGGCAATGGCGAAAATGCCCAATGGATTGACCCCAAACCAAGGGACTTCACCGCCGCCACTTTCAAATGCCGCTCCACCCCCACCGGCACTCTTCCCACCGATCAGGACCTCTACAACTCGGTTGGCCGCGGCTTCACCAATTCGAACATGCCCCATTGGGATGCGCTCACCGATCAGAACCGCATCGATTTGGTGGCTTTTATCAAAACCTTCTCGCCTCGCTGGCAGGCTGAAAAAGCCGGCGATCCCATCAAGGTTCCTGCCGAGCCTCCGGTGACGATGGAGAGCATCACGCACGGCGCAGAACTTTTCCAAAAGATGGAGTGCTGGAAATGTCACGGCCAGCAGGGAAGAGGCGACGGTCCTTCCGCCGCTACTCTTACCGATAGCAAAGACAATCCCATCCGCCCGTACAACTTCGCCGCGGGCGGGGATGATTCGCGCTTCAAGTGCGGAGTCACC
The DNA here is from genome assembly GCA_003225465.1 of Acidobacteriota bacterium. Taxonomy (GTDB): domain Bacteria; phylum Acidobacteriota; class Terriglobia; order Terriglobales; family Acidobacteriaceae; genus Gp1-AA133. Next base: position 17,577 of record QIAH01000300.1, on the reverse strand, counting down.
AACCAGGACGTCTATCGCATCTTCATGACCGGCCTGGATGGAACCCCGATGCCCTCCTTCGCCGACGTGATTCAGCCCAATGACGCCTGGGATCTTGTTCACTTTTTGCGCACACTTCAGACCAATCGCCACAGCAGGGAAAACGAAGTGTTGAAGGCGGCCGGGGGAAAAATTCCCACCAAGGCGCCTGATGCCAACCCGCCTGCCCAGCCGGAAAACAAGGGTTCGGGCAGCGGTAACTAGTTCTTCTGCGATTTGCAGTTCAGGAGGGAGAGAATCGGATGCGTACCAAGCTGGTATTTGTGGCTCTTCTTGCGTTTATGGTTTCCCCGGCACTCTCGTTTGGTGCTGGCACGGTAAGTGGAAAAATCACTTACACAGGAACGCCCGCCAAGCAGAAACCCATCGACATGTCCAAGGAGCCGAGCTGCGCCAAGCAGCATACGACTCCCGTCACGACTGAGACCGTCGTCACTGGTGCGAACAACACTCTCGCGAACGTGGTCGTCTACATCTCTGCCGGCGCTCCCGACGAGTCTTCCGCGCCTGCTCAAGCCGTCACCTTCACTCAAAAGGGATGCCAATACATTCCGCACGTTCTTGCCATGCGCACGGGCCAGGAACTCAAGGTCGTCAACGCCGATCAGACCTCGCATAACATTCACCCGCTTGCCAAGGTCAATCGCGAATGGAATAAGTCCCAGCCCCCGGGAACTCCTCCTCTATCCGAAAAGTTCGATAAGGAAGAATTCGTTCCCGTGAAATGCAATGTCCATCCCTGGATGCACGGTTATTTCGCCGTCCTGAAGACTTCGCACTATGCGATCTCCTCGGACAATGGCACTTTCTCGTTGCCGAAGCTGCCTCCGGGCAAGTACACCATCACCGCCTGGCAGGAGGATTACGGGACTCAGACGCAGGACGTGACCATCTCCGGCAGCGAAACCAAAAATGTGGACTTCACCTTCAAGGCGAAGCCGTACTAGCCGTGCCGTAGGCTCGAGGAGTGTCCGGCTTCGCGCCGGCCTCCTCTCTGCACAAAACCGGGTGCTGGCCCGGACGATTGCGAGGCGGAATGGGCAAGCTATTCGCAGTGATCGTTTTCGTGATTGCGCTGTTATCGGCGATTCCCATCATCACCCATAGCTGGTTCGGCTCCGGCATCTCGTTCGCGCTGCCGGAGGACATCTCCACTCACGGCCATGCCATCGACGACCAACTCTCCGACACCATGGTCGAAGCCGGCCTCTCCTTCCTGGCCGCTCAGTTCGTGCTCGCGTTTTTCGTCTGGAAGTTTTCCAATCGCCAGGCCAATGCCGAAATCAAAACCTTCCCCGGAGGCGCAAAGGGCCTCGTGATCGCCGCCCTGGTGCTGGTCGGGACCGAAATGTTGGCGCTCGGCATCCTCGGTCAGAAAGCCTGGGCAGCCGTCTACTTCACACCTGCCAAGCCCGACGCCATCCAAGTTCAGGCCCAAGCCGGACAGTTCGCCTTCTATTTCCGTTATCCCGGCGCCGACGGAAAATTCGGCGCCCTCCATCCCGACAAGATCGATGAAGGCAATTCGAACTTCTTTGGACTCGATCCGGCCAACGACGTCGATTCCCGAGATGACATCGTTACCGGCGAACTCGCCATTCCCATCAATCGCGAAGTGCACCTCATGATGCACGCCAAAGATGTTGGCCACTCGTTTTATGTCCGGGAATTGCGCATCCAGCAGGATTTCGTTCCCGGCCTCGACCTCTCCGTCCATTTCACTGCCACCAAGGTCGGCAAGTACGAAATCGTGTGTACGCAGCTGTGTGGTCTCGGTCACTACAACATGAAGGCGTATCTGAACGTGTTGTCGCAGGAAGATTTCGACGCCTGGATGAAGCAGAAGGCTTCGGAACAATAGATCCCGTTCAACCCGCTCGCGCTATGTTTGGGCGGTTTGTTACAAAGGGTGAACACATGTCAGACCGTGTAGTTCAGGCAGTCCCAACAACAGCCGACGTAGTCCACCACCATCAGCCGCCACAAGGCTTCATCCGCAAATACGTCTTCAGTCTCGACCACAAAATGATCGGAAAGCAGTACTACGCGCTTGCCCTCGTCGCTGTGTTCATCGGCATGGTCCTCTCCTGGCTGATGCGCATTCACCTGGTCTGGCCGAATTGGCCTATCCCGGGCCTCGGATTGCTCTCCAAGGTCGGCGCCCCCGGTGGCGTCATGACGCCTGAGTATTACCTCTCCCTGCTCACCATGCACGGCACGTTGATGGTGTTCTTCGTGCTCACCAATGCGCCCTTTGCAGCCTTCGGAAACTATTTCCTCCCCATCCAGATCGGCGCGGAAGATATGGCGTTCCCACGTTTCAACATGATGTCGTTCTGGACCACCTTCCTGGCCTTCTGCATCCTGATCGCGGCCTTCTTCGTGGGCGATGGCCCGCCGATCGCTGGCTGGACTTCCTATGCTCCACTTAGCGCTGTCGGAGCAGATGCCGGTCCCGGCCAGGGTTTCGGTCAGACTCTCTGGGGACTTTCAATTTTCGTTTTCTGCATCGCCTCGCTGCTAGGGGCGCTGAATTTCATCGCCACCACACTCGACCTCCGAACCAGGGGCATGACGCTCTCGCGCATGCCCATCTGCACCTGGGCTTGGTTCATCACATCCTGCATCGCCCTCCTGGCCTTCGCCGTCCTGCTGCCTGCATGTCTGCTTCTCATCCTCGATCGCGTCGCCGGCACCAGTTTCTTCATCCCTGCCGGACTCGTCATCAGCGATCGTCTGCAGCCGCATTCCGGCGGATCGCCGCTTCTGTGGCAGCATCTGTTCTGGTTCTTCGGTCATCCCGAGGTCTACATCGCGATCTTGCCTGCAATCGGCATCGTGTCCCACATTCTGATCAACAGCATGCGCCGTCCTCTGCTCAGCCACAAGGTCGTCATCTATTGCATGATGGGAATCGGATTCCTCAGCTACATGGTCTGGGGACACCACATGTTCGTCAGCGGAATGAATCCGTTCTCCTCCCTGATGTTCTCTTTCCCGACCCTGGTCATCACCATCCCGGCCACCATCATGACGCTGATCTGGCTCGGCAGTCTGTACGGTTCTCGCCTGCGCATCACCGCGGCATCGCTGTTCGCGCTCGGCTTCATTTCGATGTTCGTCAGCGGCGGCGTCAGCGGCTTCTTCCTCGCGCAGCCATCGATCGACATCTATCTCCATGCCACCTACTTCGTCGTCGGACACTTCCACATGGTGATGGGTGTGGCCGCCATTTTCGGCGTCTTCGCCGGCACCTACTTCTGGTTCCCGAAGATGACCGGCCACATGATGAACGAGTCCCTCGGCAAACTGCATTTCTGGCTGACCTTCATCGGGACCTACTGCATCTTCATGCCTTTCCATTATCTCGGACTTGCTGGCAATGTCCGACGCTATTCGGCCTTCGTCGACGACTTCCTGGTACCGCTCATCCCGGTGCACCGCTTCATCACCATTGCCGCGCTGTGTACCGGAGCCGCACAATTGATCTTCTTATACAACCTGATCCACAGCCGTTTCCGAGGCGCTCCCGCTCCCGACAATCCCTGGGAATGCACCTCGCTGGAGTGGATCATGCCATCGCCGCCGCCGTTCGATAACTTCGGCGGCAAGCATGTAGTCGTCTATCACGATCCCTACCAGTACGGCGTGAAGAGTTCTACCGGCGACTACCTCATGCAGAACTCGCCCGAACAAGTGGAAGTGAGAACATAGTTTTACTCAGCAACAGAAGGGAAGGGGTGTGAAGGGCCATGGCAACAACCATCCAGTCGCCTGAAACTGAATCAAAAAAACCGCGTCTGGATAACGGGAACTCCGGAGGTGGTGGTTTGCGCAACCTCGGTCCGACCAACGGCAGTCTCAAACTCCTCGAAGACTTTTCTCCCGAGCCGTCGCGAACCGGAGTCTGGGTTGGCCTCGCAGCCATCACGATGTCGTTTGCCGCGTTTACCAGCGCGCTCATCGTCCGGCAATCGACCGCCAACGACTGGCATCATCTGACGATTCCCTCCATCGTCTTCTTCAACACCGTCGTTCTTCTCGCCAGCAGCATCACCTTGGAGATCGCACGCCGTCGCGTAGCCGAATTTGCCCGCGGCAGGACAGCGAATCGCAGTACGCCGCTCGCGTGGCTCTCTGCGACCTTGTTGCTGGGGTTCGTCTTCGTGACCGGCCAATACATTGCCTGGCAGCAACTGCGGGCCGAAGGACTCTATCTCGCGTCCAATCCGAACAGTTCTTTTTTCTATGTCTTGACTGCGATCCACGTTCTTCACGTCCTCGGGGGATTGGCGGGGCTCATGCGCGTGATTTACATACTGCGCCGTCCTGTGCTTTCACTGCGGCGCAGCACCATGGATGCCACCTCCTACTATTGGCACTTCATGGGAGTCCTTTGGATATATGTGTTGCTGGTGATTTGGATCAAGCTTTAGTGAATTGTGAAAAAACTCGGATTTCAATCGCGTTTTGAAAAGCTGCCGTGGGTGCCCCACCCTCACCTCGCGTTCTTTGCGAGGTTAGGGTGGGATTTTCCCAAAGACCGATGCTCGACAACAACACGAAAGACCTGTCGCTTGGAAAGGACTCGGCTTCACAGTTTGCTGAAAACGCCCGCGATAGCTGCGCTTTGAAAGGGCTGGGCTTCAGCCCAGCCGTAAGAGCAACAAATTCACGCGGCTTTAGCCGCTGAGGGACATTGTAGACCGCGAAAAGATTTTTTCAGCAGCCTGTTAATGAACCCTGCCGGAGGCACTGTGAGCGAAGCAAATTTGCCGTTGGGAGCACACGCGCCGGGAATCCTCGAAGCATCCCCGTTCGCCATTCCTTCCAAAAAGCTGGTGATGTGGCTTTTCATCATCTCCGACGCGGTTACCTTCGCCGCTATCCTTTTCGCCTACGGCTACATCAAGAATGCGAGCCCGAACTGGCCTGAGCCGTTCAAATTCTCGCCCAGCATCCTGAACGTCATGTTGATGACTTTCATCCTGGTGAGCAGCAGTCTCACCATGTTGATCGCCACCCGTGCGGCCAAAGCTGCTGACAAGGCCGGCGCGCTCCGCTGGACATTCATCACCGTCGCCGGCGGCATCCTCTTTGCCCTGCTCCACATTCGCGAATGGTTCGCACTCATTGGCGAAGGCGTCCGACTCTTTCAGAACCCCTGGGGGTCGCCCTTGTTTGGCGCGACCTTCTTCGCGATTACCGGCCTGCACCTGACTCACGTGATCGGCGGCGTGATCGCCCTAACGGTCGTGGCTTTCGGCTACAAACGCGGCCGTTACAAGGCCGACGACATCGAAATCTGGTCCCTGTACTGGCATTTCGTCGACCTGGTCTGGATGTTCGTTGTCCCCATGGTCTACCTGCTCAACGTTGCACGCTGAATGTAGCGCCGGCATCTTGCCGGCTGTCGCGAGGGCGTCCTCGCCCTCGCAAAAAAGGTGGAAAAATAGAAAGACGAAAAAATAGAAAGACAAAAAAATAGAGAGGCCGAAATGACCGCACCCGCCCAACCCGCCGACAGCCTGAAAACCGACATCGTCGTATATCTCTGCATCCTCGCCCTTTCAGGCGTGCAGGTCCTGCTCGCCTATCAGCATGCTGAAGGTGCGCAGTTGCTCGTGCGCATGCTGGCCGTAGCCTTAATTCAGGCCGGCCTCGCCGTCATGTTCTTCATGCACCTGCACGCTGAGCAGCGCAACCTGAAACTTGCGCTCATTCCCGGCACTATCTTCGTCGTGCTCATGATGAACATGATCTGGTCCGATAGCTTTCGGCTTCTCCACATGAGCCCGTTCGCCAAATAATGAAGGAGTAGAATTGTGCCAGTCTCGCTATTTCATTCCAGGATGCGCATCGTGAAATCGCTTCTTTCGACTCTCGCGGTGCTCGCGCTCAGTTCGGTCTCTTACGCCCAAAACTGCGCGCTTTGCTACACCCAGGCTGCCGCGGCGGGATCCCGCGTGATTCAGGGTCTGCGCAGTGGAATCCTCGTGCTCATCATCCCCCCTATGTTCATGTCGGTCGGAATCACCGTACTCGCCTATCGCAAGCGAAATCAGTTCAGCCGCAACGAAGCGCCCGCCCAGGACCGCCACGGCACGGATTGGTAGTGTTTACCCATCCCTCCCCAGTCATCTATTCACCCGTTGACTCCCTGGATTGACGCCCCGTCACTCCGCCATGTGCAAATTGTGTCATCGCCTTTGCCCGCCAAAAGGGCTAGAATGAGGGCCGTTTCAAGGCTCCCGGAGGGTTATTGCGATGAATTTCTGTTTTGCGACTTCGCTTCAACGCAAAAGCGTGCAGATTGGTTTCGTGGCCTTTCTGGTGTCCGGCCTCAGCGCGCAGGTGAGTGATTTACGTCCACGAGTCGGTGTGCCGGAAGACTGGACTCATCATCGCATGAAGTTCAGCTCCGCATTCCTTCGCCAGCATCCGGAGATTGCCGCCAGAGAACCCAGGGCAGCCGCCCAACTTTATCGCGAGGCATTCGCCCAGGCGCAAGCCCAAATGGGTCGCGTATTACCGGCTGCTCAGACCGCCTCGAGTGACACACTCAGCCCCCATCGCGATTGGAGCGTCCCGCTTGGAGGCGGCCGCCTGGGGTTCGGCCAATTTCCAGCGAAGTGGAACGGCGATCCGACTGCGGCCCCAAGTTGCACCAGGGACTTCGTTGTCTACCCTGTGACTACCCCCGGAGTAACCGGTGGCCAGCCTTCTATCGTGGGACTGAACAGTCTGTACGCGAATAGTAGCGGGAGTGCGCTCTGCGGCCCGCCAACGTTTCCTTTCAATCAACCCAATTTCCTATTCAGCTACAACACCAACACTATCTCCAACGGCAGAATTACGACTTCCCCAGTATTGTCGATCGACGGGAAGAAAGTTGCCTTCGTGGAAACCACGCCGGCCTCGGGTACGAAAAGCGCCGTTTTTCACGTCCTCACGATCCCGCCACCCACCGGCCCGCAACAACTGACGGCAACTCCATCCTCTCTCCCACCCGCTGGCGCCCTGAAGAGCGTCACCATCGCAGCGATGTCGGACACCCGCTCGTCTCCATGGGTCGACTACACGTCTGACACTGCATACGTCGGACTCGATGACGGCAAACTGTACAAAATTACCGGCGTATTCAACGGCACGCCCACGGTGGTCATGACCGCTCCCTGGCCCATCACGATTAATTTGGGTTCGTTTCTGGCCAGTCCCGTGCTCGATTCCACCACCGGCAACATCTTCCTCGGCGCCGGCAACGGACGCCTGTACACCGTCAACGTCAACACCCCTGGGCCCGTCACCGCGATTCAGGTTGGAAAAGCTGGCTCCAGTACTCCCGGCATCTTCGATTCCGTCATGTTTGACCGAACCGGCGCCACCGTGTTTGCGGTTACCGCCAACGACAATGTCATGACCGGCGCTGCCGTAGTGCAGGTGAGTGCAACTTCACCGTTTACTGTTATGAGCCGCGTGGGAATCGGATTAGGCAATTCTGGCGGCGCCAGCATCAATCTCTACGACGGAGACTTTGATAATAATTACTTCAACAGTCCTTCCACTGGACACATGTTGATCTGTGGCACCGGCGCGGGGGATACGATCCCGAATCGCTATCTCCTCAACTTCGATGCCAGCGGAATTCTGCAACCCGGTAGTGCCCCGGTCCCTGTTGCCACCGCAACGGCCGCCACTCCGCCCGTCTGCAGCCCTGTTACTGAGTACTTCAACCCGCATTTGTCTCCCCCCGGGACCGATTTCTTCTTCTGGGGTGTTACCAAGAACTGTGCAGGCCATGCCGCGGGTTGCGTAATGGCACTAACGAACGAAAGTACGCTTACAACTGTCGGCGTCAGCGGTGGGACAAGCGGAATCATCATCGATAATGACTACGTCACTCTGACGGGAGGATCCAGCATCCATTTCTCGTCGGAAGCTGCACCCAATATCGCCGTCAAGCTGACACAACAAGGACTCCAGTAGCGCGCCCACCGCGTCGCCTGGAGCCCTTTTAATAAGCGGGATTTAAGACGCTAACAACCGGGATTAATAACCGGGAGTTGGTGCATGGACGATCGGTAGAGCAACGCAAACCATCAGCTCAGATAACGAGTTCCAGAAGAGCGCTGTTCTCTCGCTCAACTACTCGGCGGCGGCGATCTGCCATCCCTTGTCGCCCCGCGCGAAATACAGCGTCCCCTTCGTGGGATCGCCATGGTAGAACTTCACATTGAATTTATCGATCAGCGTTCCCCGGTCCCATGTATTAAAGCTCTTCACCAGCGCGCCGGAAGCATCGAGCAGCTCCCCTACCTGGTTCGGCGCCCACGCCCACGTAAATTCCGCCTTTGCGCGACCCATGCCCATCGTGGTGACCTGCGGCGTCCCTGAAAGCACTCGCTCCGCCACCGGAACGACATAGATGTCCGTTCCATCCTTGGCATCTTTGCTCTTGCTTACGCCGGGCAGATCCGCCATCAGCTTGCGGCCCTGGGCCGTCAGGGTCACCGGCGTCGCCCGTCCTTTATCTTTGCCGATGTTCAGCAACCCTGCTTTTTCCAGCAGCCGATAATTCGGACCATGCGGCCGCTCCGCCACACTCGCAATGACCATTCCCGTCCGAAACTGAATGGTCACAGGCCCACCTTCCTTCAGCGAGTTTGCAATCAGGTTGCTCGCTTCCGTCGCCGGCAGAACCTTTTGGTTCTGCACCACGTAATAGGCTGCCACGCCCACGAACGCGACGATCATGAGAATGATCAGCAGCAGCGGCACGACCGATGATTGGCGCTGTTCCATTTCAATTTCTTGTTCAAACATGGGAGCGATCCTCCGTCAGACAGTGGCCGGGACAGATTCCGTGCCTGAAAAAATTCTCCTCGACATGCTCATAGAATGATGTGACTTGGCTCACATGCTCCAGGGCCGGACGTCACAATACGGGGTTGTCGGTGAAGAAAACGGCCGCAAGAATTCAGCAGGCCGCGGAAGCTTTCGCCAGGACGCGACGGCTACGCCTGCGCCGGGACCGCTTGGCAATGCCCGCCAGATCCGCGAGAGTTGTGCTTTCCAGCGTTTCCTCGATCTGCACTCGCAGGCTCTTCCAGTGGGAATGCAATGGGCAAGGATCCTGATCGTCGCATTGTGCCAACCCCAAAATACACCGGCCCACATGATTATCCTGGCTGGCGGTCAGAATCTCGCTGATGTAAATCGTTTCGGCAGGCCGCGCTAGTTGATAACCTCCGCGCACTCCCTTGAACGACCGAACCAGCTTCTTTTTCCCCAGTTTGCGCAGGATCTTCCACAGGAATGGCATCGGAATCTGCAGTGTTGTCGCCATCTCGCGCGCGCCCACCAGTTTGCCCGAGGGTTGACCCGCCAAATGCGTCAGTGCCTTGACCGCATACCCCGACGACCGTGCAAACATCGCCTTTGCTCCCTTATCGCTAGTATTCGTTCTTACTCGCTGCCTTCGCAAGGACAGGCGCTTCACAATCGACACACCCGTGCCGATTTGGGACCACGGGCCCTGTAAACCCGTTAGGAACTGCAACACTTTTCCTTGGAATTTTGCCGGTTCCCCTCTTGCCCACTGTATGTCTCTGAAAATCCATCACCTACATGGATTCAGCCTGGCATTCGGGCATTCGCATTGCCGTTAGTTCGCTGATCGGCGTAGACTGTTCGCCGAGTTTGAGCACTCTGTTGGGTGAGATACATGTTTCCGCGCAAACTGCGGCCACTTTGCTTGACCCTCATCCTCGCGACTACCTCGATGGCTTCCAGCCTCTGGCCGAGCCTGCGCGTTTCCAGCACCGAGCACCTTGTCGCACGCGAACAGCAGCTTTGGCGAGTTCCCGTTCATGTCTCCGAATTCGCCGATGTGCCGCACACCAGCGCACGTTCCAGGTGCGAACGCACCCATCCTCCCGAAGCTCTGACCACTCCAAATCCGATTCTGGGACCCAGCGATCCCAGCGTAAAAGTTCGAGTGAGCTTTATTGTCGGTGCGGACGGACGCGTACACAGCCCGCTCATCCTTGAGAGTGCCGGCAGCATCGAGGATCACACCATCCTCGAAACCGTTCGCAGCTGGCGCTATCGTCCTGCGATGTGCAACGGAGTTCCTACCGAAACCGAGGCGAAAATCGAGTTTTCAAGTCGCTAGTTCGCGCCTTTGGTCTAGAATGAGGGACTCTATCGTGGATCCCAAGAAACCAACTCCCCGGCCACCCGCACCCTTGCCCAACGCTGGTTCTGGGGACGAGCTCGGCCAAAATCCACACGTCGATGAATTCTTTAATCGCCTGCAATCCGATATGCGCCGGCCGCATCCCAGCCAGGAGGCTATCTCGGAAGCGCTGCAAACCATGCAGCGCCTTGCCGCTGAATCCGCCGCGGTCGCCGACTCGGGCAAACCTGGCGTTGCTCGCTCGCTCCAGATCACCTGCGAGGCTTGCGGCCATCGGAATCGCTCGGCCAGTCAGTTCTGCGAAATGTGCGGAGTGCCGGTTCCTCCTGGCACTCAGCCCCATCTCCCCGAGCCTCCGCCGTCAGCATCCGACAACACTTCCCAGCAAACCGCGTTGCCACCCGGCGAGCATCACTATCACCACCACTATCACCATCATTATTTCGCGCCGGGCCACGACGTAGGAGCCGCGTCCGTTCCTCGCGCGATCGCAAACGATCCCACCACCGCCAAGCTGCGCACTCCGGGCGGCGGTGCCCTCATGAGCCGTGTTGAGACAGCCGTCCGCCAAGTGACACTCGACTGGGCTCTTGCCTGCAATAGCCGCCACTTGGACGACCTCGTCAGCACCTACGCTCCTGATGCAATCGTCCTTCGTCCCAACCACCCGCCCGTCCGCGGAACGGCCGCGATTCGCGAATTTTTCTTCGCCGCACTCGATGCAGGTTTTGGAGAGGTGGAACTCGATCCGCTTCGTGTGGACATCGTCGGCGACGTTGCTTACGAAGCGGGCCGCTGCAAAATGCTCGTTCCCTATGTAGTCGGCAAACGCCGGGAGGAACGCGGCAAATATCTCATTGTCCTGGCGAGACAGCCCAACGGCGAATGGAGAATTGTCAGCGATTGCTGGTCGAGTGACCTTAGCTTGTCAGCAACTCCGGATCTCGAGCATCCCAAGCCCGCATCAACACCCGGTCCGGTTCAAAAACCTGCTCCTCCCCGCAAACCTCTCTAGTGGTGCCCCGATATCGAAGCCTGTAGTTTTGAATTTTGTCATTCCGAGCACAGCGAGGAATCCGCAGCGCGCGGAACTGAGTCATTGGGATGCTGCGAACTGTCCCACCCCGAACGGCACCACCTCTGAAGGGCTGCTGCCGTCAGGTCCCGGCAAGAAACTCCCGGGACAACACACTCGCTATAAAAGTAAGGCTTGTCATTCCGAGCGCAGCGAGGAATCTGCCATGCCCACTCCCATGTTCGCCAAATCCCGTTGCAACTTCTCCACTCCTTCCATCTGAATCGTGCCCATGCCTAGTCGCTTGGCCATCTCAAGATTGAGAGCCCGATCGTCAATGAAGCAGCACTCGTCAGGTCTCCGCTGCGTCAGATCAAGCGCCAGGCGATAAATCCCTTCCTCCGGCTTTCGCAAGCCGACATAACATGAGCTCACGAAAATTTTAAAAATCGCGCGCATCCCGAATTTCTCGATCCGGTACTGGTTCAGTTCGCGCGACTCGTTATTGATCGTCCCCATCAGGTACTTGCCCGATCTTGCTAGCGTCCGCGCAAACGCCAGTGCTTCGTCATTTGGCAGAGATAGCGAGAACATCACTTGCTTGAACTCTTCCCGGCTGAATGTCCGCGGCCGGTAAAACACCGTCCGGTCCAGATACTCGTCCAGGCTGATCTTCCCGCGCTCAAACGACGACACCACCAGTTCGTGGCGCTCTGTGAATTCTTTGGGTTCCAGCCCAAAGTGTTCCAGCGCCTGCGCACGTTGCGTGTGATCCCACGCATTCGTCGCGAGCACGCCGCCCACGTCCCAGAAGAGCGCCTTTATTTCTGACAAAACATTCCTCCACTACTTCGCGAAATAGGCTTACCAATCGAAATCGAGGTCCTCATTCTACCTGCAACTTCGTTCCTGCCCACAAAGCGAAGCCCCGATCCTGAAGCGCAGGATCGGGGCTCGGTTTGGCTGTTGGTTGAGTGCTTATTGTGGTGTGAAGTTCTGGTGGTAGCTCAGATTGTCGACGTCCTGGAACATTGGCGTTCCGGGCGGCAGGTTCTGCGGCTGCAGAAACAACTGGTCGAACTGGTAAGCACGCGTTGGCGGACTATACACAGTTGTGCAGCACTTGAACACGCCGGTCGCATACTGCGAGCTGTACAGGCTCACCAGCGAGCCTTCATAGTTGAGCGTGCCTCCCCAACTCTCGAGGTAGCGCAGGAAGTTGTGCATGCCCCCGTCCGTCCCCATATCCTGACCACCCCACGAGGGTTGAGGGAATGCCAAGGTCTTACCCGCAGCCACCGCCATGCGATACCAGCTGCTGTTTCCTGCACGCCCGCCCAGATTATTTGGGTTCTTCAGACTGGTGGAGTCGCTCCAGTTGTTGGAAAGCACAGTCACCGTGTCTGCGATGATCGCGGCTGCCGCATGCGGATCGCCGAATCCAGCTCCTGTGCTCGCGTTGTAGTCCCCCTGCACATACACGGGGTTCTCCGAGGCGACCGTAAAGCCGCCCGGAGGCGTCGGATTGTCCAGGCGCGTCGGCAGATTGCCCAGTGTTCCGTCGACCAGCTTCAATACATGGCGAGCGCCGGTGACCCGGTTCGCTCTGCCAATCGTGGTGCAGTTCACCGGTTGGTAAGGATTGCGCGGATTCGCAGGCGATAGGTCGATGCCGAATCCATCGCCCACATCATTGGCTCCCCAGGTATCAAGGATGTTGTTTCCATTCACGTCTTCTGGCGAACCCGGCACTGGATTTTCCAGGCCGCCATCTGGTACGCCTGCTGATGATCCGGAATTCACAACGTCTTCAAATCCGTATTCACCCGTCGTAACCTGAGGATTCGTATTCGGACTGGGAACCATTCCCCGGCGATCCGAGAAATACAGCACGTATCCGTTTTGCTGCACGAAATCCACCTGGTTCCCGGTACCCGCAATGACCGGAGCTGCGCCAATCGCATGACCCAGCCAGCGCCGCAAGTTGCCTACATCGATTTCTACGGCGTTCATAATTCCGTTCACATTGCAGTTTGCTGCCGTTGCCAGGTTGGTGTCCCGCGGATGCCCTTCCCGGTCATCGTAAAAATTGATGGGATAGTAGTTGAAGGCTACCTGCTCCGAGGCGGCCGTCAACATTCCATCGGTGCCGTTGTGCGTGCCGTCTCCATTGCGGTCCGCCAATTCCTGCAAAATGAGAATGGCGTTCGGATGCACGGGATTCCCTCCCGCAGTTTTCGACGGTTCAAAGTCGCGCGCGAATCCCAGTCCTAACCACTGCGTGGTCGCGCCGTTCCAGTTTCCCGCGGCATCCTTGTACTCCACCCGCAACCAGGTATGGTGTAGAGTCCCGTTTACCGCGTTCAGGTCTCCAAACAATGACCACTGTTTGGTGCCGGCCGGATCATGGACGTTCCTCAGCCAATTGCCATCTTGGGTTGTGTCCGCCTGGGCGAAAGGATAAATCGTTCCCCCCACATTGAACCCGCCGCCGATCGGAAATGTTCCAGTCTGCTGAGTGAGCAGATCGACATCCTGCCCGTCAGGGATCGGACCCCGTTCCGGATGCAGATCAGCCTGCGTGTCTGCCAGCAGCACACGGATCTGCGCCTTCGTGTACAGGCGCGACGCATTCAGAGTGGTTCCTGCGGCTTCGCCGGCAATCGGCTTGCGAATGATCTGGATCGGCGACACCCCCGTGCCCACGAAGGGCAGCGTCAGCTTGCGCACGCCGGTCACCGAGTTGGAAACGAAGTAGTTATAAGTGGAGGTCGAGGTCCCAATCCAGCCTCCCGTTTGACTGCCGGCACCTGTAGGAATACCCCCACTCCAGCTCGCTGGATCCTTTGACGACGACGCGAGGCAATGCGTCGCCGGTTGGGTCACGTCACACCCACCGCTGGCATTCGGAATGTAAATGGTACCCGTGTACCCCGAGGATGTGAGGTGGCCGTTTTCCAAACGGTCCGTCACGATATTGCCGAAAGCCGTCGCTTTATCGAATAAAGCCAACGTGGATCCGCTCGCCAGGTAAAGGTTGCCGTTCGTGTGCACACGTCCCTTGAACGTAAATGCCGGACCGGCAAAGTAATCGATATCCCCTTCGGCGAAAATTCCGAATTGGAATACCGGAATCAACGCCACTTCCACGTTGCGCGTGATGTTCGCAGAAACGTTCGAACCCGGCTGCGTCGCATTCACATTCAGCGTGTACGGGATAATCAGCGCCTTCAAACCCTGGTTTGCGCCCGAACTGATCGTGTTCCAACTCGTCACAGGGGGGCTGGTGGGATCGGCCGGATTCGAGGGCGTCCAGGTGACGGTTTCGGTGAAGTTCATGCTGCCCAGCGTTGTGGGCGGAAAGTTCGATAGATTCGTAACCGAGTTGGTGGTGGGGGTCTGTGCCGATTCGTACAAACTGGCCAGATCCGCGGTCAATTTTTCCATGCCCGACTCGGCCGCGTAGTAGGCGATGTTGTAGTTCATGTCGCTGCCGCCCATCCGACTTTCGCCGTTGACCATATACATCAGCCCGACGGCTACGCCCGACAGCAGCAGCAACAGCAGCAACGCTGCTACCAGCGTGAATCCCTTCGAACGACGTTGTGGCTTCCTGCCCATAGATATTTCCCTGCCCTTCAGTACTCAGTACTCACTGATAACGATTCTTGAAACTCATGTTGCGGGCGCTGACCGACGTGGCCAGCTGCATGCTTTGCATCTTCGCCCCATCCTGCGACAGACTTTGGGCTTGCACTGCGATATTGATTTTGCGGATCTGGTTCGGCGTTACGCCCGCCAGCGACAGCGGATCTCGTTGTTCGACATTGTTTGCACCGGTCGTGTCATTAAACAGGTCGTAGGACAGCGTCATGCCAATAATGTCGTCGGCCACCGGTACTGGTGTCAGACCGTTCACCTGCCGCATCAGCCGGGGAGATTGCAAGCCGGCCGGTACTTGCAGGAAATATGTGACCGCCTCTAAGCGGGTGGCGGTGCAGTTGCTCTGCCCCGCCGGCGGCGCCACGCTGCGGTTGAAAATGTACGCAAGATCGCCGATGATCGGATCTCCGCCAGTGTTATTCATGTTGAGCGGATCCGCATTGGCAAAGGTGATCGTGTTCGCGGTCACGTTGGTGACTTCCGCCACGATGGTTGCGATATTGCCTCCCACCACCATGACCAGATCGCCCGCTTGCAGCCCAACGCCCGGTGCATTGATCGGGGTCAGAGCCGGTACCGGCGCCGGCGCCGGCACCGTCATCGAGATGGTCGAGCCAGATGTGACCACACAAACGTATTGGTTCAGCGGAAACGCATAGTCCAGGTACGCCACCGTGATGCTGTCCGCGCCCTGACCCGTGGCCGGAATGTTCACGCCATTCTGCACTCCATTGTTCGCTCCCGGGATGATCCCGTACATATAGTTCCCGGTTGGATACAGATGGTTCGGAATGTAGCAGTTCCCCAGTTGATCGCACGCGTAACGCGCCGTGGTGGACGCACCGCCGCTCGGCAACTGGATACCACCCGGCGGCAAGCCCGCTCCCGCCATGCTGATGTCTTTCGAAATGAAGTTGATGGCGGCTCGTGCGTTCTGCTGCAGTTCCGCGCGTTGCGAAATGAACGTGCTCGCTTCCACGCCACTCTTGAACAGTTGCACGGTCGACGCCAGGATGATTAGCGCCAGCGCGAACGAAATCATCAGCTCAATCAGCGTGAACCCGGCAGCGTTTCTGGTTCTTTCCCGTTTCATATCCATCCTCGGCCCTTTTTAGCGGAACACTGACATCAAAGCATTGACCGTGTAAGTCCGAGGCACTCTCTGCCCTGGCCTTATGTATTGAACGTTCACTGTGACTTGCTTCAGGTTCGGATTGGGCGTGCCGTCGGGATTCAGCGTGTTGGCGATCACAATCGAGCGCTGAAAATTCGACAACACCATGTAGGAGTCGTCCGCCGTTCCCAGAATGCCGTCCGGGCCCGGCAACTTGATACACTGCACACCCAACGGATTGATCGTGGCGGGACACCCCGTGGTGGCAGGGTTGAACGCGATGTCGTCTCCCGTTCCGGCAAGCCCGTCCGGGCCGGTATCCTGCAGATTGGTTAGCCCATCCACGAAGATTCCTCCGCCCGATACGTTGGCAATCTGGGCGAAGCTGATCTGCTGCGTATCGCGTGCCGTAAAAATGTTTTCTAGCGTGTCTTCCGCTGTCTGTTTCGCGATCTGATCTTCCTGAACGCTCTGCGTGGTGGCCAGCGCGTACGCAAACGTCGCCAGCATCGCCAGTAACCCCACCATCAGGATCACCGTCGCAAACAGAACCTCGATCAGCGAGAAACCCGCTTCTCTTTGCCCGCGCCCGCTCTGTACTCGTTTTCTTTTCATCATCGTTGAACCCAAGTAGCAAGCCCGCCCTGATTGACGAGTTGCCATCCGCGCACCCGGCCCGTTGCTCCGAATACACTCACAGCCCGCGAGCTATAAAGATTGCCCGTCAGCGCCACATACAACACGCCACTGTTCAGATTTCCGTTTGTGTCCTGGGACGAGCCATCCGGCATGAAGACCACGTAGTTCAGCCCGCCCAACCCGATCCCCTGTCCGAAATCAATCGCTTGCGAACCATTTCCGAAGTTATCCGGCGTGTTCGCCGTTGGCACTCCGGCCACAAGTTGAAAATTGATGTCTGTGGGCAACTGCTGGGTCGTAATCACCACCGGCGCCGGCGAGACTGGGAGGGCGAAATCCCAGCGCGATACCTGGACCGTGTTCGGTGCCGTAAACGTGACGATGTACCGCTTCCGCTCATCGATCGACTGCTGCCGGTAGCGGCGCAACAGCATGAAACACTGGTTATAGGCGGAGGTAGCGCGCGCCGCCTTCAACGCCGGCTGCAGCATCACGAAATTGAAGCTCAGCGCGATCAGCAGAATGGCCACAACCGCGATCGCTTCCAACATCGAGAAGCCACGCTCTTTCCGCGATACAATCCTGTCTTTTCTGGGGGAGTTTGAAGCTTGAGTGCCTTGCACTTGAGAAGTCATTCCACTCTCCACTACCCATCTCTCATCGCCACTCAGGGTCGGAAATGACGAACTCATTGCAATGCGAAAAGGCATGCCCCGCGCGCGTTTTGCGCCGCAGGTCGCCTCCACTCACATCATCCTAGGGACACCTCTCGGGAGGGTCAAAGCACCCAGGTACCGTGTTGTCGTGCTCTTCTGTAACGTAATTCCGGCACGGTTACGCTCGTGACCGTACGCGCGCCAGGCAGGGAACTGCTTCTTACGCCAAGGCTTGTCGCTCGTAATAGGGGAA
>QIAH01000183.1 GCA_003225465.1 Acidobacteriota bacterium | reverse complement strand
TGCATGATGCCTGGAAGCAATTCATCCTTCCGGCGCAATTCAAGGGTGTCATTTTCTTTCTTGATGACCTGCACAATCTCGCCTATCCAAGTCCTCAGGGAATAGCCTTGGCGCTACGGGACCAATTCCAGGAATTCGCCATAAACGCCGTCAACTACAGCCTGTGCTTCTCCGCGCGGTCGGATTATTTTTCGAACATCAGGAGTTTTGCCGAGCCAGCGGTACGCTTCTACGAGAAGGTCTATCTCTCCTCTTTCACCCCAGAGGAGACTTGTGAATACACAGCATCCGTATTTGGAGATTCGACTCGTACCCAACATCTCTCCCGATGGCTCTATGAAAAGGCGCTCGGTCATCCTTACTTTTTGGCTTTCGTCAGCCGACAGCTATTAGCGCTTGCACGGGGTTCTATCTCCGAGCCTGAATTGTTTTGGCCCACGATTTTCAGGCGCCTAGAGCGAGAGAAGTTCCTCTCCGATCTCGCCCAAGTGACAGAAAAAGAAGTTCAACTTTTGAGAGAGATCGCCAAGTCGGGAAACGAGCAGATCAGTCCAGGAGAACTCAGTGCTCCGTATGATCGAAAATACTTCAGCCGCTTAACCGAAAAGGCCCTGCTCGTTCGGGTGGCGCGCGGTCGCTACAAACTCTATCATCCGCTATTTCGGCTCTTTCTCAGACAAGGATAATACGCGTCAACTGACGCACACACCCACAGCAGCGGCGATGGCGGGCCGCAGGCCCGCCATCGCCAACTCAGCAAGCCACAGGGCGGACTCCTTTCCCTTAACCCCTTCCCCGTTAACCATTCACCGATTTCCATTCTCCGTTCCCATTGACACTTCGCCTCAGGAGGAGCAGCGCCCTTGGCGGTGAGTGAAGAAGCATGCATGCGAGAGTTTCCGGCCTTGGTCGCCGGGTCGCAGCTCCATCCGTTGCAATTCCCAACCAGTGCTATTAAGGTCGTTTCAGCGACACCAGTGAAGCGGAGAGGAAAGTGTATGTCCCGCCGAACTGGTCAGAACGGCCATATCGAATCAAGCGCCAAATGGTGGGTTGTGCGTTGGTGGATGGATGTACCGGGACAGGAGGAGAGAAGGCATATGCGAGCCAAAATATGCCCGATCTCTGGCCCCGGTTGGCTGTCCAAATCCGAAAGGGAACGTCGCGCCCGTGAAATCATCGCGGAGAGTGGCGCGGACACAGTGGAGCACTTCAACCAAGTGGTGAAGCAATCCCGTGGTGTCCCATTCCGCGAGCAAGCGAACTGGTGGCTGAACCATATCCAGCGTCGCAAGCGCAAGCCTCTTGCACCTGCGACATTGGAACTCTGGAAAGGCTGCCTCGACAACTGGATCAACCCAAATATTGGAGACCTGCCGCTATCCGAGGTCAACAATTCGGTGCTCAAAACACTCGTTGCCAAGATGTCGGAAGGTGGCTTGTCGCCGAAGACGATAAGCGATAACTACGTTCCAGTGGTGAAGATGGTGGTTGCTTCCGCCGTCGATGAGCAGGGAGAGGAAATCTATCCTCGAAAGTGGAACAACGAGTTCATCGATCTGCCCGTGGTGGAAAAGGACAAGCAGAACACGCCCTCCTTTTCTGCTGAGGTAATGACGGGTTTGGCGCGGTGGAAGAAGCCCCGGGAACGCATGATCTTTGTGCTGTGTGGTGCAGCGGGTCTGAGAATCGGAGAGGTGCTTGGCATCGAGATCGATAAGCACGTCGCCCCCGACTTCCTGACTCTCTACATTAAACAAAAGGTTCGTCACGGCAAGGTCGAGCAACGGCTCAAGACGGCGAACGGCGTTCGTCAGGTCGATCTTCACCCGACGATTGCCGGGCTTCTCAAACAGTTCGCTGGCGACAGGAAGGCTGGTTTCCTCTTCTGTACTCGAAAGGGAAAGCCGGTTTCGCCTACGAACATAATCCGGCGCCATCTGCACAAGGCGCTGAAGGAACTCAAATACGTGAATCCGTTCACCGGGACGCACAAGGCTGGGAACCATGCGTTCCGTCGTTTTCGGAACACGTACCTGCGGAATTACACGGAGTGCCCCGAGGGCCTATACAAGTACTGGATGGGTCATGCGGGGAAGGACATGAGCGACCTGTACGACAAGATCAAAGAGGACGTGGCGTTCCGCAGAAAATGGGCAGAACGGTGCGCATTCGGGTTCGACTTGCCCTCAGTTGTACCGAATGTACCGAAAACTGCCGAAAAAGCCGAAGCAGAGGAAGCAGCGTAACCAATTGAGAGAACGAGAGAAAGAATGGTCGGGGAGAGAGGATTTGAACCTCCGACCCCCTGGTCCCGAACCAGGTGCTCTACCAGGCTGAGCCACTCCCCGACAAGACAAACGCGGCAGACTTGCGCGGTGAACTATAAGAATTAAGAGAAGACCGCGTTCCCGCCTAAAGTATAACATTCTCAGGATTCGGGGATCTCTGCTGCTAAGATTTGCTGAAAATCAGCAGCCTTGGTGTCTCGACTTTCGGTTGCCCTCGAACGAAGTGCTTTCTGGGGTTTTGGAAATCGAACTTGGTTCATTACAATGGCGGGTATTAAAACGATTCAATGACCTCAGTGATTCAAGCACGAGAACTGTTCACACCCATCGAACGGGTGGAGCGCCCGCTGCTATTCCTGGAAGATGGTGTGGTGATCAATGTCAGCTCCTCCGCCAGTCGCGAGATTCCGCGGGGCGCTCGAGTTGTCGATCTTGGTGATGCCACGGTGGTGCCGGGTTTCATTGATATGCACATTCACGGCGGAGCGGGGCATGATGTGATGGAGAGCTCCGCGGACGCGCTGCCTGCGGTGGAGAAACTGCTCTGCCAGCATGGCGTGACCACGTATTTTCCCACCACGGTGACTGCTCCCGTGGATCAGACGTTGGCTGCGCTCGAGAGGCTTGCGGATGCGATCGAGAAAACTCGCGTAGCTGGGGGGGACGGGCGTGCGAAGCCCGCCGGCATCCACCTCGAGGGTCCTTTCATTAGCCACCTTCGCCCGGGCGTACATCCCCCGGCAGATCTTCTTCCGCCGACACTGGAAATGTTCGAACGATTCTGGCAAGCGTCACGTGGGCACATTAAAGTTCTGACCATTGCCCCCGAGTTAGAGGGTGCCCGAAGGGTTATCGAGGAAGCGACGCGGCGCGGGGTTTGCGTGAGCATGGGGCATTCGGATGCGGATCTGCCGGCTGCGCAAGCGGGTGTGGCCGCGGGCGTGCGCCACGCCACCCACATGTTCAATGCCATGCGCCCTCTGGGACACCGCGATCCCGGCATTCTGGGCGAGGCGCTCATGGACGAACGGCTCAGTGCCGAGATCATCGCGGACGGAATCCACGTCGACCCGCTGATCGTGTCGCTCTTTTTGCGCGTGAAAGGTGCGGAAACAGCCGTGCTCGTCACTGACGCGACCGCTGCCACTGGAATGCCTGATGGACGCTACCGCCTCGGTTCACTCGAAGTCGACGTGGAGGATGGCAAGTGCCTGGTCAAGGGCAAGTTGGCGGGAAGCGTCCTTACAATGGATAAGGCCGTGCGCAATGTCGTGAAGTTTGCTAATTGGGATCTGCAGCGAGCCGTGCGGCTCGCTACGCTGAATCCCGCGCGCACCACTGGACTTCCTGCGAAGGCGGGAATGCTGGTTCCGGGAGCGGTTGCCGATATCGTGGCACTGAGTCCCAAAGGCGATGTTCTGCAAACTATCGTGCGCGGGCAAATCGCGTAAGCATAGGACCGAAATCAGGAGAGACAAGCATGGCAGAGAAGCGCGAATTCCCTCATCACATGATCAAGGAGATCTTCGAGCAGCCCCAGGGACTGCACGACACGATCGCTCCTCGCATCTCGCTGCCCGAGGGAGTGGTGCAATTGAACGAAGTTCCCATCAGCCGGCAGGAACTGCGCAGTCTGACGCGCATCAATATCGTCGCCTCCGGCACAAGCCGCCATGCGGGCATGGTCGGGCAGTACATGATTCAGGAACTGGCCGGGATTCCTGCGGATGTCGACTACGCCAGCGAATTTGAGTATCGCAATCCGATGATCGGGAGAGGCGAGCTAACCATCGTGATCACGCAGTCGGGCGAAACGGCTGATACCGGAGCGGCGCAACGCGAAGCCAAGGCGCGGGGATCGCGAACGGTTGCCATCTCGAACGTTGCCGGAACCACCATTGCACGCGAAGCGGATGGCGTCATTTACACGTTGGCGGGGCCAGAGATCAGTATCGCCTCCACCAAGGCCTTTACCGCGCAGATGGCAGCCCTGCTTCTGTTCGCGCTGCACCTGGCGCAAGCTCGCGAAACCCTGAGTCCTGATTTGCGGGAGCATTACATTCGCGAGTTGCTGGAGCTTCCCGCAAAACTGAAGACGCTCCTCGGTTGCGCAGATCAATGCGAACAAATTGCCACTGAGTTTCACAAGGTCGATGACTTTCTTTTTCTGGGGCGCGCTATTCACTATCCCATCGCAATGGATGGCGCCCTTAAGCTGAAAGAAGTTTCTTACGTCCATGCCGAAGGCTATCCCACGGGCGAGACCAAGCATGGGCCGAATGCCTTGATCGATGAAAATCTGCCTGTCGTGATTATCGCGACCCACGATCCCGAGAGTCCGGGATCGGTGCTTCGCTACGAAAAGAG
>QIAH01000182.1 GCA_003225465.1 Acidobacteriota bacterium | reverse complement strand
GAGCGCAGGCACGCCGCAACCTCACGAATGACCTGCTCATAATCAGCGGCTACGGTGCGCTCCACATGAACACGGGCACCCTTTGCGCCTGCTTCTTGCGCCAACCTTTTGAACTCAATCTGAAGGAAGTCTTCCAACTGCTTTGGTGTCAAGACGGCAATGGGGACAGTTGTGGACCTGCCCGTCGCGGTCTCGATCTTCACGGAGTACGGAGATTCAGATGGTTGCGTTTCCGGAGTCATGCGACACCCTTCTTTCTAACGAAAAGTCGGCGGAGAAACTACGCGTCCTGAGCGGGACAAAAGTGGCGGGAAAGACGTTAGCATTCTAGCGCGTTCCCCGGCATCCGTCGTGTGCTGTAATAAAAATCGCAGGTCGACGACTCTAGACCTACCGTTCTTTGCAGGCTCTGGAAAATTCTGAATAGCTGCGCAAGGGCGAATCGACCAAGCGAGGTTCTCCTGCCCGTTGTTGGTGAAATCGAGGTGTTGCGTCACCGCCCCCACGGCTCAATTGTCGCTTGCCGACGTCTGGGCAGAAATGGACTGCCAAGCTTCAGCCGAGGCACTGGACTAGAGTAACCGATGCTGGTTACTCGGGTAATTCGAGTGGCGCGGCGCGGAACGCTACCATAAAGCCCGACCTCGGCTGTCTTCATTTAAGGGTGAACTATGCTCCGAGTTTCCGGCGGACAACTCCGCCAATATAGAGTTCCGATCACGACACTCCTTCTCTTCGCGAGCGTGACCGCTTACGGACAGTCGCTTGGGGAGGTTGCGCGTGAAAATCGTGAGAAGAAGGCCGAGTCGGCTGCAACCGCACCGCCAAAAGTGATTTCCGACGGTGACCTGCCGAAAAATGCGCAGGGACCGGAGGAAGCCGGCGCGTCGCGCAAGGCGCAGCCTGCGTCTGCGGGGAAAACTGGAGCAGGCAGGGCAGCGGCCACAGGCCCACTGGACCCGCGCGCGATGGAGCAATGGCGGAAACAGATTCTGGCGCAGAAGAGAACCGTGGCGACTCTTGAGAAACGGCTTGCCCGGTTCCAGGCGTCGCTTTCCTCTGTGGACGCGAATGCGATTTCACGCGGCGAAATTTTCAGCCGGAGCCAAGCTTTGGAGCAAGAACGACTGGCCCAGGTGCAGGAGCAGCTTGAAGAACAAAGAGCCAAGCTTCTGGAGATGCAGGAAGACGCTCGGCGGGCTGGGATGCACACGCAGGTTTACGACCCGTAGCGCTTCCTGAAACTTAGCCAACTTCCGGAAACTTAGTCAGCCTGCGCCAACCTTGTCATTCCGAGCGCAGCGAGGAATCTCTTTCTGCACGCCGCCGTGCACAGCAGATTCCTCGTTCCGATGGGAATGACAAAGCCGAACCGGCTATATCAGCTTCATCTGGCGAGGCTCGACCGCGACGATCCGCACGCGCTCCACGCGACGGTCGGTCGATTCCAGCACTTCGAACCGCAAGCCCTCTTCCTCAATGATTTCGCCCTTCTGCGGAATGCGTCCGGCTAACTCCGTGACCAGGCCGGCCACGGTCGCCGCCTCTTTTCCGTCCGGGCGGACGCCAAAGAGTTCGTCGAGGTGATCAACGTCCATGTTGCCGGGAACGATGTAGGAATGGTCGTTTTCCTTGATAACTTGGGACTTCTCATGCTCATCGCCGATCTCGCCAACAATTTCTTCGACCAGATCCTCAATCGTGACCAATCCGGCCACGCCGCCATACTCGTCAACCGCAATCGCCATGCGGATATTGTTTCTGCGCATCTCGCGCAGCAGATCGCTGCCCAGCTTACTTTCTGGAACGAAGTAAACATCCTTGCGCATAAGCGACTCGACGGTACGAGTGCGCGCCTCCGTGTCCGCCACCTGCAACACATCCTGCGCGTAAACCACGCCCACGATGTTGTGGATGCTGTCGCGATAGACGGGCACCCGCGAGAAAGGCTTGGTGCGCAGCAGTTCGATAAATCTCTCGACCGTCATGTCGGTCGGTACCGCGACCATTTCCGGCCTCGGTTTCATCGCTTCGCGCACCGTCTTGCCGCTGAACTCGACCACCGACTGGATCAGGTCCCGATCACTGGCCTGCAGGATGCCTTCTTCCTGGCCCGCCTCGATCAGCGCATCGACGGCCTCCGCAGGACTTTCGGCCTGCTCCTCGCTCGGCCGCTTGGTCAACGATGCCACCGACTGCAAAAAGCCCAGCGCCAGCGTGACCGGCAGGACGAAGTAGATCAAAACGCGCAGCAAGGGGACCCAGCGCGCCAGCCATTCCCCATTCGTGCGGGAGAACAAGACAAACGGCAAAAAGCGATTGAACACGATAATGATGAGAATCAGGCTGAGCGTGGCTTGCGCAATCTCCTGCAGACTCCACGCCTGATCGCTGAACACGGTAAACCCCACGGTCATCGCGATCGCAGCCATGGTGATCTGCACCAGGATCGCCATCGAGAGCGAGGCCCGCGCCCGGCCCGCCACCAGCCTGGGTTCGACTTTCTGCTCGAAGGAATCGATATTGTCCTGGAACTCGCGCGAAAGAAACTTCCCGATCTCGGTATAGACGCGGTCGACGTAGGAGACCAGAGTAAGAAGGCCAACCAGCAGCAGCAGCGCCGCTCCGACGGCGTAGTTCATTGTGCGCGCCTCCGCAAGGGAGAACTGGAAGAAGCATCTCTCCGCGAACTCCGCGGCCGTTCTCTGCGAACTCCGCGGTTTAAGATTTTCGACGTGCTGTTTCGCTCGATCAACCCAAGCGGCAATCCCAATTGCTTGCGCAAGCGCTCTTCCCGCCGAGCCATCGTGCCACTGTCGGTTTCATGATCGTATCCCGACAGATGCAACACTCCGTGCAGCGCCAGAATCTTGATTTCCTCCGCGGGAGAGTGCCCGAGGCGGCGTGCATTTTGGGCCGCGATGTCGGCGGAAATCGCCACATCTCCAGCGAATCCTTTCGCAGCGAGGTGCGCAGGCGGAAACGATAACACGTCGGTGGGAGTGTCCTTGCCCCGGAAGAGCTGGTTCAGGCGCCGCAATTCCCGGCTGGTCGTCACCAGTACGGTCACGCTGCCCCGCACTCCGGTACCACGCTTGGCGCGCGTCACGAAGCGGTCGAGCGTGTCTTCGGTCAGTCCTGGCACGCGCTTTTGCAGAATGACCATGCGACACCTGATTGTCTCGTACGATCTCACTTTCGATCCCGAAACCCACAAAGAAAAAACAGGAGGGCAGTCACGCCCTCCCGCTTTCCCTCGACCAGTTATTCCTCGGCGCGAAACGACGTCACGGCCTTCTCCTCTGAAAAGCCCGCACTCTTCCCTTCCGAAATCGGGCGCACATCGGCCGCTCGCGTGTCGCCGGCCCGCAGTTCCGCCGCTTTGCCTTCAAGCGTGAGCGACATCTGCTGCTCCGCGACCCGCGTCTTGTGATCGTCGTAGGCGCGAATGATGCGTTGCACCAGATGATGGCGCACCACATCTGATTCGTCGAAGTACACGAATGCGAGTCCTTCGACCGGCTTGAGGATGTCGATCGCCTCGACCAGCCCACTGCGCCGCGCGTTCGGCAAATCGATCTGGGTGATGTCGCCGGTGATCACTGCCTTCGAATTGAAGCCCAGGCGCGTGACGAACATCTTCATCTGTTCCGAAGTGGTGTTTTGCGCTTCATCCATTATCACGAATGAGTCGTTGAGCGTGCGCCCGCGCATGAAGGCGATGGGAGCGATCTCGATGACGTTCTTCTCGAGATACCGGTCGACCTTCTCCGGGTCGAGCATATCGTAGAGCGCGTCGTAGAGCGGGCGCAGATAGGGATCGATCTTGTCCTGCAACGTGCCGGGCAGGAAGCCCAGTCGTTCTCCGGCCTCCACCGCGGGACGCGCGAGGATAATCCGGTTCACGCGCTTCGCCAGCAATGCGGAGATCGCCATCGCCACTGCAAGATAGGTCTTGCCCGTGCCCGCCGGGCCAACGCCGAATACCATGTCATGCTTCTCGATCGCTTCCAGGTAGCGGCGCTGGTTGGAACTCTTCGGTTGGACAGTGCGGCGGCCGAACGAGCGCTGCTTGCCGGCTTCGGCAAGCCCACGCAGCGTCACTTTGGGATCGGTCGTCACCACGCGCAGCATGCTGTTCAGATCACCATTGTTGAAGCTGAAGCCGGAGCGCTGCAGGTGATCGTAATCGGCAAAGACCTGCTCGGCTCGAGCCACGTCGCGGGGCGCCCCTTCCACTTCAACCCCGTTGGAGCGCAGGTCAATGCTGATGTTCAGGCCGTCTTCCAGCACGTGCAGGTTTTCATCGCGCGTGCCAAATAGGGTCTCGATGTTCGAGCTGACTTCAATGCTCTTCTTCATTCAGAAAGCCGGTGTTTGTCCTCTCTGGGGCCCGTACGAAATCGGGCGGATCGCCGCCCGGCCGATGCTGAACATCGGCCCTACCATCCTTGCTCAAATGCCTGCAAACTATTCGATACAAATACACCTACCCAGGAACCGGACAGTCCGGCACTCATCCCGCTGTCAAGCAAACGATTGTCCTGCGTGGAGGTAGAAACCAGCCGAAATGCTCGCCCTGAGGTGCAAGCAACAACCATTAGGGTTAAGCGTACCCCGGGTGCTGGTGCGAGTCAATGGGATCACGAACGGAGGATAGGATCACGAACGGAGAATGGGATCAGGAACGGAGAATGGACCGGTTGTTCAAGTCTCGTCGTTTTATTCAAGTCTTGTCGTTTTATTCAAGTCTTG
>QIAH01000299.1 GCA_003225465.1 Acidobacteriota bacterium | reverse complement strand
TCGAAGCGGTCGTGATCGCGATGCTCCCGATATTCGTGGCGCTCCCAACCTTCACTGTGCCAATAGGGCCGACCGTAAACTCGGCCATAATAGACTGGCCCTGGATAGACGTAGGGCCGCGGGTACACGTAGACCGGACGCGGAGCGACGTACGCGTAGCCATATGGGTAAACTGCGGGGCCATATACCGGGCCTCCGATGGTCACGCCCACCGCGACTCCCGCGTGTGCTTTCGGCGGATTTGCGAAAGCCAGAGCGAGCGCCAACCCAAACACCGCAAGGAAACTTTTCTTTAACATTTGCCACCTCCGTCCTTGGTTGTCATAAACCCGGAAAGCAGCAAAAAGTCGCGGTACATAGATGTCGATGAATGGACGGGTTACATTGAGTACCGAAGTAACCCATTCTTTTTATGCGTCTGACGACGCGCTCGCATAAACATTGCCGTTCGTTTGCGGACCTCCCGGCGGAGCAAAGTGCCAGCGAACCGCTTTGACAAAACTTTACGGACAGCTCAACTGCGCCGCTCCGAACACGGTCATCTGTTGACCTTGATCAGGATGCATCGCAGCCTCGCCAAGGTTGATGTTTCCCGCACAGGCTCCGGCCCTTGTACCAACGCACTTCGGCGTGATCGACTCAGGGTTGAATGTGATCAGACTGGAATAAATGGGGCGGCAGACCAGTTATCCCACGTGGCAGCCAGATACTTTCAACGCCGCCATACGGATTTCGAGGGTCTTCTGTGCGTATTCTCATCAGCCTTACTCTAGCGGGTCTGTTTGTGTTCCTCGCGGGCTTCAACATGTGGAACATGTTGAGCAACCGCACCACGTCGGGGCGGAGGAGCAGACTGTGGAGCCAGGTTCATCGGATCGCTGGGTACACATTCATCGCAGTGTTCGCACTGAATCTGTATTTCATGCTTTTGCGGGTGAAGGGATGGCAGGACGAACTGTCGTCGCGGCTCGTGTTGCATATGGGCCTGGCGCTATTTCTAGTTCCAATGCTCGTTGGAAAGGTGCTGGTTGCGCGTTACCAGAAAGCTGCGCGCAGTTTGCTGATGGTTTTGGGCATTGGAATTTTCGGAATGGCATTCACGCTGGTCGCGATGAATGTGGCAATTCATTTTTTGCGAGTCGCATCGCCGCACAAGGTGCCCGCTTGGACCCCGGCAATGGTCATTATGGGTGTGTTGGTGTCGGTGGCCGTTGCATATCGCGCCGGCTCTAAGCGGTCCAAGGCGGCCATGGGCGCAGCAACTCTTCCGCACAACATCACGACAGCGGGCAAAGACGCACCCAAAACCGACGAGGTGGTTTTGAACCTCACGCGCATTGAGACCCAGACCCAGGATGCTAAGACGTTGCGCTTCCTGCTGCCACTCGGACGACAACTGTCCACGCGTCCGGGACAATTCCTCACATTCGAGTGGATCATCGACGGGAGAACACTGACTCGCTCCTATTCCATCTGCTCCTCCCCGCTTCAGCAGGGCTACATCGAGATCATGCCCAAGCGGGTCGAAAACGGCTGTGTCTCGCGCTACCTGAATGAACGCGCCGAGGTCGGACTCACGGTCAAAGCACGGGGCCCCTATGGGAAATTTTATTTTGATGAGAGCCAGCATAAGCGGATTGTATTGATCGCGGCGGGTAGCGGCATTACTCCCATGATGGCGATGCTGAAATATATCGACGACCGATGTATCCCGGCGGAGGTCACGCTCATCTATTCTGTGCGAACCCGGCAGGATGTGTTCTTCCGAAGCGAGTTGTCGCAGCTGCAAACACGGCTCAGGCAGTTTCGCTGGGTGACCGTGTTGTCACGGCCGTGTTCCGAATGGACGGGATGGAAGGGGCGTTTGCGGCGCGAGATACTGGAGCGCGAAGTCCAGAAGCCGCTGGAAGCGACCTTCTTTGTATGCGGGCCTCCAGCATTCATGGAACTTAGCCGCTCGTTGCTGGCGGATTTGGGAGTTGAGCCGTCGAGGATTCTGCAAGAGAGTTTTGGCGGCGCCGTGCCCCGAGAGAAGAGATTTATCGGTTCGAGCGAGGCCATCCGAACCGGTATAGGTTCCCTGGAAATCAGGTTTGCTCGATCGGCGGTAGCGTTTCAGATCTCGCCTGAGGAAACTTTATTGGAAAGCTCCGAAAGGAATGGTGTATTAATGCCATCGGGTTGTCGACAAGGCAGTTGCGGGACGTGCGCAACCAAGCTGTTACGGGGCCGGGTAAAAATGGAAAGTGAAGAAGCACTGAGTGTCCAAATGCGATCTCAGGGATATATATTGCCGTGCGTCAGTCGGGCGCTGGAGAATGTCACGCTCGACGCCTGAACAGCAACCCTGGATCCATTCTCGCGTGGCTTTTCTTGACTGGCATGACCAAAGAAGAAATCAGACTATCCGAATCTGATGCGCGGACGAAGCACTGGAAACGCTGGGGCCCATACCTTAGCGAACGTTCGTGGGGAACCGTCCGCGAGGACTATAGCCCGCACGGCCTTGCCTGGGACTTCTTTCCACACGACCACGCCCGCTCACGCGCGTATCGCTGGAACGAGGATGGACTGGCGGGCATCTCCGATCGGCACCAATTCATCTGTTTCGCAGTTTCGCTCTGGAATGAGCGTGACCCCATCCTTAAGGAACGGTTGTTCGGTCTGGCAGGCAATGAAGGCAATCATGGCGAGGACGTAAAGGAATACTACTTTTATCTGGATAGCACGCCGACACACTCGTACATGAAATATCTGTACAAGTATCCGCAATCGGAATTCCCCTACACCAGGTTGCTCGAAGAGAATCGACGGCGAGGCAAGGACGAACCCGAGTTGGAACTGCTCGATACGGGCGTGTTCGACGAGGACCGCTACTTCGATGTTCTGGTGGAGTACGCAAAAACTGACCCTGAAGACATCCTGATCAGGATTGCCGTCACGAATCGCGGTCCGGAGCCAGCTAGGCTGCGCGCCTTGCCGACGATCTGGTTTCGGAATACGTGGTCGTGGGGAAACGGGTTGGAACGCCCAGAAATGCATCAATCACGGTCGGCGTCGGATCCGGTGGTTGCGTTGGATCCAACACAGCTTGGCCGGCGCTGGCTGTACTGCGAAGGCTCACCCGAGCTGTTGTTCACGGAAAATGAGACGAACTTTAACCGGCTCTTCGGTGTGCCGAACCGCACCCCTTATGTGAAGGACAGCATCCATGACTTCGTCGTGCAAGGTGCCCGGGATGGCGTCAATCCGGAGCGCAAAGGCACAAAGGCAGCCGCTCACTACACGCTTTCGATTCCCGCGCGCGATACCAGGATAATCCGGCTGCGGCTATCGAACCGCGACTTCAAGGGCAAGAATAGCTTCGCCGAATTCGAGAATGCTCTTGCACTGCGCCAGTACGAAGCCGACGAATTTTATCGCACGATCATTCCGCAGGAACTCTCGACCGACGCCCAGAACATCATGAGGCAGGGCTTCGCGGGAATGTTGTGGTCGAAGCAGTTCTATCACTATGTGGTCAGAGACTGGCTGCGCGGGGATCCAGGGAATCCACCGCCTCCGGTCGAGCGCAAGAAGGGGCGCAACCGTGAGTGGGTCCACCTTTATAACGCTGACGTTATCTCAATGCCCGACAAATGGGAGTACCCGTGGTATGCAGCATGGGACTTGGCATTTCACTGCGTTGCGCTGGCCCTGGTGGACGCGGATTTCGCCAAGGAACAGATAACCCTCATGCTCCGCGAATGGTACATGCATCCGAATGGGCAGATTCCCGCATATGAATGGGCATTTGGAGACGTGAATCCACCGGTACACGCCTGGGCGGCGTGGCGAGTTTACAAAATTGAGAAGAAACGTAGAGGCGTCGGGGATCGCGAATTTCTGAAGCGAGTGTTTCACAAGCTGATGCTGAACTTCACCTGGTGGGTGAACCGCAAGGACGCGGAAGGTAGGAACATCTTCCAGGGGGGATTCCTCGGGTTGGACAACATCGGCGTGTTCGATCGCAGCGCGCCTTTGCCCACCGGCGGTTATCTCGAGCAGTCGGATGGCACCAGTTGGATGGCGATGTACACCCTCAACCTGCTGGCCATCGCAATGGAGTTGGCTAAGAAAGAATCGTGCTACGAAGATGTGGCCAGCAAATTCTGGGAACACTTCGTCTACATCGCGCATGCCATGGGGCATCGTGGCCACGAGGACACGGGATTGTGGAACGAGGAAGACGGATTCTTCTACGACATGCTGAAGCTGCCGGAGGGCGCGCAGTTCCCGATGAAGATCCGCTCCATGGTGGGGCTGATTCCGCTGTTTGCGGTGGAGACGCTGGAGCCTGAACTGCTCGACCGGTTGCCGGCCTTCAAACGCCGGCTGGAATGGTTTATCGACAATCGTCCTGATCTGACCCACAACCTGGCTTGCATGAGAACACCGGGAAAAGGCGAGCGGCGGCTGCTTTCCATCGCGAGCCCGGAACAGTTGCGCCGGATTCTCAGCTACATGCTGGATGAGCGGGAGTTTCTGTCGCGGTATGGAATTCGCGCACTCTCGCGATTCCATCATGAGCATCCTTATACACTTCACGTGGATGGAACCGAGCACCGCGTCGATTACCAACCCGGAGAATCTTCGACAGCACTGTTCGGCGGGAATTCTAACTGGCGTGGACCAATCTGGTTCCCGGTGAATTTCCTCCTGGTCGAGTCGCTGCAAAAATTTCACCATTACCTTGGAGATAGCTTTACGGTGGAGTTCCCCAGCGGATCCGGCAAAGTGATGACTCTATGGGAAGTGGCGGCGGAGCTATCGCGCCGATTGACAAGCATTTTCGTGCGTGATGAGGACGGGAAGCGACCCGCCTGCGGGGATGTGCGGAGATTTCAGAACGACCCTTATTGGCGCGACCTGGTTCCATTCCATGAATATTTTCACGGTGACTCCGGTGCGGGTCTGGGCGCGAGCCATCAGACTGGGTGGACCGGATTGGTGACGAAACTGATGCAACAGAGCGGGGAAGAAGCGCCTTCGTTTCGTGCCTGGTCGGATGTACAAAGTCGCTTGCCGAGAACCAGGGAACCTAGAAATCAATGACTTGACAATAATCGTTATAACGTATATTGTAAGATTGCGTGAATGAACCGATTCAATCCACGGGCAAACTCCGGCGCCCGGCTTGCCCCGAGGAGATGGCGTTTCTCGATTTACAGCGCACCTGTGACCTGCTCACTCGCGGCCCTGCCCGGATTCTCAAGAACGAGGATCTGTCGCCCACGCAATACAACGTACTCCGGATTCTGCGCGGCTCGCCGGATGGGCTCCCCTGCGGCGAGATTGCTAACCGCATGATTACACGCGATCCGGACATTACCCGGCTTCTCGACCGCCTGGAAAAGCGGGGTCTCATCTCACGCTGGCGGGAAAGCAAAGACCGGCGAGTCGTCCTGGCCCGGATTACACCGAACGGGCTTAAACTGCTGACCCGCCTCGATCAACCAGTCGAGGAGGCTCATCGCAAGCAATTAGGCCATCTGGGAAAAGACCGCCTTCGCGCGCTCGCTGAACTGCTGGCGGCTGCCCGGGCCCGGGTGAGCTGATTTTGGGCCATATATTCGTTGCAACGATTATCGTGTACACGCATCTAAAGCAAGTGGAGAGGAGATGCACACCATGACCACACTAGCTACGCCGCAAGTTGCCACCACCTGGAATATCGACCCGGCTCACTCCGTGGCCGAGTTCAAGGTCAAGCATATGATGATCTCGAACGTGAAAGGGCAATTCGCCAAAGTCTCGGGGACGTTGACCCTGGACGAATCGGAACTGACAAACTCCCGCATCGACACCCTGATCGAAGCTGCCTCGATCGAAACGCGCGACGCGCAGCGCGATGCGCACCTCAAGAGTCCTGACTTCTTTGACGTGGAGAAGTTCCCGACCCTCGCCTTTAAGTCCTCGCGCATTAGCCTTGTTCGAGACGGCGAGCTAGCCGTCGACGGCGACCTGACTATCCGCGGTCTCACGCGCAAGGTAACCTTCAAGGTGGAAGGGCCAACCCCGCCCGCGAAGGATCCTTGGGGAAATACCCGGGTCGCGGTATCGGCAACCACGAAAATCAACCGAAAAGACTTTGGCCTGACCTGGAACGCGGCCCTCGAGACTGGCGGCATTCTCGTCGGAGACGAAGTGACGATCACGCTCGATATTCAGTTCGTAAAAGCCTAAGTCACTCCGCGCGGTAGGCTCCGACCTGCTGCGCGTTGCAAGACAAGGAGAATCTATGTCGCTCCGACCAGTGAAACAGATTATTCAACCGAAACCCACGATCGAAGGCGCGGGCGTGAAGCTGCAACGCGCCTTCGGGTTCGGAAAGACCACGGAATTCGATCCGTTTCTTTTGCTGGACGATTTCCGAAACGACAATCCCGACGACTACCGGGCGGGATTCCCGTGGCATCCGCACCGCGGAATCGAGACGATCACCTACGTGCTTGCCGGTTCCGTCGAACACGGCGACAGCCTGGGCAACCAGGGGAAAATGGGAGCCGGAGACGTGCAATGGATGACCGCCGGCAGTGGCATCCTCCACCAGGAGATGCCCAAAGGCGACCAGCATGGGCGCATGCACGGTTTCCAGTTGTGGGC
Source organism: Acidobacteriota bacterium (assembly GCA_003225465.1). GTDB lineage: Bacteria > Acidobacteriota > Terriglobia > Terriglobales > Acidobacteriaceae > Gp1-AA133. The sequence continues at coordinate 8,467 of QIAH01000299.1, read as the reverse complement.
GAACCTGCCCTCCTCGCTGAAGATGACCGATCCCCGGTACCAGGATATTCCGTCCAGCGCGATTCCCGAGGTAACCGACGACGACGGCACTCGCGTGCGCGTTATCTGCGGCGAGTTCTGGGGCAAGAAAGGGCCGGTCGAAGGAGTCGCCGCTGACCCGAGTTATCTTGACGTGTTTGTACCGCCCGGAAAGCAAAAGCGGCTCAAGGTCGAGACTACCCGCAATGCGTTTGCGTATGTATTCTCCGGCTCCGGCACATTCCGAGATGCGTCCGATCCACGTGCGGTGCTCACTGAACATGCCGCCGACGCCAACGCACCGGCCAGGTACGATGCCCGCAATCACTCGCTGGTATTGTTTGACCGGGGAGACGAGCTGGCAGTCCAGGCTGGACCAGAGGGAATTCGCTTCCTGCTGGTATCCGGCAAGCCGATCGAGGAACCTGTGGCTTGGTACGGTCCCATCGTAATGAACACGCAAGAGCAGCTGCGTCAGGCGATGTCCGAACTGCAGACGGGCGCCTTCATCAAACATCGCTGATGCGGCGGCGAGCGGCCCATGTCTCTGCCGTAGTTCCTGGAAAATGAGGGATACCCCGCGTCTCGCAATTCTCGAGACGTGGGGCTTTTCTTCACCTCGCCGTCGACTACAAGAACTTGCCGCTCTCCTCTCCAGCGAACTCGTCGCAGAACCCAGGGCCACCATGCTTGAAACCTCGGCATCATCCGGTAACCCATTCCTGGGAAAAGAAGGAACCGGCGGAAAGAGTGGGGATTTCCGCACACCCTATAAACACAGCGCAATTCGCCGCTGCGAAAATCGCTTGCTATCCCTTTTTCGCCTTCTTGGTTCTGCCGGGCTTTCTCGCTCGCGTCGAGACCAGCCGAAGCGCAGTACCTTTGTGAATTGCTACATGCTCCGTTTTGTCACTCTTAATTAGATATTGGGGTGCTTCTCTTGAAGCGTGATGTGTGTACCCCCTGAAATTCATGTTTGACGTGATCTTCTTGGTGATGACTCCGCTGACCCAGCCCGCCTCAGAATTCCACCGTACGCGGTCGCCGACTTTGAACCCTTTTCGACATCGTGGGAACCAGGTATGAGATAAATCAGTCTCTCTACATCCTGTCGATCCAGCATTGCATCGAACCTACGCGCTGAACTGGCATAAATTTTAATGCTGGAGGTACGCGATGAGGAACGGTGATGTTATTGGCAAGATCCAGCGGCAGGAATGGCTGAAGCCAACCGAAGAGGGTTTGCAACGCCTTGCCCACAAAGCATTCCGGCTCCGGGGCGGACAGCAAGTGAAGAACTTTTTGCATGGAACGTGGATCGGACACCCACTACATGCAATTCTCACTGATATACCGATTGGCGCATGGACAGCGGCAATCGTGTTCGATGTACTGGATTCTTCAAGCCCGCGTCGTCAATACAGTCTTGCGGCAGATTCGGCAGTGGCTCTCGGACTCGCGGGAGCATGCGGTGCGGCGGCTACCGGTCTGACGGATTGGCAGGACATCGACCCGCCTGCACGGCGCATCGGACTAGTCCACGGATTACTGAACGTTGCCAGTGTTGTTCTTTTTGGAGCTTCACTCTTCGCGAGACGCACAGGCAGTCGCGCAGGCGGGCGCGGCTTGGCTGCCATCGGTTATGCCGTATCTGTGGCAGCCGCTCGACTGGGCGGGAACTTGGTTTATGAACAGAAAATCGGTGTAGACCACAGTATTTCTGAGAAGCTGCCTGATGAGTTCACACCTGTGCTGCCGGAAGCGGATTTGCACGAGGGAAAGCCAGTTTGCGCCGAACACAATGGAACACCAATTCTGTTAGTCCGGCGCGACTCGCAGATTTACGCTCTTGCTGACACCTGCTCGCATCTCGGCGGCCCGCTGTCGGAAGGGATGCTTGAAGGCTACGTCATCCAGTGTCCGTGGCACGGCTCTCGCTTCTCCATTCGCGACGGCAACGTGGTGGATGGACCTGCCGTGCATCCTCAACCCTGTCTGCAGGCTCGCATACAGAATGGTCAGATTGAGGTGCGGAAATCCGAGTGTCGGATTCCAACGGGACTACCGGCTCCGGCTGGGATCAACCCGCAGCCGCGAACCGGAACAGAGGGCTGAATTTAAACCCAGTCGAGAAAGAAAACAGGTTGGCAGAGTGCTGCCGGCGAACGAAGGAGGTTTCAAAATCACTCGACCCAAAATGAAAATTCTAGTGGATGGGGGAGACGCTCAGGAAACCCGACGCGTTATGCCGGGAAGAAAGCTGGCTTCTGCATTTGCGATGACTAAACCACGTCGATGACAATAAGCGTGATGTCATCCTGCTGGTCCAGCAACGCAGGTTGCCAAATGCGTATCTCGGAGAGCAGTTGATCCGATAGCTCAGAAGGCGGGCGTGACTGATGGTTGCGAACGACTTGTTCAAGCTTCCGGTCGCCGAAACAATCGCCGCTGGCATTCTCGGGTTCAATCACGCCATCGGTGTAAAGCAGGAAGCGGTCGCCCGGGTGGATCGCTAGGTCACAAACGGGATAGTCGGGATCCGGGATGACTCCAAACAATAGGCCATTGCTCTCGATGCGTTCCAGCTTGCCGTCCTGCCAGCGGAGAAGCGGCGGGTGCCCCGCTGCTGAATACAATGCCTTGCCATTCTCGGTATCAAGCCACAAATAGGCCGCCGAGACCAACTGATCATGGAGTTGACTGAAAAGGATGCGGTTCAACCCGCGCAACACTTCTCGCGGGTCATGCGCGCAAGCGACGACGGATTGCATTGCCACTTTGATCATCGAGCCGATGAGCGCGGCTGGCACACCGTGTCCGGTGACGTCCGCGACCAGGAAGCCAACCCGCTTCTGATCGACGGGAATGAATTCATAGAAATCACCAGCGACAGCGGTCATAGGTCGATAGGCGACCGCAATCCGGACGTTCCGGACCTCGGGAATGCTGGTGGGCAGGATTGAGAACTGCAACTGCCGGGCAACCTCGAGTTCGTTTTCAATTGACAGCAAGCGACGCTCGCTGGCAAAGACGATTTGCACCGCGACGTACCCGAACGAAAGCAGGAACACTGCAAAAGCGAGATGGCTCAAGAGCCGCGGAGTTTGGTAGTGCAGCGGCCGCGACAGGTTGACCCATAGAGCCTCAATGGCGAAAACGAGCGTGCCGACGGCGAGAACGTGGCGGTTACGGAGAATCAGGAACTGTTTAGAGAGCTTCCTCACAGCGATAACAGTTACGAGGACAACAAGGCCGCAAACCACGACGATATTGTTGTAAGGGATGAACTTGTCGGCTGAGCCACCGAGGGCGAATGAGCCAATGCCAGCAAGAGCGACCGCCATTCCGGCAAAGATGAGGATCTTGATGAGAAGCCGAACTTTCCCTAGGCTTAATTCCAAGAAGGCAGACAATCCAACAACTACGGTCAGGTATGCTCTCACGATGTTCAGGTAGGGAACGCTCATCTGAATCGAGTGCGGCACAGCCGCAACGACAGCCGGGGATTGAGCCAGCAGTCCGGCTCCGTACAGTGCGCTCCAGATTCCTAGCCAGATGAAGAGGCGTACTCCGCTCCGTCGACGAATGGCAGCGATGGAGCAAGCTGCCAATCCGATAAACAGGAAAACCGCCCCTAAGATAATGTCCGCAACTTGGCCACGGAGCATTGCTAGGACTTGATCTTCCAAACCGCCCACCTCCAGACATCGGCAAGATATCAGAGTTGATGTCGATGGTGATGGGAGTAGCTTGCATCTGTAGGTTCGAAGGTTTCTCAGCAACACCGATGAATTCTGGGCGGATCACGGGCGATCCGGAAGTATCCGGCGGATATCCAACTTCAGAGTTGCGGATAATCTGGCTTTCCCGTTGTGGCCGAATCATGCTCAACAGGGCATCTCCGAGCGGACCGTGGGCCTAAATTGACCCTGTGTAGACCCGCAAAATTGATTCTGTTCCGGTGACCCCAGTAAGGGACCGAATTCGAGCGTCAGCGAAAGTTCTCTAGAGCCATAACATTGCTCATATACATATCCATCTGCTGATACAGTGCGAACTTTCCATTTGCCGAGACGGAAACCCACAAGGGCCAGGGCTGCTTGTCCAGGGGGGTGATGTCCTTCACCAGGTTTGTGGCAAAATCAAGAAATCTCAGAACAGGATGTGCATCCGGACCTTCGCGCACGAAAAAGATGCCTTTGTCAACCAGTGCCCACCCCGTCCATTGATTCAGATGGAGCGGGGGTGAAACCGCAGATTCTTGCCCATCTTGTAAGGTCAGTCTCCAGATGTCCGGCTCAGACGCAGTTTTGGCGTAGTAAATGGAATTGCCGTCGGATGACTCAAACCCAGAGAATCCGCCTGTTCGGGTCAGTTGGAGTGCCTTCCCGCCCTGATTTGGGATTTTCCAGATCTCCCAGTTTCCACTGCGATTCGAAGTGAAGTAGATCCATTTACCGTCATGAGACCAACTGGGACTGAGATTATCGGAGGCTTGATCAGTCAGGGGACCTGCCGGCCCGCCTTCCGCCGGAATCACAGAGACAGCGGTGTGCCCTCGAAGTACAGAGTCAAAAGCTATTTTCTGACCATCGGGTGACCAGCGCGGAACGCCAGGCGCGTTCGCGCCTCCCAAGTTGGTCAATCGTAGCAGATTGGAGCCATCCGAATTGCAAACGTAAATCTCATCACTTCCAGAACGGTCGGAGACAAAAACAATTCTCCTGCCATCCGGCGAGAGTTCCGCCGCGCCGTTGCGCCCTTTCGAGGCGGTCACCTGCCTGCGACCGTGGTTCTCCCCGATCTTGGACAAATCCAAGCTCCACAGACTTGAGTTAGCCATCCTTTGTTCAAAAATAAGCCGGTGCCCGCTGCGAGCAACCCTGGGGCCAAAGGCCTTCACGCCAGCCTGCATTTCCTCAACGGGCGAGCCTCCGGAGACCGGGATTCTCCATAGGGTCGGCAGACCGCTACGGGTTGAGGAGAACACAATGGACTTTCCATCTAGGGTCCAGGCGGGTGGCGCGGGAATCCAGGCATTATCGAAGGTCAGACGGCGGGCCTCACCTCCATTCGCCGGCATGAGAAAGATTTCTCCTCTTGTGTGGTACATATTGGCTCGAACAAACGCCAACTGCTTACCGTCCGGTGAAAAAACAGGCCCCCAATCCTGAACCCCCACGATGGGCTCGCCCAGTTTACGTATCTCGAGAGTTTCTAGTGTAAGCAGGGAGATGACGGAGTGGCTGTGGCCCGGAGGCGCGGTCGAAAACGCGATCAATTTGCCGTCGGGCGACCAATCCATGGGAGGGTAGGATGGTGCACCTGAATGTAGCTTGCGCTCCGGCCCGCCCAGTGCACTGATCAGATAGATCGACTGCTCCTGCTCACCGTACCGCGAAAACGCAAGATAGCGTCCGTCGGGCGACCACGCCGGGCACAAGTCGAAAAGGCTCCGCGTAACCTGCAGAAGGTGATCACTGCCGATCTGCTGGATATAGATCCCAGAGAGCTGCGGAGAATCACTGCGCCTTCCGAAGGCTAAAAGATTGCCGTCCGGCGATATGTTGGCGCATTCGGCCCGATCCGGAAGCGAGGTAAGCGGCACGATTTTAGGCAGCGGGAGTGCGGCTTCTCGGGAGCGCGAAATATAGAGCCAAGCCGCGGAAGCGGAGAGCGTGCAAGCGGCAACCGCCACCGTGACCCGGAATGCGATGCGCCGCCAGGATTTCCGTTCGACAATTCCAGGCTTAGTGGGCTGGATTGGCTCGATTAGCACCTCGGGCTCTGATTGCTCCTCGATCAGAACCTGCGTTCGCGCATGTCTTTCATACACAACGGCCGTCGCGGCCATCTCCTGGGGCATATCGCCCGCGAACTGATAACCCCGGCCGGGTATGGTCACAATGAATCGGTGTTGGTTGGGACCTTCTTCAAGCGCTTTGCGCAGAGTGGAGATGTTGCGTGTGAGGTTGTTTTCCTCCACGACCGTGTCCGGCCAAACGAGTTTCATCAACTCGTCCTTCTCCACAACTCGGCCGCGGTTCCGAACCAGGACCAGCAGGATGTCGAAAGCCTTGGGAGTCAACGGAACAGGCTCGCACTGGCGCATCAACAGTCGCCGACTGACATCGACTCGGAAAACGTCGAAATCGTAAAACCGTCGTTGTACAGGCGAGGCCATGCTGAATTTCACACAATTTCAGGAATTTTCATGATTCTTCAACGATTTTGCGGGCCAATCTCGACCAAGCTGCGGCGCGAAGTTCGGACCGGGGCTGGGCAGAACCGGTCCCAAGGTCATCGGCTGACTCTACCACGACTAGGGCGGCGCAGGGCCTGAAAAGGAGCGGAACTTGGGGAAGCGGCGTACCAGAATCCTGATTGAAACGAAAGAGATTCTGGTTGCGCACAAGGGGGCAAAGCCCATTGTCACTTGGTGTCGGGAGTGTCAAGCGGAGACCAAGAAGGTGACGGTACTGCAGGCTGCGCTGCTCTGTCAGGTTGACCAAAGCTCGATGCAGGCATGGATCCAAGGCGGCCAGTTGCACGTTTCGCAGGCGGCCGAAGGTGATCTCCTCATCTGCCTTGCGTCGCTCGGCTACCAGCGCTGATCTTCACCCAGTGTCGAAAGCGAAGGATGGAGATGAAGACTGCTAGCGTAAAGCTCGTCCCGGAGTGCATACCCAGTTTGTTGGCGGTTTCATACCCAGCGGTGAAAACGAAGTGGAGCTTATCTCAGTCATCGTGCAATTAGAAAGGACAACCACTATGAAACAAAGTGTTGCGGCAGTAGCTCTATCCATCATCCTGTTGGTGTTGATAGGTTCGCTTCAAGCCAGTGCTGAAGACGACCAGAGTTGTTCCAATGCTTCCCTTAGAGGAAGTTATGGTTTCCAGATCAGCGGAAGCATACCCAATGTCCTGGCCATCGGCGGAATTGCCAGAGTAGTTTTCGACGGGAAGGGTAATTTCACGCAGACAGATGACGTGCAGATCAGCGTAAGTGGCCAGGCGCCAATCGTGATTCTTGACCGGCCCGGAACTGGCACCTACACCGTTAACCCGGACTGTACCGGATCTGAAACTCTTAATGTAGGTGGACAGGTACATCACTCCAGGCTCGTTCTAGTGAATCATGGCAAGAAAATATTCGATATGAGTTCCGATCCAGGCGTGGTCCTAACAGGGGTGGGGGAGAAGCAGTAGAAGCCTGTCTGCGACGTGGCCGCCAGAATCTGGAGACAGCCAATATCAGGAGGAAATATGAAGTTGCCATCTATGACACTGATTTCTGTGTCCGTCGTCGCGTTCTCGTTGGTGGCTCTATGTCACGCAGCCAATGCGCAAACCTACTCCGTTTCTGATCTCGGAGCCGTCGCTAATTTCAGCGAAGTAACCGGAGCGGCCAGCGTCAATGCGCGAGGCGATGCAGTTGGACAGTCAATCTCGCCAGCCGGCACCGATCGCGCGTTTGTCTGGAGAAATGGTCAAAGCCTGGATTTGGGTACTCTTGCAGGAGTTGCCGCCGGCGCTAAAGGCATCAACGCGCTCGACGTCATTGCGGGAACTTCAGATGCACCTGATGGTTTTGAGCACGCAGTGCTCTGGATCCCCTCGCGCCCGGCATTTGGGGCCGGAGCGTTCACGCTATTGGATCTAGGGAGCCTCGGTGGCAACGGCAGTGAGGGAAACGGCATTAATGTCTTGTCTCATGTAAGCGGGTTTGCCTACACCACCGTCCCTGATCCAACTTTCACGCTTAATTTCGGTCAGGAAGGCCATGGCTTTTTCTGGGATCGCAGCATGCACGACCTGGGTACACTTGGGGGACCCAATAGCATTGCCATTGGAATCAATGACAGGAACTGGCTCGTAGGTTGGTCGCAAGCCAGCTTCGATCTCGGCGTCTTCGGGATCCCCAATTTGCATGCGGTAATCTGGCAAAACGGTGGCATCCGCGATATGGGATCCTTCGGCGGACCGATCAGTTTGGCGCTTGCCATCAACAACAACGGCCTGGCGGTAGGCCAGTCCATGCTTCCTGACTTCTCGGTTCATGCTTTTACATGGCAAAACGGAGTCTTATCCGATTTGGGGACTTTACCCGGCGACTCCCAAAGTGGCGCAGGCGGCGTCAACAGCCAAGGCGAAATTGTTGGATTTTCAGGCAACGACACGACTCAGGCCGCTTGCCTTTGGCAGCATCAGCGACCAGTTGATCTTAACACCCGCATCTCCGACCCGGCGTGGCAACTTGCGGGTGCTAATAGCATCAACGACCGTGGCCAAATCGCGGGATATGGATTTCTTAATGGTGAACTCCATGCTTTCTTGCTGACCCCGAACAAAAAAGACGGACCCAGCGGTGTATCCGGCGGAAGACCGGCTCTCGTAATGAGTGGTCGCAAATCGGCGATATGGCAGAGGACCGGCCTCGGCCGAAATA
>QIAH01000181.1 GCA_003225465.1 Acidobacteriota bacterium | reverse complement strand
GGGGTGATCAGACTAACGCTCGCCGGGCTCGAAGCGATAGCCGACCCAAGGCTCGGTGACCAGATAGCGGCGGGCGCCGCCCTCGGGTTCGAGCTTCTTGCGGAGTTGCCCTACGAAGACGCGTAAGTATTCGACTTGCTCGGTGCTTTGTCCGCCCCAGATTGCTCCGAGGAGTGCGCGATGAGTGATGACTTTGCCCGCATGACGCGCAAGATACACGAGGAGATCGAATTCCTTGGGAGTGAGATGGACTTCCTGGCCGCGAACCGACACCTTGTGCGCCGCCTGGTCGATGACGAAATCACCCACTTCTATCTTCGGCGCTTCCGTGTTGGCCTCCGACGACCCGCGTCGCAACGATGCGCGCACTCTCGCCAACAGCTCTTCCATACTGAAAGGCTTGGTAACGTAGTCGTCGGCGCCGGCGTCGAGCGCGTGCACTTTGGTTCGCTCCTCCCCGCGCACCGAGAGAATCACAATGGGCACCTTGCTGCTGCTCCGCAGGCGGCGTGTCAATTCCAAGCCGTCCATGTTAGGCATGGATAGATCGGTGATGACCAGATCGGGAGTCCAGTCTTTCATGATCTCTAATGCGGTCTCACCATCATTAGCGACGCGCACATCATAGGCATGGCTCGAGAGCGTGGTACGCAGCACGCGGGTAATTTGTGTTTCGTCGTCGACCACAAGAATTCTGGAATGATCCGCCATGTGACTAAGCCGGCTGCTGGGTAACAATGTGGACGTCGACTGCAGGCGCATCGCGTAAGAAGCGATGTATCGCAGAAATGTATAAGTATCTCCGCCAACCGGTCGTGGCAGAGCGCCCAAAGAACACGTGCGTAATATGTTTTTCGTGCACTACCTCGGCGACCGCGGCAGCGACGGTCTTGCCCTTCACGCGTACAACCGTTGCACCGACATTTTCGGCAAACTGGAAGTTGTCACGAAGAGTTCTTTGATCCCGCTCGGCCGTGTCCTGACCCATGTCGACGTAAATGACGAACAGTTCGCCATCCAGAGCCTGCGCCATGCGCGCGCCACGTGCGATCAGATGCTGGGCGGCGGGGTTGGAACTCACGCATACCGCAATTCGCTCGCGCACTCCCAGGTTTCTGCGCGTCTCCTGCTTGTCGAGATACGTTTCGAGATTGCGGTCGACCGCATGCGTCACCTGGCGAAGAGCTAATTCCCGGAGCGCGATCAAGTTGCCTGGACGAAAGAAATTCCCGAGCGCCCTCTCGACTCTCTCCAGCGGGTAGATGTCTCCGCGGCGCATGCGATTCTGCAGGGCTTCCGGGGTCAGGTCCGACATCACGACCTCGTCGACCCGCTTCAACACCCAGTCGGGGACGGTTTCGCGAACCTGAATTCCGGTAATGCCTTGTACTGTGGGAGTGACGCTCTCCAAATGCTGGATGTTCATGGTGCTCAGGATGTCGACCCCAGCATCCAACAACTCAAACACATCCTCGTAGCGCTTCCGGTGCTTGCTGCTCTCGATGTTGGTATGAGCCAACTCGTCGACAATCGCAACCTGGGGCTTGCGGGCAAGGATCGCATCCACATCCATTTCTTCGAAGATCGCGCCCTTGTAATCGATCTTCCTGCGTGGAACCTGCTCCAGTTGGGCTGCCAGATCGGCGGTCGCTTTGCGACCATGGGTTTCGACGACGCCCACAACCACGTCCTCGCCTCGGCTATGGCGGCGAATCGCTTCGCTCAGCATGCTGTAAGTCTTACCAACGCCCGGCGCGTAGCCCAGAAAAAGTTTGAAGACCCCGCCCTTTCTCACGGGAGCCGCTTCGTCGAGCCATTGCTCTGGAGTTTTGGGCATCGCGAGTATTGTGCTTTAGAGGAATGAAATTGTCGAACGTCAGCTACAATCGCGTCGTGAAGGACAACCTGCGAAGGACAGTCATTCGCTATGTCGTAGCAGTCGGCGCCGTGTTTCTCATCACCATTTTCTTCCGCAGGATTCATGTCAACAACCCCACCACGGTCGCGCTTACTTTTCTGCTCACGGTACTGATTGTTTCCACTGTATGGGGACTTCGTGTTTCGGTATTCATGGCGGTGGTCGCCACCCTCGCCTTTAATTATTATTTCCTCCCCCCATTTGGCACATTCACCATCGCGGATCCGCAGAATTGGGTTGCTCTTTTTGCATTCCTCGTCACGGCTGTGATTGCGAGTCAGCTATCGGCACGAGCCCGACGCGAGGCGTTGAACGCGAACGAACGGCGGCACGATGTGGAGCGTCTCTATTCCTTCAGCCAGAAGCTGCTCACCAGCGACAACGTCGTCGAGTTACTGAACCTGTTGCCCAGGTACATTGTGGAGGCCTTCGGCGTAAAAGCAGCAGCAATTTCGTTGCCTGACCGCGGGGATGTCTATCGATCCACTCCTGATATTGGAAGCTTAGACTCGCACGACCTGCAACTGGTGTGCAGCCGCGGCGAGCCGAGAATCGATTCGCAAAGGCAGCTGGCTTTCATGCCGCTGCGCATGGGTCTGCGCACGGTCGGGAGCTTGGGAGTTTCGGGCAGCCGGTTGTCGCGGCAGACGCTCGATGCCATGAGCAGCCTGATCGCGATCGCCATTGAGCGTGTGCGCGCGGTCGAGAATCTGAGCCGTACCGAGGCCGCCAGGGAGAGCGAGCAATTACGCTCCGTGCTCCTGGATTCCGTGACCCACGAATTTCGCACGCCGCTCACAGCCATCAAGGCTTCGGTGACGTCGCTCCTTTCAGGCTCCGAGCTGGCTCCCGAACAGCAACGGGAATTGCTCACAGTCATCAACGAGGAGAGTGATCGTTTGAACCGTTTGGTGGGCGAAGCTGCGGAGATGGCACAACTCGACGCGAATAAGGTCGAGCTTGAACTCGGACCTCATTCAATTCGAGAGGCACTGGACGCAGCTATTGAAGGCTCCCGCAACATTTTAGGTACGCATCCGATTGAAATTCGCCTGCCTGGTGATTTGCCAAAGGTCCGCATGGATGAAGCCCGCATCAAGGAGGTGCTGATGCAACTTCTCGAGAATGCGGCGAAATATTCGCCCGCGGACGCGCCCATTCAAATTACAGGAGAGGTTCGAAACCGCCAGCTGATGACGAGTGTTTCCGATCGTGGCGCCGGCATTGACGATTTCGAACAGGCGCTGATTTTCGACAAGTTCTACCGGGGACGGAACCAGAGAATGATGGTGCAAGGAACCGGAATGGGGCTAGCCATTGCGAAAGCCATCATCGAAGCTCACCATGGAACGATTGGAGTCACCAGCCAACTGGGGCACGGATCCGTGTTCTACTTCACCTTGCCCCTGGTTTGATCACATCGCGGACCCCAGCAGGCTGTAGAACAGCACCAGCAGGACGAAGCTTGCAACCCCCACGTAGAGCCAGTCACGTTCCAGGACGAAGGCGAATACCGAGAAAGCAACTCGGGCTACGGGTGTCGCAATCAGCATGAGTAAGCCTAGTTGGATAATCCCACGTGCGCGCAATGCGAATGCCGCGTGAACAATCCCTCTCCAATTGCGGAGATTCGAGGGCTCCCCTGTGAATACGTGGTAGCCAGCCGGTTCTTTCCCGTGCCGCATCAGGAATATCACGCCGCCTGTGAACACCACCATGGCAGCCAACGTGACCCCGGCGCGTAGCAAGTTCGCGATGATCACTTCGATCTTCTGGTCGGTCCAGTCAGACTTTGTGAACATTAGAGCTTTCCTGTGAAGGCACCGTAGATCATTTCCACTCCCAGCGCGACAATGACCGCTCCGAAAACCCAGCGAAGCTGTTTGGTTTTGGTGCGAGCGAGAACCCGTGCACCTGACAGCGAACCGGCAAGCACACCCAGCATCACCGGCATCGCGAGGCCCGGGTCGACGTAGCCGCGGCTAAGGTAGACACCCGCGCTCGCTGCCGCGGTCACGCCAATCATGAAATTGCTGGTCGTGGTGGAGACTTTGAAAGGAATACCCATGGCATGATCCATGGCCAGAACCTTAACCGCGCCTGACCCGATTCCGAGCAGACCCGACAATCCTCCAGCTCCGAACATCAGGCCGAATCCCAGCGGCACTCGGTGTACGAAATAAGACTTGGGACCGCTCAACGAGGGATATACGCCATTCATGCCGAGCCGGGTTGCCAAAGGATCGGGCTGCTCACCGGGAGGAGGATCGACGGGCGTGCGACTGGAGAGGTATCCGGAATAAATCAGAACGATGCCAAAAACGGCACCGATCGCCGAGGTGGAGACTTTTGTAGCCAGGAAGGCGCCGAACAAAGCGCCCACTGTCGTAGCAACCTCGAGGAACATTCCAATGCGAATGTTCGAGAATCCGTCTTTCAGATAGGCGACCGCCGCGCCCGAGGAAGTCGCGATCACCGAGACCAGCGATGCGCCCACGGCGTAGCGGATGTCTACCTTGAACACGAGCGCGAGCAGAGGCACAAGGACAACGCCGCCGCCCAGCCCGGTGAGAGCGCCCAGAAATCCAGCCATGAACGATCCCAGTCCGACCAGAAGGGTGAACTCGAGGTTGTTCAAATTGCCTCCGAAACCAGTGTGCCATAGTCGCGTCGGTCTGGTCTTCGGATGGCTGACTACTCGGGATTCTCTTCTTGGTTCCTTCTTCGAGGAACTGCCCAGGCTGCGGAGCTAAAGCTCCTTGGGGCAGACGAGGGCGTCTGCCCCTACGTGAGCCCTGCCTTTATCCCTCGGCGCGGGGTTCTTCGCCTAGATTCAATTGAACAAGGGGCGATGGCGCGATGGGGGCGTCGCCAATGTGCAGTCCGCATTCCGTCTTTTGGAACCCGGCCC
>QIAH01000180.1 GCA_003225465.1 Acidobacteriota bacterium | reverse complement strand
GATTACCTCGATCCCAAGCGCTTTGTCTGGGTGTTTTTTGTCGATTCTTTCATGTGGCCCTTCGACAATCAGAAAGAGCGCGCCCGCAACGCCGACCAGGCCGTCTACATGCCGCTGCAGGAGAAAATGCTGCACCGCTGGATGGAGCAGGAACATTTGCAGCAGCTCCCCGCCAGCTTCGATGACTACCTCAAATTCATAACCGAAGTGCTCGAAGACAATCAGAAGAACAAGGGCGGGATTGCGATGAAGTTCGAAGTCGCCTATTTCCGCACAACCCGCTTCGGTGATCCTACGAAAGAGCAGGCCGAGGAAATCTACCAGCACTATGCCAGTGGAGGCGTTCCGAGTGAGCAGGAATACCGTACCTTCCAGGACTTCATCTTCCGCTACCTCATACGCGAAGGGGGGCGCCTCCATCTGCCTGTCCACATTCACAGCGCCGTCGGAGTCGGAGATTACTTCAACATCTCGGAAAGCAACGTGATGAACCTCGAAAACATTCTCCGCGACCCGCGCTACTCCGACACGATATTTGTTCTCATCCACGGAGGCTATCCGCTGGAACGCGAGGCCATCTGGCTGGCTGCGGTCAAGAACGTTTATCTCGACTCCTCGCTGATGGAAGTCGTCATGTACGCCAGCGGCTTCAAGGATTCGCTAAAGCAATGGCTCGAAACCTTTCCCGACAAAATCACGTTCGGCACCGACTCGTTCCCGTACAATGAGGCCCTGGGCGCCGAAGAAAGTTACTGGCTGGGAGTGCAAACCGCGCGCTCCGGCTTGGCCGCCGCCCTCGCGGAGATGGTCGCCACGGGAGAAGTCACCGAGGCGAAGGCCCTGGAAATGGCTCACGGCTACCTGCACGATAACGCCGTGAAACTGTACCCCGGAAAGGTGCATTGAAGTACGAGCCATACTGAGGAGCCCTTTTCTCCGCGAACTCCGCGGCCGTTTCTCCGCGGTCTGGGCGGTTTAAGATATTGTTCGGCCTTCAGCAAACGTTTGTAGAAAACAGTGTCGTTTGAGAGACTCCTGAAGATAGCGATGAGTTAAGATTCAGATCCAGGAAAATCCACCATGCCAAAAGCGAAAAAGAAATTAACCCGCAAAACGGCTCGCAAATCCGCGAACTCCTCAAAGCGCGTCATCAAAATGGCCCCCCGACCATCCGAGCTGAAGCACATCCCGTGGAACGCCGTAGAGCTAGAAGAGCTCAACCCGTTGCTCATGCGCCAGCTGGTTGTCGGCGGAGACATCATGGTCGCGCGCGTTTTGATGAAGAAGGGTTGCATCGTTCCGCTGCACAGTCATCACAACGAGCAGGTCACGTACATCCTCGATGGCGCGCTGAAATTCTGGATCGATGGCAAGGAGATCGTCGTCAACGCGGGCGAAGTCCTCACTATTCCCCGCAACATGCCGCACAAGGCCGAAGCTTTGATGGACACGATCGACCTGGACGTCTTCAATCCTCCGCGCGCAGACTGGCTCAACAAAGCGGACGCTTATCTCCGTGGCGAAAAAGAAAAGCACGAACAAGACCGGCTTTGGAAGCAAGGTTGACGCGGTCCTGAGATCTAATCAAAGAGAGCGGCCGACATTTCAAGGGGAAGCTCTTCACAGAAGAGCCTTTCTTCGCGGCTTTAGCGGAAGTTCTTATTGTCGTTAGCGGTTAACCGCTTTTCGTCAGTGATCTCTGCGGCCGTTCTCTGCCGCGATTTCAGATCGTGACAGCACTTTAGAAACGCAGACAACTCCGCTATTCTGATGCATGATGGAGTTAAGGCCCCACAAGCCAGAATGAGCCCAACCACACCCGAAACCGCCACCGAATCCAGTTCTCGTCTCCGGTGCATAAATTGCGGCTCCATCCGCGAACGTGCTGACCAGGATTTCCGCTGCCCAACCTGTGGCGACCTTTTCGAAGTGTTTTACCCCGGCTGGCAAACAGCCCGAAGCTGCCAAGCCGCCGGACGCCGAGCCGAAGATCTGAAGCAGCTCTGGCGCGACCGCAAGACTTCGCAAGCCCCCGCCGACCTCAGCGGTGTCTGGCGTTTCCGCGAACTTCTGCCCACGCTTAAGTCCGAGCCAATCACCCTGCGCGAAGGCAACACACCGCTCTACGATCTACCGCGCTGCGCTCAGGCCGCAGGGATGCAATCGCTCCAGGCCAAGCATCAGGGCATGAATCCGACGGCGTCCTTCAAAGACACTGGCATGACTACCGCCGCATCGTTTGCGCGCCAGGAGGGTTTCCGCTGGGTCGCCTGTGCCTCCACGGGAAACACCTCGGCCTCGATGGCGGCCTACGCGGCTCGTGGGGGAATGCGCAGCCTCGTTCTCATCCCCGAAGGCAAAATTTCGTGGGGGAAACTGTCGCAATCGCTCGACTACGGCGCCGTCACTTGCCAACTCCGGGCCGACTTCGACGGTTGTGTCCGAGTTTTAAACGAATTGGTCAAGCGCCGGCCAATCTATCTGCTCAACTCGGTCAATCCTTATCGTCTCGAAGGCCAGAAGACCGCCGCGATCGAACTTCTCGAGCAACTCAACTGGCAGCCGCCCGAACACATTATTGTTCCCGGCGGGAACTTGGGAAACTCATCTGCCTTGGGCAAAGCGCTGGTCGAAATGAAGGAGCTGGGCCTGATCTCGCGCCTGCCCAAGCTTTCCGTGATTCAGGCCGAGGGTGCGAATCCGTTCGTGCGCAGCATCCGCGAGGACGGAGGCGCGAAGCTCACGCCCATGCAGGCCGACACGCTTGCCACCGCGATCCGGATCGGAAATCCAGCTTCGTGGAAAAAGGCCCAGAAGGTTCTTAAGGCTACGGGAGGCGAGGTCGAGGAGGTAAGCGAGATCGAGATTGCCCTCGCCAAGGCTGAGATTGGCGCTGACGGCGTGGGGTGCGAACCCGCCTCCGCCGTAACGCTCGCCGGCTTGAAAAAGCTGGTTAAACGAGGATTCGTCAGGTCCAACGAAAGCGTGGTCCTCATCCTGACCGGTCACGTACTCAAGGATCCCGAATTCACGTTGAAGTTCCATCGAGGTGACCTCTTCACCGGCACGCTTGATGAAAAACACGCTGCCATGCTCGGTGCCCAGCAGCGCGCCCCGCTTGTGCTCGACGCTACCGTGGACGCCGTTTCAGGAGTGCTCGATAAGTTCGACCGAGAGGTCCCCGGCGAGTGACCCGTTACGCTACGCGAAGGGATGGACGCGGGTACGACATCGACGGCGCGAGCAATGCATTTCATCAACACGCCTTCAACTTGAAGAAAACGATCTACTGAATGACGAGTCAAAAGAAATCTCGCAAGGCAAGTGTATTCCGCTTATCGCTTCCAGCGACCTCCGCCAACCTTGGCCCAGCCTTCGACGCCGCCGCTCTCGCCTTCGATCTCCACCTCAAATTCGAAGCCCGCCCTGCGCCCGATTACTCGATCCGGGCCACTGGTCGCGATTCCGACATCTGCGGCAATCTGGAGAACCACCTCATCCTGAACACTTATCGCGAAGTCTTGTGCGGCGAAGGCCAGCGACCGTCGCCACTCGCCCTGGAAATTCACAACGAGATTCCCATCGGCAAAGGCTGCGGATCATCGGCCGCGGCGCGTCTTGCTGGCATCGCGCTGGCCAAGCACTATGGCAACCTTCGGTGGAGCGATGCCCGCATTGTTGGCGAAGCTTCGCGCCGTGAGCACCATCCCGATAATGCTTCCGCGTGCTGGATGGGCGGGCTCACGGTCGCTCGTATGGCGGGTGAAGCTGAAGCCCAAGTCGCACGTATTCGGCCGAAAGGGAAGTGGCCGCTCCTGCTCGCCGTTCCTGCGCAAGCGCTTTCGACGGAAGAAGCCCGCCGTGTGCTGCCGCCCCAATATTCTCGTGCTGATTTGGTGGTAAACATCCAGAACTCGATGTTGTTGCTGGCTGCTTTCACGCAAGGCCGGGCCGATCTTCTCACCGCCGCCCTCGAAGATCGCATCCATCAGCCGTACCGTGCTTCGCTGTGCCCGCTCTTGCCCGCGCTCCAGGAACTGGCAGGGACGTCCGGCGTTCTGGGTGCAGTCCTGAGTGGTGCAGGACCTTCCGTGTTGATGTTCCTTGACCAACGTAGCAAAACGCCCGCAAAAAAAATCGCCGCCCAGGTGGCGGCGCATCTTAAGCAGAAGAATTTAGGGGCTGAACTCGTGCTTACGGCCATTGCCGAAAAAGGAGCAGCAGGACCCAACAAAACGAGGCGCTAGCTCACAAAAAAATTTCGCACGCCCGTGTTTGCGAGTTCGGGCGAAAATCATTCTCCGCGTTCTCTGTGGCCGTACCCCGAGCGCTCTGCGGTTAAGGATTTTCTCGGCCGATTCCCGCAGTTCGTTCGCAGACGCGTGGCCCCCAAAGAAGCCATCGAGACCTCGTCCTAGCTAGTTCGGCCGCTGGCTCTCCAGTTCCGTGTACACGCTCCAGCAGTGCGTCTCAAAGCTAACTTGTGGTTCCCGTGCGGCACGCGCGGGATATGATTCGACCGCGAGAAAGTAGCTCAGAATCTCGTGCTCCACTTCTCTCCGCCGAGTGTCTTCCGCCAACTCCAAACTGGTCTTGGATTTCATAGACTTCTTCCCAACCTTCCGCGCCGGCAAGACCGAGCGCATACGCTTCGAATTTTCTCGGGAAAGCTACCAAAGACGTGTCAGGTATCTTTGCCTTCGATTGGGGGAAATCGCAGCTTAGTTCTGCGGTGATCGGTCGTAAATAGCACGTGCGTGCTACCTGTTACTTAGAAGGGCACAGCATCGTCCGACGGGCGGGGACGCCCGTC
>QIAH01000179.1 GCA_003225465.1 Acidobacteriota bacterium | reverse complement strand
ACCGCGACTTTCATTTCTTCGACGCCGGTGTAGCGATCCTTCCAGTGCGGCATCTGTTCTCGTAGGTAAGTCTGAATCTGCTCCGCCATTTCCTGGAAGAACGTGCTGGTGGTGCGCCCGCAGCCCGGGCAAGCCGTGACCTGCGGGGTGAAGCTGCGGATGCCAAGCGACTGCAGAATCTGCTGGCCGACACGGACTTCTTCCGTGCGATCTCCACCCGGCGCGGGGGTCAGCGAAACGCGAATGGTATCGCCGATACCTTCCTGCAGAACTACTCCGAGCGCGGCTGCTGAGGCGACTATGCCTTTCGCTCCCATGCCCGCTTCGGTGAGTCCGAGGTGCAGCGGATAATTGCAGCGCGCTGCCAGCGAGCGGTAGACGTCAATCAAGTCCTGCACTCCGCTGACTTTCGCGCTCAGAATGATCTGGTCCGGACGCAAGCCGTACTTTTCCGCCAATGCCGCCGAGTTCAACGCGCTCACGACCATGGCTTCCATGGTGACTTCGCGGGCGTCTTTCGGTTCGGGCATCAGGGAATTTTCGTCCATCATCTTGGTGAGTAGAGCGCTGTCGAGCGAGCCCCAGTTCACCCCGATGCGCACGGGTTTCTGATTCTTGACCGCAACCTCGATCATGGTGCGGAAGTTGTCGTCATTCTTGCGGCCCACGCTCACGTTTCCGGGATTGATGCGGTACTTGGCGAGCGCGCGGGCGCACTCGGGGTATTTCGTGAGCAGCAGGTGGCCGTTGTAATGGAAGTCGCCGATGATGGGGACGCGGATACCTTGCTTGTCGAGTTCGTCGACGATGGGGGCGACGGCCTTGGCGGCATCTTCATTGTTGACGGTCACGCGGACCAATTCGGAGCCAGCGCGGGCCAGGGCAGCGACCTGCTTCACGGTGGAGGGAATGTCGGCGGTATCGGTGTTGGTCATCGACTGCACCACCACTGGTGCATCGCCGCCAACGCGCACACCTCCGATGGAAGCCGTAACCGTCTTTCTACGTGTGATTTGAGCCATGGGAAGCTCTATTTTAGCAGTTTTGGAGCTAATTCGTGGATGAGGGGCTGTTCCGCGGCGAAGCGCAAACCACAGAGGGACACACGGGAACGGAGGGAGCCGCAAAATAAAATAACCACAAAGGACACGAAGCAAGCACGAAGGCCTGACTATTAAAACCTTCGTGCTCCCTTAGTGTCCTTTGTGGTTAAAGCTTTTTCTTTTTCTGGCCTTTCATTCGCAACTCGGTACTTGTTCACAACCGGGCACTCAACTACCCAGTTCCGCGGCGAAAAGCGCAAACCACAGAGGGACACAGGGGAACGGAGGCAGCCTGACTATGAAAACCTTCGTGCTCCCTTAGTGTCCTTTGTGGTTAAAGCTTTTTCTTTTTCTAGCCTTTCACTCGCAACTCGGTACTCAACTACCCAGCGGCAAGCGCTTGACGATGTCGTTGTAGATCACCGTCACCGCGAACAGCACCAGGAACACGAACGCTGCCTGGTAAATCCGTTCCTTGATATGCAGGCTGATATCGCGTCGCATGAGCCCTTCGATCAGCAGCAGCAGGATCACCCCACCATCGAGAATTGGAATGGGCAGCAGGTTGAAGATGCCTAGGTTCAGGCTGATGCCCGCCGTCAATCCCAGCAAAGGAGTCCAGCCCTTTTCCGTGACCGCATGGCCAATCGCGCTGCCGATTCCGATCGGGCCTTCCACCTGGCGCATCGAAACCTTGCGCTGCGCCATCTTCTGAATCAGTTCCAGCAGCACCAATGAATAGCGCTTGTTATCTTCCAGCGAACGCTGGAAAGCGTCCACCATGGGAAGTTTGCCGACTTTCATGCGCGCCGTGCTCTCAAAGCCCACCCGGTAGCGCTTCTGCTTATCTTCGGTGTCCGCCAGAACGGGCTGGAGTTTGAAAGTGAGGTGCTGATTGCCGCGAACCACATCGACATCCACCACGCGGTCTTTGGTCTCCTGCAGGTTATCGATCAGCGCATCGATCACGTGCACGGGCCTGCCGTCGACAGCAACGATCTCGTCGCCCTCCTTCAGACCAGCCTTGGCGGCGGGCATGCCGGCGTCCACGTCCGCCACGATAATCGATTGCTCTGGACTCCATCCTGCCGAACCGACTTCTGAGCTGGTGATCGGGCGCGGCGTAATGGCTTTCTCGAGAATCTGTCCCCCGCGGTTGATCGTCACCGGCAAGGATTCATTGGGGCTGAGCATCACCTTCAGCCCAATCTGTTCCCAGGTTGGATTTTCGACCCCCGCGATCCGCACGATGCGATCGCCGGGCTGAACTCCAATTTGCGCCGCCGCGGAGTTCGGCTTCACGTAAGCGACCACACCCGGCTGGTCGACAAAGGCCGGGTACTCATAGTGCACCATGTACACCACGGTCAACAGGCCCACCGCCAACACCACATTCATGAAGGGGCCGGCGATCGCGATTACGAAACGCTGCCAGCGGGGATGGTTCAGAAACTCGCCCGGGTCGTCCGTGTGCTCATCCATCGGGTTCTCGCCCGACATTTTCACGTAGCCGCCGAGCGGTATCGCGCTGATGCGGTAGTCGGTTTCGGCCTTGCGGAAACCGAACAGCCGTTTGCCGAAGCCGATAGAGAAGACTTCCACCCGTACTTTAAAGAATTTGGCCGCCGCATAATGGCCCCATTCGTGAATCAGGATCATTACGCCCAACACGATGGCCATCGTGACCGCGGTAACAAGAAAATGCTGCATAAGTTCTGATTACTCCCCCTGACAGGAAACGGAGGTCGCGCGCGGGATGGGGGACCTACCGCGATGCAATCGCTCTACGCGCTCTCGGGCAGCGCGGCGCGCCTCCAGGTCTGTCTCAACCACCTGATTAATAGATTCCATTTTCCCAGTTTTCGTTGCAGAAAGCACGTCTTCGATGACCCTGGGAATATCATCAAACCCAATTTGGCCCTCCAAAAAAGCTCCGACCGCAATCTCATCCGCCGCGTTGAGAGCTACGGGTTTTGCACCGCCTGCTTCCGCCGCCTCGTAGGCCAGTTTGAGACACCTAAATTTCTGCATATCGGGCGGGTAGAAGTCCAGCTGTCTTAAGTCCATGACCGGGAAGCGGAGATCCGACTGAATCCGTTCCGGATAGGTCAAAGCATACAAAATCGGCAGCCGCATGTCTGTGACCGAAAACTGAGCAAGTATGCTGCCATCGATGAATTCCACCATGGAATGAATCGTAGATTGTGGGTGCACAATGACTTCCACTTGACTGGGAGGGACATGGAACAGGCGGCATGCCTCGATCACCTCGAACCCCTTGTTCATTAACGTCGCCGAGTCGATGGTGATCCGTTTCCCCATCTTCCAGGTAGGATGATTCAACGCTTGCTGCACGGTAATCGAGGGAAACCGGGATTTTGGCGTCTTTAGAAATGGACCTCCCGACGCCGTAAGCCAAATTTTTTGAACTTCTTCCATGCGGCCGCCCCGCATGCACTGATGCACCGCATTGTGTTCACTATCGATCGGCAGCAGAGGCTTGCCCTGCTTGCGGGCCTCGGCTGTGATCAGCTCTCCGGCCGCCACCAGGCATTCTTTGTTCGCGAGGCCGACCGTCTTGCCGGCTTTGACGGCTTCGTACGTTGCCTCGAGTCCGGCGACGCCGACGATCGCGCTGACCACAAAATCCGCCTCAGGGTGAGTCGAAACGCGCACCGTCCCCGCCGAGCCGTGGACGACTTCAATTTCCCCGCACCCCTGAGCTCTTAACTTCTTCCGAACAGAATCGGCGTCCGTCTCACGAGCCACAGAAATTACCCGCGGCTTCCAGCGTACCGCTTGTTCGAAGGCAGCTTGGACGTTGGAACCGGCGGCGAGCGCAATAATCTGAAATCGGTCGGGGTAAGATTCGGCCACGCTGAGAGTGCTCCGGCCAATCGAGCCGGTCGAACCCAGGATGGCAATACGTCGCATGCGGAATCTTTATCTTACGCGGGCGAGGAAGGCGGCGCCAGCTACCCGTTGGTGCCATGGGTCAATACTCACCACAGAGTCACAGAGACACAGAGGAATCCAATGCAAATCAATCATTGGATCGGGAGTGTATCCATGACCTCGGTCCCCACGAGATCCTGATTTTCTCTGTGCCTCTGTGTCTCTGTGGTGAAAACGGTTTGCTATTGCGTAACCCGCCAGGCCGCCCACACCCACAGCACCGGGGCAGCGAAGAGCAACGCGTCAATCCGATCCAGCATTCCGCCGTGGCCGGGGAGAATTCCGCCCGAGTCTTTCACCCCGGCGCCGCGCTTGATCAGCGACTCGACCAGATCTCCCAACTGGGCCGCGATGTTCAACACGGCCGTCAGAGCTAGAAGTGGCAGCAAAGCCGGCCGCTCCAGCCCGAACATCCCGTCGCGCCTCGCGATCAGGCCCCACCCCAGCAGGGCCGTGCTTACGGACGCTGAGTAGTAGAGGATCCCCCCGCCAATCATCAGGCTCGCGATCA
>QIAH01000298.1 GCA_003225465.1 Acidobacteriota bacterium | reverse complement strand
GAGGTGCTTAACTATCGCTTCCGTCCAACCATAGAGCTGAAAGCGGGGAGTACCCTGCGAGGGTTGGCCATCGGATTTCTACCCGACCTGGCACCGTTCGAAAAGGAGGAGAAACTAGCAGCCATGATCTGTCTTGAGGACGTGCTTGGCGATCAGTATCCTTTCAACATTATGCTTGATTACGGCTGCGAACCGCGCGAATGTAAATACACTGTCAGACCGACGCCGCTTGGTGAGGAAGTGATCTGACTCGCGTTGAGCACTCCGGGCATTCGCTGCCAAAAAGGCCGGAGCGGCCTCGCGTCTTGGTGTCACTGGTCGCCCAAGGAAAGACCAAAGCAGGGCTGCACCTTGATGTCGTTGACCCCTGGAATGCGGGAGGAGCCATGATGCCTGACTCCAACTGCCTGACTGGGCGGGCCTCGCGACCTGTAAGGTAGGTGCAGGGTCGAGCAAGCACGCAGAAGCGGCACGGACGAACAGGGCGGAGACGTCTTATGTATATATAAGGATGTAAGCATGAAGAACTTTAGTGCTCGTGTACGTCGAAGCGCCAACCTGTGATTCCGGCCGCGCTTCGCCGTAAGCATGAGATTGAGGCCGGTATCAACTGGAGGACCAGTTCGGCCGTATCGTCCTGCAGCCCATCACCGAGGACTACATCGAGGGGGTAATGGGCTGTCTGGTCGGCAGGGACGATCTGCTGGCGAGCTGGGAAAAGGAACATCGTGCGGAAGGTAAACACGATCGATGAAAATGTACTTGTTCGATGCGAGCGCGCTGTTCGCTTATCTCCAGAAGACTGCCGGAGCCTCCAAAGTCAACGAATTGCTGAAGCAAGCCATACGCGGCCCGGCGCGGGTGTTGATCGTCAGCGGTGAACTTCGGCGAAGTCTATGGCAAAATTTTTCGTGACTATGGGCTAGACCAGGCGCACACGTCGATGAACGCGCTCAGTCCGCTGCCGATCGAGGTTGTAGATGCTACGCCCCAGAGGGCTTGCCAGGCTGCAGAAGTCAAGGCTAAATGCAAGCTCTATTACATAGACAGCTTCGCATTGGCGCTCGCGATTGAACAGAAGGCCACGCTCGTGACCAGCGATTCCGATTTTCGCAAGCTGGGTCACGCTTTCCCATAGTGTGATTGAAGATCTAGGACGCAAGCTGGAGAAAAGGCCACGAGCAAACATGGCTATCGAGGACAAGGTTCAATCGCGCAGTGCCTCGATGTCTTTCTCGTCGATGGCCGGAGACACAGTATATCGCCGACGATGTCCATCGTGCTATTTCGCGCCGGGGCCAATGGCCTCGCGCTCGGCAGTCAGAAATCGCGGCTTTTCTTCGCCGCGCAACACTCGCAATGCACCCTCCGTAAGCGCCTGCAATTCGTCCTCGCCGGGGTGACCCTTATGGAAGCAATCCGACTCGTATAGGCGTTGAGCGCCTTCGTCAACTGCTGCCAATGTGCCATGCCACCGGTGAACAGCAATGCGTCCACGTTCCCGTGCAGGACAGCGGTCATCGCGGCAATTTCCTTCCCAATCTGATAAGTGTTCTGGCGTCACTGAATTTCTAGCGCCCGTAGAGTCAGTTGATCGGCCTACCGTGGCCGGCATCTTCGAACACGGCAGTGGTCACCATGATAGTTTGGGTCAATGAGAACCCCTCAATGAGCGATATGGCGATTTATCGCCAACTGCGAAGGATGCTAGATATCAGCCGCTCACCCTGCGCCCAGTGTACGTAAGTCCACACGCATGGCGCGATCCCGAAAGCAGACCCACAATCAGCGATCCGGCAGCTGATAATCATTCCGCTTTGCTGGCTCTTCCGAGAGGTACTGCACGAACTCCCAATCGTTACCTTCGGGATCGTAAAAATAAACACGCTTTCGGAATGGATGTGCGTTTGGAACCGTGGAATCGCGGTAGCCGGCTGCCGTCATCCTTTTTTGCAGCGCTTCGATATCATCGACTTCATATGCAAGATGATTCACGCCGGGTACCCCCCGATAAGGTGTCCAGCGTTTTTCCGGTTCGACTTTCGATTGGCCGAGTGCGATGTAAGTTTCGTCAGTACCCACATGTACCCAGCGTGTGCCGTCGTTGCTAGTCCCTTCGCCTCGAACGTGGAATTCGGGAAAAGCGGTTTCCAAGAACCGGATCATCGCGTCCAAGTCGCGGACGCAAACGTTCGCATGTTCCAGTCGCGTTGCCATCGCACACCTCCGCCCCGGCCATGTCTGATGGTGGTTCCGAATGCCCGCTGCGGGCTGGCCATATGCTTCTCTGATGCGTGCCGTGAAGTATCGACCCAAAAATCAGATGGACTGTGGGACCTTTGGGGGCGTAGTTGGTGAAATCGGGATTTGTCGACTGTTACGTTGCCAGCGCATGACTTCGAGACTTCCAATTTTGGTAGACGGCGTCGGGCAATATTCAGCTCCCCATACATGCAGGGTCACCGCAGTCGCAAGTTATTGATTCTAAGCGTCGAGTCGGCTTCTCCTCTTTTGGTCGATAACTTGCACACTTATTTAATCACGATGTTATCTAGCGCCTCGAGTTGAGCCCGTTCTCTGGGAAGACTTGAGAGCTGCGGCTCAAAATGCCGCACCGCAATACGCTCGGGTTAGCCGGTCCTCGGCCTCTGTGATCCAGAAAACACGGGACAGCTTTTTTCTGTGACCCTTATCGATCCGTTTTTGATGCAGGCAATTTCAATCTGGAAGGAGCGAGCATGAACCGACGCTTGTTATTCCAAGCATTCTTGTGGTCCGTCGCATTTACGGCGCTCAGCGCCATCATGGTGCAGGCCCAAGGTGGAGGGACTGCCACCATTTCGGGGCGGATCGTAGATCCTCAAAACGCCGTGGTGCCGGGCGCAACCGTCACGGCGCGAAACATAGCCACTGGGACAGAAGTAACTACGCAAACCACTTCGGACGGTATCTACCGCTTCTCGCTGCCGCCGGGCGACTACGACGTGAAGGTTCGGGCGAAGAGCTTCGCGGCTGCGCAAGCTGCCAAGATCCACATTGATGTGGGGGCGATGCGGGACGTGAACTTCAACCTGGTGATTGGCGACGTGACTACCACCGTCGAGGTCACATCGCAGACACCTCTGATCGAGACCACTAAGACCGATCTCTCCACCGTAGTCAACGAGGCCGACATGGAGCGCTTGCCCGTGACGAATGCTCCGAGCGCGCTGGGTGTCACAGGTGTCAATGGCCAGATGAATGATTATGTCGGTCTGGCTGCCACCGCACCGGGCGTACGCTTCGACACGAGCGGGAACTCGGGCGACGTGATCGGACCTGGCTCTTTCAATAATCGAGGGAACCTCTACCTGGTGAACGGTGGAAACATTTCCGACCAGGTGGTTTCCACGCGCGACACTCCGGGAGCAACGGTCGAGGAGGTCAAGGAGTTCGAAGTCCTGACCAACAACTACAACGCTGAGTATGGGCAGGCTGGCGGCGTGATTCTGAACGTGGTTACCAAGTCAGGCAGCAATAGCATCCACGGCGACTATCACTTCTATGGCCGCGGCCGCAACTTCTCGTCGTCCAACTTCTTTTACAACCAGGGCCTTTTCAGCCTTACTCCCGCGGATGCGCAGGCTCAGGGCTGCAAACATGTTGGAACTGATGGGATCGTGAGCACAGATGGCTGTGGGCGTGCGCCCTTCTTCAAACACGAACAGGGAATCACGTTGGGCGGCCCACTCATCAAGGACCGTACTTTCTGGTTTGTCGCCTGGGAAAAGGTAGCCCAGGGAATTCCGTTGCAGCTGAACCCGCCCACCGGATCGGTGGCGACGGGCCAGCCCGACAACGAACTGGCTCTCTCGGCGAGACTGGATCATCGCCTGACGACGAACAATCAGTTTTTCATTCGGTGGAACCAGCAACGTATCACGGCCGACAACCAGCTGGTACAGGTTCCTCAAACCGCGTCGCCGGATGCCTTGGTTGCGTCAGTTGTGCACGACCATACGATCAATGGATCGCTCACTTCGACCATCAACCCGTACCTCATCAATGAAGCGCGCGTGGTCTGGCACCGCTTCTTCAGCCAGACACCCACCAAGTCCACGCTTCCGGGTCTGGAGGGACCGAATTTTTACCAACATGCTGCGTTCTGCTGCCCGCAGGGAGCGGATCAGAACCGGACCCAAGCGAACGAGACGCTGACATGGGTGCACGGATCGCACACCATCAAGGGTGGTGTTGCGTTCAACTATTTCCCTTACTTTTCGCTCTTCAAGCAGGTGAATTATGGCCTGTGGGACTTCAACAATCCGTATCCACCCACTGATTCCGCCGGCGCCAACCCGCCGATCCTGTTCACTTACGCACAGGGCCCGGGGGCAGTCAACGCCAAGGACAACATTTGGAGTTGGTTCGCGCAGGATGGCTGGAAGATTCGCCCGAACCTTACCTTGAACTACGGATTGCGCTATGACTATGAAGCGGGCGCCTTCAAGGGGGGCTACATTCCCACTTCGGGAGGTGGTTGCCTGATGGCAAACGGGCTGATACCAGCCTGCTCGAGCGACAAGAACAACTTCCAGCCCCGGCTTGGCTTGGCCTGGAGTCCTCAGTTCACCAGCGGTCCCATGCACTGGCTCTTCGGGGATCCCAACCAGAGCCTGGTTAGTGCTGGCTTCGGCGAGGTCACGCAGATGGCGTACCTTAACATCTCTCTGGACTCGCTGAACTTTGACGGTGTGACGCTGCTGACTGCGACCGCGGATCCGACATCAGGCTGCTGGCCTGGTCTGGTTAGTGCCTATCCCAATTATCCGTCTGCTGCCGCACTGGCGGCTTGCAACACGGGAACTACAACCAACTTCGGGAGAATCCGACCGATTTCCAATCACCTTCGAAACCCTGAAACACGCGATGTCAATTTAACCATTCGCCGTGAGCTCAGCCGGACCACGGTGATCAGCATCGGGTACGTAGGGGCGTTTGGGTTCGGGCAGTTCGGGGAAAGGGATACAAACTTCCCTTGCATCAACGCAGACCCAGCACATTCGGGCTTTTTCTACCTGGGATGCGCAACTTCAAACGGCAGGCCGAATCCTTCCTTCGGTGCGATCCGCACCCAGCAGAACAGTCGTACTTCTGCCTACAACGGGCTGATTCTGGACCTGAATAAGCGGTTCTCGAATCACTTCCAGTTCCACGGTGGTTACACCTTTTCCAAGCTGATTGCCTCCACGGAGGACTTTTATGGACCTTCTGAACCGGGCGATCCTCGTAACCTGAGGGCCGAACGAGGGCTGGCCTATGCCGACGCAAGGCATGCCTTCAACTTCGCCTTCATCTACGATACGGCGAAGCAGTTCAACACCTCGGTGATAAAGCATATTTTCAACGACTGGCAACTTGGCCTGAACGGGAACCTGCACTCCGGTCAGCCCTATGGCCTGTCGACCGGCGAGGCACCATTCAGCGGCTCGAAGTTTTTCGGCCTGGGAGCTGAGACTCAGGAACGGCCGAATGTGCTGCAGGGTGGCGTGCTGAGCGTCACCAACATTCCTTCCTATGCGGGCGGCAACCTGGAGATCAGCCCGGCAGGTTTTGCGGCGTGCGAGGCGGTGTACGGCAACGCTCCGGGCGCTTGTCCTGCTGCCACGACGTTCAATGCCCCGGCAGGTGCCAGTTCGAGTGGTCCACAGGATACACTCTGCGGTCTGCTTCCAACAAGCGCGACTCCATGCACCAACACCAACGTGGATTTCCAGTTCCTCAATGGCAGCGCGCCGCGCAACTCGAGCAAGGGTGACCCCTACTACCGCTTCGACCTCTCCGTGACTCGTACTGTTCCCATCCGGGAAAGGGTTCGGATCGAACTGCGGGCCGATTTCTTCAACGTGTTCAATCACACAAACTTCCTTGGCTTCAACGGACTCGATACCACGAACCTGTTTTCGGTTCCAGCCATCGGAAGCGCAGACTTCAACGCGAACTGTACCTCCTGTCTGAATCCGTTTAGCGGCCAGTTCATCGGCGCGAGCGGACAGCCCCTGACCGTCCAAAGCCTGCGGCGCGGGAGAGTAAGTCCCAAGACGAATCTGCGTTCCGTGTTCAACGGGATGGGCGATCCAACGGTCGCCGATATCGCCCGTCAAATGCAGTTGTCGGTCCACGTGCGGTGGTAACGTAATTCGACGACAACCTACGTACATCTCCCAGGTAGGCCCTCCAAGGGCCTACCTATATTTGCAACGTCATCCAACAGCCGTGGATGAGAGGTATCGAGCGGACAGTCTCGAGCTCGAATCAGTTGCTGAAACCAGGCGTCCCTTAAAATGTCGGCGATGTCAAGCACTTTTTGAGCGTACCAACCCGTGCACTCCGAAGAGCGCGCCATTTCGCTCTAGTTGAAGCTGTGCATACCAACCCAAGGCTCGCTCGTAATCAGTTTCAGGTCAGGAAACTCGATCCGACCCATGCATCTCTTCGGTCGCAACCTCGATCATGATTACTACTTCGAACTCCCCCGTTTAGGGGAGCGGGACACCCCAATCAATTTCTCGATGTTCTACTGCACATCATCGCCTGGTCCGAGTTGTCCCGCGTGCGAACCGAACTTTTCAACTGCTCGTAATCCCATCCCTTGCGCATCATCCAGTACATCCGAACGGCCAGGCCATGGCGACCTAGGCGATCTTCCGTCCCCGTCGCATCGCCAGGTGGAAATATTTACTCCGCCATTCCTGGTCGCTGCGCGGCAAGTCAGGTCCAAGTCTTGTGCACCCAGGAGTTCTTGTTCTCTGACTCGGAGTCAAGTCGGGCCGAACTTTGTGCAACCCGCTTGCACGAGCGCTAGCGAAAGTCGAAATGTAGCAACGTTGCTACATTGGAGGCGACGGCTATGGCCATCACTAAATTATCCAGCCGCGAGTTCAATCAGGACACGAGCCGGGCCAAGCGCGCTGCCAAGAGGGGGCCCGTCTTCATCACCGACCGAGGGCGCCCATCGCATGTGCTGCTCACTGCCGAGGAATACGAGGGGATCACCAGTACCCAGAAAAGCATCGCCGATTTGTTGGCCATGCCCGAAGCTGCTGGAGTTGAGTTTGAGCCGCCCCGCATGCTCGGGCATCTTCATGAGGAGGCGGATCTGTCCTAATGTATGTTCTCGACACGAACGTAATTTCCGAGCTGAGAAAGGGCAGAGCGAAGCGTCAGAATGTGGGCGCAGGCGCTGCCCACGGCCAGCCTCTACTTGTCCGTGGTCTCGGTACTGGAGTTAGAAATAGTAACCCTTCTCGTCGAGCGCCGTGACGGAAAGCAAGGCGCGATTCTTCGGGCTTGGATTGATGGCCACGTCTTGCCTTCATTCTCAGGGCGAATTCTGGCGATTGATACTGCCGTGGCCCAGCGATGCGCATCGCTCCATGTGCCAAATCCCCGCTCCGATCGGGATGCCCTCATCGCAGCAACTGCGCTCGTGCATGGCATGACGATTGTCACCAGGAAGGTAAGTGATTTCCAGGCAACCGGCGTGGCCGTAGTCAACCCTTGGCACTAATCTTCCGCCACGGGAGTTTGTATCGCGGAAAGGACTGGAGTGGTTTGCCGAACGCACTCTGGAGGAGAAGGAGGAGTTCTTCCTTATTTTTTCGCGCCTGCTTCGCGAAGCATTCAGGGCGGGATGAATCATCGTCCGCTATTTCTGGGTCTCGAATACAAATAGGCCATTCACCAGGATCGATTAGCGGTCAGGACCGAGTGCCTTTTGCGTGAAGATAAAATCCCGTCCTCCGACTGATATGCTGATAATGTTCAGGGGCTGATTCGAAAGAGGCGAAATTGGGTATTCCTCAAAATTCAAGATGGAAAACGCGACTGGTCGAAGGTGGCTTTCCGGACCGTTCGTTCGACATTGAGTTTTGGCAGGAACAGGGGGATGAAGCCATCTTTGCTGCAGCATGGGAAATGGTGGAGTTAGCTGAGGAAACCAGCCATGGCAGAAAACCCAGAATACAGAGAACTGCTACAACTCTTAAACGAATTTGAGGTTGATTATCTAATCGTCGGCGGTTTCGCAGTCATGAAATATGGCGAACCGCGTTATACGAAAGATCTCGATGTGTGGATACACAATTCGCTGCCGAATTGCATCCGCGTGATCGGAGCACTCAAGAAGTTCGGCGTTCCTCTAGACAATGATGGGATCACTGCCGAGACTTTTAGCGAGAAACAAGTCGTCTACCAGATTGGAATTGCGCCGGTGCGAATTGACATCTTGACCGCAATCACTGGGGTCGAGTTTGCAGATGCTTGGAAAAATAAAGTTCGCAGCACCTTCTTTGGTGTTCCGGTGCATTTTATTTCCCAGGCTGATCTTGAGGCCAACAAGCGGGCTTTAGGCCGTGCCAGTGACCTAGAGGACCTGAAGGGCAATCCAAAGAGCAGGAATCTTAAGAAGTGAGTCACGAAAACAGCGAAGCCGCCGCATCGGCGTAGGAAAAGCGGTCGAGCCCGCATCGGATCCGATCCCTCACCAGAGTTCCGCAGCTTTCCTCAGGTTGGCGCGAAAGAAACAGAGTCACCCCGAAGTTTCGGCGGCGCGGTAAGGCTTTCGAGTGGAAGCCGCAGGCATGCCACCGTCTCCGAATGGTGTGCTGAACGTCGCGTCTGCTGCTGACGTTGGAGATAGGCCTTTTCACGCGGGAGCTGGCAAAGAAGCGAATCCGGGAAGAGCATTCGGAGTGGTCCGACATGGACCTCAATCGCGAGCGGATTCGTCGGGCATTTTTGCAGGGGCTGGTGCCAGCGTCGGAGAGAATAATCATGGGTCGGATGTCGGCCGGCTGGGAAAGATTCTTGTCGGGCGAACCGAAAAGTTCTTCCTGGCCGTTTACTTCGCTCGTTTGTTCAACGCGACTGGACGCTCGGCTTGGGGCGGTTTTCGACGAGCGGTCGCTCGTATAAGGCGTATGTCTAGTCCCAGATCATGGAGAGTACGACGCAACGTATTCCTGTGGATATCCAATCTTGCAGCGGCCCTAGACTGATTCGCCATTTGATCCTGCAAGACAGTCAAGATGAATGTTCTTTGAAACTCACGCACTGCTTCAGGGTACTTGATCCCGCTCCTGTACATCTCCCGCGTGAGATTCTCGAGCTCATCCTTCACAAGGTTACTCCTTGCACCAACGCGAATCTCTGAATTTTATCACCGTCCGACTCAACCAGATTCGCGCAGGTTTGTCTGCCCTGCCATCAGCGGCCTATGGGAAATCCCCGGCAGAGTCCTGCCTTGAGTTAGCTACTTGTGGTGACAGTAAGCCCGGGGGGGCCTACTTGGTGCTTGAGATGCACGTTGTCTATGCGCACGTCCGCTTTGAGGTTTGCTTGCGGACTGCGGAACTTGCCAGACCGTTGGCCTCGGTGTTGTGCTCGCGGGGTACGTGCGAGATCGAGAAGTCGAACGAGCGGGCTAGCTTGCGACAGATCCAGTGCAGGGAGTACAGCCGCGGGCTCCGGCAGGCGTACTCACCGCTCATTTGCTTGACCACAACTTGAGAATCAGAGTAGACGTGAAGAGTCTTCGCTCTCAGGGTCAAAGCACATTGCAGGGCTTCCAGTAAGGCAACATACTCGGCTACATTGTTATCTTGGCGCCCAATCCGTTTGGCGATTCTGATCTTGCCTGCTTGAGAACCCTCAATGACCACTCCAATACCGGCCGGGCCAGGGTTCCCCAGCGAGCCGCCGTCCACGTAAGCTACAAGATTTGACATCCGCGAGTTTGCTCCAGCCAACATGCGACAGGTGGTTCTCAGAGTCAAGTTGTTTAACTGGTGCCCCTGCAATACGCCCACGACTTTTTTACGGAGTTGTGAACGACTCTGTGGAAAACAGGCAGAGGTCGACGGTGGCTTCAGTAAGCATGCCCGTTTCAATGGATTGCATTTCTCAGTGTGCAGACGAGCAAAGGGCGGCACTGCACCAAAAAGGGGCATTGACAATGCGGAGGCAAGCGCTTACCTTGCGTGCCGTCGACGATCGAAAGGATTGGTTCAAATAAAATTAGCCAGTCCGAGGTAGATTGGGTGATTAGCTTGGCAGGGCAACCTGCAGGGCAACCAGACCCGAAAAAACCGACTGGTCTGCGAGGTTTCAGTTGGGGTTTGGGACTGCGAAAGCAGTGATCGCATCGAAGGGCTGTGACGGTGCATGCTCCACGTTGTTGGCTCCCTCGCGGGAGCTGGTGGCTAGAGCGTAACCAATGTCACAGCCTTTTTCCATCTCAGCCCAAGGCTCGGTGCTGCAATTCCATCCCCGCAACGAAGCGGACACTCTGGGCGAGTTTCCCAAACCGTTGTTCCACTCCCGGTGTAGATACTTCCGCCGGTCTTGTTGATTGCGACCTCGACCCAGAACCCGGAGAGAGTGGACTGGTGTCTGCTGCTCAGTCTTGATGTTGGACGGCAATGACCTCAAGCTATGAATACATTGTGAGTAGGAACAGCGGGAATACGGAAGATTGTTCGGAGGATTCTTGTTCGCCCGAGGTATCGGTCGCAGTTCTTCCCGGAAGATAGGGCGACAAATTTGCCTCGTGAGACGATCAAGCTGTGCGATGACTGCCGCGCCCAGAGCACGAACCGATGCCATCGGAACCAGTCGGTCCTGGCGCCATGCGTCGACGGCCCCGACAAGCTCGCCGGACCCTGCACTGGAGTAGCCGGCGCGGCCTAGCAGTTCCGCTACACGCTCGCGCTTCGCTTCCGGCTTGGAGGGTTTCTGGAGGCCGTCCCGTCGAGGCTTCCACACAGCGCGCGTATGGCACCGGATCGCCCTTCCCCAAGACCTCCATCGCAACATCCCACATCGTTTCCAGGCTAATCGACAGGCCACGAAGGTACGGGCCACGCAGTCAAGCGATCTTCCGAGCCTCATCGCGAATACCCGCGATTGCTCGTGGAAGGTTGACTCTCTGCAGATATTCATCTATGGCTTGGCGATTGACGTTGTTGCCTGACACCGCTCCATTGGCTCGCCGAATCGTTGCCGCCGGGTCGGTGTACGCGAGCGGAAGAGGCTCATCGGAAAACCACGAGTCCGCGATGAACCGTCCCGGAGGGACACATGACGTCACCGCCCACAACGTGTCGATGCCCAGCACCGCATCCGCGACTCTTTCTTTTCTGAGCAACGCCACGAGTTCTCCTGCAATGGAGTCGCTGAGCGGAAGTGGACTCGCCCAGATTCAACACAGCGTTGATCTTTCGTGAGCTCCAGCTCGAATGTGGTGGGATACAACGTGTACCGAGCGGGAAGTTCTGGCGGTCCGTACATCAGCGTGGCTTCTGCGAGTGCAGTCACGAGCTTCGTCGACGGATCAGTTCAGGCCGGACAGACGTGCTACTATGTGGTGACAGCTGTCGATACGAGTGGGACGGAGAGCGCGTACTCGAACCGGTGCAGGCTGTCATTCCGTCTCCCCAAAACATCCGCGCTGTGCCTAGACCGCGATCTTCTTTCTCGCGCATCGCGCAACTCTTGCGGCGTAACTGTTCTCACGACGCGCTCAACACTGCGCAGTTTGTGCTGAACATTCCGGCCCAGGTTTCCAAAGTCTCGCGTTGGGTTTGAGCGGTAGTAGGCGTCGAAATACGCCGTCACAGCCGCTCGTAAAAGTCGCTGCGACTTGTCGCAAGTCAAAATAAGCGCAAGCTCTTAAGCGAGGCGCGACCACTCCGCCAGTGTTGCCAGGCACACTGACCACTTAGAGTACAGTTTGTTGACGAATGCCTTGGGGTCTTTTTGAAATTCGCGATAGGTATCATCAGTCAGTTGCAAAATTGCAAATTCGGGCTCTTTTGCGACGAGCCTCGCCACCCTGGCCACGTTTACGCCTTCCGAGAGGTTCGACCATGGTCCCGACTGCGAATCTGCCTCACCTTCCGCACTCTGGTACGAAAGAGCCACGCTCGCTACAAGAATCAACAGGAAACAGGTAACGGTTGCTGTTCCGATTATCGTTCGCTTCATATTTCACGCCCCCCAACGAGTGCGCTTGTACACCCAAGGGGAGGTAAAGTCAAACCGGAACAGCGACTGTCATTATGCGATTCGCCGTGCCTTCTCCTCACCGTTCCGCTCTCGATACGCGACTGTGGTGCTAGCTATCTGTCTAACGGCGGCGGCGGCCCACTACTATCCCGCGCGCTCAAATCGCCATCTACGACACGCCTGAGCCCGTGTGTTCCTTGGATACCGCTTTCTCCGTATAAGCACTCCTCACCGACTTGCGAGACAATAGGCGCATCCCGATATGCGCGCTCGCCTCCTGTTGGTTCCCGCCTTCGCCGTGCTCGCGGTTTTCGCGCATGGGGCACAAACTCCGGAGCGCCTGTCTGTCACTGTGCTCGATGAAAACGGGGTCGCGGTCCCCTCCGCCCGCGTTACCCTCAAGCCCCCATCGCCGGCGCTCGCTCTCAGGTGTGAGACTGGGATTTCCGGCGTCTGTGAATTTCTCCACGTTCCCGAAGGATCTCGCCAGCTTCGAGTCGAGAAAGAAGGGTACTACTCAGCTGTCTCCTCCATCGAGTCGGCCGGCTCGCCCGAAGTCGAAGTTACTCTCAATCATCTGAAGGAGATAAAGGAAACGGTCGACGTCCACGAATCGCCGCCCATGATCGAGCCCTCGCAAACCCAGTCGCAGGAGCGACTCACCGGCATCGATGTCATCAACATCCCGTACCCGGCCACCCACGACTATCGCAACATCCTCAACTACATTCCCTCGGTGGTCGTCGATCCGTATGCGCAGCCACACGTGGCGGGCTCGCAAACCTACCAGACGATCACCGTCCTCGATGGACTCAACGTCAGCCAGCCCTCCAACGGCCAGCTTCTTCTCCATGTTTCAACCGACGCCTTTCGTACCATTCGCGTGGAGGCCAGCCGCTATTCCGCGGAGTTCGGCAAGGGTAGCGGGGGAGCCATGGTGCTTGAAACGGGCATCGGCGACGACCACTATCGCTTCATCGCCACCGACTTCATTCCATCCTGGCAGAACAAAGGTGGATGGACATTCGACCAGGTCAACCCACGCCTCACGCTGTCCGGTCCGGTCGTGAAAGGAAAGATCTGGTTCTTCGACGCCCTGGATGGCGCCTATCAAAACGAGATCGTCACCGAGCTGCCCATCGACCAGAATGAAGACATCGTTACTCGCCTCGGCAATCTCGCCAAGATCCAGGCTAACTTGACCCGCCGCAACATCCTTACTACCAGCTTCAACATCAATGAATTTCACGATCAGCATGCCGGGCTCTCGCCCCAAAACCCGCAAGCTTCCACACCCGCGGTCAATCAGCCCGCGTACCAGTTCGGCGCGAAGGACCAGCACTACTTCACCGGGGGCTCGCTCCTTGAGGCCGCCTTCGGTTTCAATCGCTACGATCTCACCCTGATCCCGCGCGGGCTCGAGCCCTACTTCATCTCGCCCGAAACGGCCGGCGGCAATTACTACCTCTCGGCCCACACCCGCGCTGATCGCTGGCAGGTCGTCTCCAACCTCTTCCTGCGTCCACGCGAATGGCACGGCCGCCACAACTTTAAAGTCGGCATCGATCTCGATCGCCTTCGCTACGATGCCAACTACGTTCGCGCTCCTATCTCCTATTTGCGCGAAGGCCAGACTCTCCCAACTACAGGCGACTGCATTACCGTCAAACCTCCCCTCAACCAGCCCTCACCCTGCTCACGCTCCTCAGTCTTCCCAGGTGCGCCCGCACTCACCGAGCACAATACAGAACTCAGCGGATACGCTCAGGATCAGTGGCTCCTCACCGAGCGTATCTTCCTCGAAGCCGGGCTTCGCTACGACTGGGATCAGATCGTCCGTGCCCCGCTCTTTTCACCCCGCCTCGCCGCTACCTGGGTCCTGGACAGCAGCGGAAACACCAAGCTTTCCGCCGGATTCGGGGTCTTTTACGACGCGACCGCGATCTTTCTTGTCGCCCGTCCCCGTACCGGAACACGCATCGATCAGTTCTTTGACCAAAACGGCCTTCCAATCGGCGGGCCGGTTCTCTCTTCCTTTACTGCCGATCTGCATTCCTTGCAGGCGCCGCGCGTCTTGAACGAAAGCCTCTCCCTTGAACGCAAGCTCCCGGCCAACATTTATCTGAAAGTGGAGTACATCAGGAAGCGTGGCGTTCACGGCTTCGTTTACGATCTCACCAACCTCTCCAACCTGAACGGGCAGTTCGCGTTGTCCAATACACGGCAAGATCACTATGACGGGTTTCAAATCGGCGCACGCCGCGCCTTTCGAAACGGCCACATGATCGCCGCCTCGTACATCCGCTCCCATGCTCGCAGCAGCCAAGTCTTCGACTTCAACATCGATAACCCGCAATTCAGTCCCCAGCAACCTGGTCCCTACCCGTGGGACACTCCCAATCGTTTTCTCTCCTACGGCCTGCTTCCGCTCGTGAAGGGTTTCGACCTCGCCTATTCCAGCGAGATCCGCACCGGATTCCCTTTCAACGTCGTCAACGACCAGCAGCAGGTCGTCGAAGTCCCGGGTTCGCGCCGTTTCCCCACCTGGTTCACGCTGAACACTCACATCGAAAAGCGATTCCACGCGCTCGGTTATTACTGGGCCATCCGTGGTGGATTCAACAACGTGACGGCCCGCAAGAACTGGATCGATGTCAACAATGACATCAACTCGCCTGACTTTCTCACCTACAGCGTATACAACGGCCGAGCCTTCACCGGCCGCATCCGCTTTCTTGGCCGTAAATAAATTTGATGAGGATGAACAGGAATGCAATGGGCTGAGATCTGTTCACGAGAGGAGGCTTAGGAGATTCTGCGCTTTGCTGAGTTCCGTCCGCCAGCACCCGGGAAATCTAGCCGAGGTCATTGGCCATCGGTTTGTCCCCATCGAGGGGCCTCGAGTCGGGCAGGCCGGGTTGCTAAGCTGATCCACTGCCAGAGTGCAGCAGTTCTGGACAGATACGACCTGAGATTTTGTGTACCGTTTCGACCACCATTGCCGGAGCTTCCGCATCGACCTGTCTCAAGCGCAGTCGGGCCCCCCAACCGACCTCGCGGCCAGTGCGGCGGCATTTTTCAGTGGGCAGAAGCTGCGCAATGTTGTGGACTCGGGGACTTTGGCCTTAATGTCGTAGGCCGCTGGAATGGCGGGGAAGGAGCCGTGACATGTGAGTCCATCCTCCCGACATTTCCTCTTTACTACTTTATGTTCCGATAGGTTCTCGCGCTTAATCCAGCGGTCTCGCGTCCCCATTTGTCGGAGCGTTGCGCTTTTCGAACAGATCGGCGGCGGCCGTTTTTCGCTCTCTGCTCGGCAAACCCGAAACGGCAGGGGCCTGGACTGCTGGCTCCTGCGCTTTCACGTCGGTGCGTGTCAGTGCGTAGAGGACCAGTTCGACTCGATTCGAGACACCCAGCTTGTCGAAGATTCGCAACAAGGATTTCTTGACGGTGTTCTCAGTTACGCTTAACT
>QIAH01000178.1 GCA_003225465.1 Acidobacteriota bacterium | reverse complement strand
CGAGAAGATGGGTTACCTGGTCCGAGGAATCCTGAGGCACTGTGCGTACAACCCCACTTGCTTCGCGCCCGGGGGTGACGCATGCCCGAAGCATAACTCGTTCAGGATTCGCTGTCAAGACACTGAAAATAAGAAGGTTAGGTGTTTTGCCAAAAATTGTGCGCGGTACTTATGGTCGGAGTCTTCCTTTGACAGCTCAGCAGCTTAGCACCTGGTTCGTAAAGAGTGTCCACGGAGGCCTGTAACCCGAACCCTAGAGCGTAAAGCCTAGAGCCTGGGCCCAATCACCGCAAGATCGCACGTGTCCCAAAAAAAATTCTTCTCGAACTGAGCGGATTTGCCTCCGAATTTCGCATTACGTGACAGGAGAGCAGTCGTTCCCCGGTCAGGCCGGTAGAGGGGGGCCGGCCGGGGCGCTTTCTCGGGACTGCTCACCCAGCCGAAAACATCGCTCTAAGAGCTTCGTTTCCTGCGACGGCAAATACGGAGCGTTGAGAGAAACTGGAAGATTGGGAAGTTGTGCAGACTTCTCAATTGTGCAAACCTCTCAACTATGATGCTTGTCATTCCGAGCGCAGCGAGGAATCTGCGGCGCCCGCCAGCCAAAGAACGAGATTCCACGCTGCACTCGGAATGACCAGGCCTTTCAAATTACAGATTACCCGATTACAAAATTACAAATTTCCCAATTACGCGATTTCCCAATTACTCAATTTTTTCACTGCTGTGTATAGGTCGCCCGTCGAATGAACTCTCCCGCCCCTACCCGGCCCCGGAATTGGTTCCCTTCTACAAGCACTTGCCCGCGCGATAACACGACGTCGGGCATGCCGGTCACTTCGATTCCTTCAAACATCGAATAATCAACGCGCATGTGGTGCGTTTTGACGCTGATAGTGTGTTTGCGTTTGGGATCGAAGATGACAAGGTCGGCGTCGCTGCCGATGGCAATCGTGCCTTTGCGAGGATAGAGCCCGAAAAGCTTGGCCGGGGTTGTGGACACAAGTTCGACAAAGCGGTTCACGGTGAAACGTCCTTTCGCGACGCCGCCGGAGTAGATCAGGCTCATTCGGTGCTCAATGCCCGGCCCGCCGTTAGGAATTTTCGTGAAATCGTCCTTGCCGAGTTCTTTCTGTTCCTTGAAGCAGAACGGGCAGTGGTCGGTGGAGACAACTTGCAGGTGGTCCTGCTTCAGGCCATTCCAGAGCTTTTCCTGGTGCCACTTCTCGCGGAGCGGTGGCGTGAACACGTACTTCGCACCTTCGAAGCCGGGAGCATCCATGTTTTCCAGCGAAAGATATAAGTATTGCGGGCAAGTTTCAGCATAAACCGGCAAGCCCCGGTCGCGCGCCTCGCGAACTTTTTCCAGCGCGTCATTACAGCTCATGTGAACGATGTATACCGGCGCTCCCGCCATTTCCGCCAGCGCGATCGCGCGCGAAGTGGCTTCGGCTTCCGCGGTTGTGGGGCGCGTGAGCGCGTGGTACTTGGGAGCCTTCTTCCCTTCCGCAAGCGCCTGCTGCACGATCACGTCGATGGCATTGCCGTTTTCCGCGTGCATGCACACCAGCCCACCATTCTTGGCTGTGGCGCGGAAAGCTCTAAAGATGCTGGCGTCGTCGAGCATGAAAACGCCGGGATAGGCCATGAAGAGCTTGAAACTCGTCACGCCCTCGCGCACCAGAGCGTTCATCTCTTCCAGTTGCGCGGCCCCGAGGTCGGTGATGATGCAATGAAACGCGTAATCGCTGACTGCCCTGCCGGACGCCTTCTGCATCCAAGTATCAAAGGCAGTTCGCAGCGTCTGGCCTCTGTACTGGATGGCGAAATCGATGAGCGTAGTCGTGCCCCCAAACGCCGCCGCGCGCGTGCCGGTTTCGAAATCGTCGGCGCTGGTCGTGCCGCCGAAGGGCATGTCGAGATGAGTGTGCACGTCGATGCCGCCAGGGAGAACGTACCTGTTGGCGGCGTCGATGATCTTCTTCGCGTTGTCGCGCGGAAGATTGTTTCCGATGGCTTCGATTTTGCCGTTGGAAACGGCGATGTCGCTGGCGTAGGTATCGGTCGCGGTGACCACGCGCCCGTTGACGATCATGGTATCGAAGCCCATTGCAAACGTCCTCCGAAGAAAAGCAGAACTCGCATTTTATGCTAAACTGCCCGTCCTTCGGGTGTTCCTTCGTGCAACCCTCGTGTCCTTCGTGGTAAGGCTTTGCTTGAACCACTAAGGACACAAAGGAACACCAAAGATCATTGAGCTTCGAGCCGCAAGCTTCGAGTAAACTCCATTTTCTGTTTGCTCGTAGCTCGTAGCTCGCAGCCCGAAAAGGGAGCTCATATGCACTTCGGAATCACGATCAAGCCTGACATGACGGTAGACCGCATCGTCGCCTTGACGCGGCAAGCGGAAGCAGCCGGGTTCGAATATGGATGGATTTTCGATTCGCACGTGCTGTGGCTCGAGCCCTACCCGCTGCTTACATTGATGGCCGCCAATACAAAAAAGATGAAGCTAGGCCCATGCGTAACCAACCCGGCGGTACGCGACCTGACCGTGACGGCGAGTTTATTCGCGACGTTGAACCTGGTCTCCGGCGGGCGCATGCAGGTGGGCATCGGCCGCGGTGACAGCTCGCGGCGTGTCCTCGGCAAGAAGCCGGTCGGCGCCGGCGATCTGGAGCGGGCGGTAAAAACGCTGCGCGAGTTGATGTCCGGGCACGAAATTGAGTACGAAGGCCAGCCCACGCGGCTCACCTGGGCGAAGGTCGTTCCACCCGTGTGGATCGCAGGCTACGGGCCGAAGGTGCTGGACATGGCGGGACGAATTGGCGATGGCGTCATTCTGCAGTTTGCCGATCCGGATCTGATCGAGTGGTGCCTGGGGTTTGTCAAAAAAGGCGCGGAGGCGGCGGGGCGCGATTTTCGAAAGATTGAAATCATGGCGGCCGCTCCGGTGTGGATGTCGGATGACCTCGAACACGCCCGCAAGCAGGTGCGCTGGTTTCCCGCGCTGGTGTCGAATCACGTCGTAGATTTGCTCTCGCGCTACAAGCCGGAGGATCTGCCGCCCGCGCTGACCTCGTATGTAAGCAATCGTGGCGGGTATGACTACCTGCAGCACTGCGAAGTCGACAGCAGCAATTCGAAGTTTGTGACGAACGACATTGTTGACCGCTTC
>QIAH01000297.1 GCA_003225465.1 Acidobacteriota bacterium | reverse complement strand
TGTCATCCTTGCGCGTATAAATCACTTCAGCGCCCAGGCGCGTTTCGAGCAGCTTGCCCAAACGCCTGCCCACATCGACGACCAGATCTTTTTCGAGCAGCCCATCCGGTCCGATCGTTCCCGTATCGTGCCCGCCATGACCTGGATCAATTACGATCTTTCCGATCTTCAAGCCCAGCGCACGAATGAGGGACCGGTCGCCGGCTGCCGTGGGGCGTGCTTCTCGCACATCGATGTCTGCCGCCGCGGCAGCGCTCTTGCGCTTGCTCTTGCCGTGGAGCGTCTTCTTCTCGGCCGCGGGTTCATCGGCGAGGGGCGCGTCAGTTAAATTGTTCGCATCCGTCGACTTGACTGGGGAAACGTCAGGCCTCAGATCTTCGACTTTGCGAGCCACAGTCGCCCTTTTCGAAGTGGCTTGGTCGTCGTCCGACGCCTCAATGATTCTCTTCACAGGATGCTTGCCAACGTTCACAGTCTCGACCGTGGGCCTCGTGTTCTCGACCTTGGCCACCTTCGCAGGTTCAGATGAGTCAGACGTGGAAGTGCTGTCCGTGGCGCCGGTTTCATCTTTCATCGCTGCGGTCGTGTCTGCGGTAGCCAGCAACTCCTTGGAATTCCTGGTGCTGTCCCGGAGTGCAGCGCGGCTCTTTCCAGCGCCCGCAGTCTGCTTGCCATGAATGTCGATGATTAGCCGCGAAGGGTTCGGCAGCAAAAACGCGTCATAGTCGGAGAGATCGTCCACTTCGAGCACGACCCGAGTCTTGCCTGGCTTGAATTGCGCAACCCGGATTTTCTTCAGAAAGCCGTCATCGACATCGAAGCTCTTGCCCACCAGCGTCGACGCCAATTTCGTGTCGTAGAGATCGAAGAAGATCCGATCGGGATGATCGATGCGCTGCGAAGCGAACTTGACGTCCTGCTCCAGGTCGATGGCCACACGCGTATAGTCCGGCGTCGACCAGTGTCGAATGCTGGTCACACGGGCAAGACCTTCCGTCTTGTTGATGCTGACATCAGCGCCAGATGCGCCGTCCCCATCGCCGCTCCGATCATCGTTCTCATCGGACGTCTTTGCCACTTTGCCCGCAGGCTTTGCCGACTTCCCAACCTGGTCCGCGGCCTTCTGATATTTCTCCGCCTCGCGCATGGCCGAAGCTTCTCTCTGGAGGTCGGCGGCGTCCTGGTTCAGTTCGGCAATGGCCTGCTTAGCTTCTTCCGACAGACGATTCCGGGGATAGCGGCGCAGAAATTCTTCAAACGTCGCCTGAGCTTCCTCGGGATCGTCCAGGTCGTCCTTGTAGATTTCTCCGATCGTGAACAGTGCATCGAAGCGGTACTTGCTTCCGGGATATTCCTTGCGCAGGAACTCATACTGCTTCACGGCGCTTTGCAGGATCTGGTTGTCATCGAATTGCCGGCCCATCTCGACCTGCAACTCCGCCACGGCAACCACGCTGGCATCGCCTTTGGAAGAAGTTGGAGCACCGAAGTAAACGCGGCGGTAGGAATCAATGACGCGCTGGTAGTCTCGGCGGGCACGCTGTTTAGCCGGACGGCCGTTGAGCGCTTCACGCATGCGCTCGGCCCGGGCGAAATTCTCGCGAGCCCACGCATCTCCATGCCGGACACGAGCGTGTCCCGGCAGCGCCGGAAGCAGCATCATGACAAGCGCTGCACCCAGACGCAACCCGCGCTGGTTTCGATGTAGGGTCCTCAACTTTTCCAGCCCGCTGCTTGCTTGTTCGAACGGCCTACCGAGAGATGCTAAAACGGCTATAAGGTGTTGCTGGTATTAGTCCGTATTGCTGATATAAAGCACGCCCCGCGCATCTCGCTGAACCCGCACAGGGTCGTGCACCACATTGCCTACCACGTGCGCGTCTGCGCCCGACCCGCCGTAATAGAGTTCCGTGATCCGGCGCACGTAGTTCTGCGTCTCGGAGTAGCGGGGAACTCCTGAGCTGCGCGCCACTGCGCCCGCGCCCGCGTTATAGGCCGCCAGGCTCAGCCGGATATTGCCTCCGTAGCTTTCGAGCAGCTTCTTCAAATGACGAACCCCGGCATCTACGTTTTGTTGCGGGTCAAACGGGTTGGTTACGTGCAGGGACCGCGCCGTGCTCGGCATCAACTGCATCAGCCCCATCGCTCCCTTGCGGGAAACCGCGTTGGGATTGAAATTCGATTCTACCTTGATCACCGACCGCACCAGGTTCGGATCCACGTTGTGCCGCGCCGCCGCCTGCTCGATGGCCGCATCCACGTCCTGCGGGTTGACAGGCGTGTTGCTGCGCAGAAAATTCGTATTCGCCGCTGACCCCTCGCCATTCGATTCCCGGTTCAGATAGCGATTGACCTCCGCCGCCGCCGATCGCGCCGCTCCCATGGTCGCCGAGGGAACTTGCTTGAAGCGCTTTTCTTTCTCGCTCCAATAGACTAGTCGGCTCTGCCGCGGCGAGCCTTCCTCATTGCCACGGGCAGCCTTGGCCGACGCCGCAACATACTCATTTGTATAGACCGTGCGACCACTATCGTCGGTGGTTGCGACAAGCTTGGTAGGCGCACCCTCCGCACCCGAGGCAGCATGCAGATAAGGCGCAAATAGGGAAAAGGAGGCCGCGAGTACGGGACTAGCCATCAGAGCGATTTGCAGGCGCTTTCGCATGTCCGGGTCTATCCTCGTAGCAAAGACACGAAGTCCTCAACGGATCTACCCGGAACCTGACGGAGAACTTCAACCAGAGTGCCTCCGATTATAGGGCGTTTCACCGAGCCCCAGCAAACTATCCGAAGGCCATAGAACCACCGAAGTAATCGCTGTAAGTTACTGAAAATAGGCCAATGCCGCCCGGTCAGACGGCTTTCGTCCCACCCAGAACCATGGTGGCGTCCTCGATTCAGAAGTGTCACCATATCAAGGCTTTAGAACTGTCATGATGAGCGAAGGGAGGCGCCAGCCAAACGGAGTCGAACGATCCCCACGGACCTCAGGAACGCCACTGACACGCGGTGTATTTTCTGTTCGTGGCGTCCATTAAGCTGCAAACTCAAAGACGTCTTCCCGAAAATCGCGCCTGACTGTAGTACCCTCGCTTCGTCGCCATGTTCGATGAATCCCCCCAACGCCAAACCCCAGATTCGCTGATGCTTCGGGGCTTCTGGTACCGCGCCCTGCCCAGCGATCGCGTCGTCCGCAACCGACTGGCTAAGGCGATGCTGCTCGAAACGCCGCTTGTCCTCGGCCGGGACCTGCAAGGACGTGCGTTCGCCCTGCAGGACGCCTGCCCGCATCGTGGCATGCCACTCTCCTGCGGTCGCTTCGACGGCTCTCAGCTTGAATGCAGCTACCATGGCTGGCGGTTCGAGCCCCACAGCGGCCAATGCCAGCTCATCCCATCTTTGACGGCCGATCAGAAATTGAAGGTCGACCGCATCTACGCAGGCAGCTACGCCTGTGAAGAGCACGACGACTTCATCTGGGTGTTCATGCCCGAGGCCGTCCCTGCAGGAGCCGGATTCACCCGCCGCGCCGATCCGCCCTTTCCCGTACCACGCGTGCCCATCTTCAGCAACAAATACAAAGTCGCCTACCTGACCTCCGACCTGCCCTGCACTGTCGACCACGGCATCATCGGCCTCATGGACCCGGCG
The DNA here is from genome assembly GCA_003225465.1 of Acidobacteriota bacterium. Lineage (GTDB taxonomy): Bacteria > Acidobacteriota > Terriglobia > Terriglobales > Acidobacteriaceae > Gp1-AA133. The sequence continues at coordinate 11,982 of QIAH01000297.1, read as the reverse complement.
CACGGTCCCTTTGTCCACCAAGCCTGGTGGTGGCGCAGCCGCGATTCTATTCACGAGAAACAGAAGTCCTTTGAGCCGATCCCGCAAGGCTTCCGCATGAGTGCGCATACGCCCAGCTCCAACAGTGCGCCCTACAAGCTGCTCAAGCTCTACGCCGATGCCGATTCCATCATGACCACCATCGACTTCACGCTCCCAAACATGCGTTGGGAGACCATCCGGGCAGGGAAGTACTGGTTCTCGAGCCTGACAACGGTCACGCCGATTACGCGCAGCCAGTGCCGCATCGACGTGGTCGCCGCCTGGAACATCTTTCGCTGGATGCCGTTCGGCGCTGAGCTGCTGAAGTTCGTTTTTGCCAAGTTCGTCGAGCAGGATCGCAAGACCATGGAACAACAATCCGAAGGTCTGAAACACAATCCCCATCTCATGCTGATCGACGACGCCGATCGTCCCGCCAAGTGGTACTTCCAGCTCAAGCAGGCCTATCTCGATTCCCGCCGCACTGGCGCCGAGTTTCAACATCCAATTACAGGTCCGGTCATGCTGAAGTGGAGAAGTTGAAGGTCTGAGCCGCACCCCTCGGAGCTCTCGGAGTTTCGAGATGGCTCGGCTTTTAGCGCTTGCTGAAGAACGGTCGCGATAGCTGCGCTTTGAAAGGGCTGGACTTTAGTCCAGCCGTAAGAGCCACAAATTCAACGCGGCTTTAGCCGCTGAGGTCGAGGGTGGCCGACAGAAAGTCTGGTAGTAGTCTCCAGCGAGCCCAACGAATTGCTGCTGAGCGCTCCGGAACTTCGTTGCGCTCGTCCACGTAGGTTATGTGTATGCAGCCCGAAGAGATTCAAACCGCCGAACAGGTACCTTCCTCGTTAAGTCCAGCCGCACCAATGCCCACGCGGGCCGACCGTCTGAAGTTGGTTTTCTGGGGACCAGATGGTTTGCGCGCCTTTTGGCGCCTGGCTATTTTTGTTGCCATCGTATTCGGACTGCGTTTCGGGATCAGCAGAACCTTGCGCCTTTTGCACATAGTGAAGCCTCATCTCCCCGCCGCCATCGACGTCAGCGCAAAGACCGTACTGCTGCAAGAAAGCTTGGCGTTCCTGTGCGTACTGTTGGCCACCCTGATTATGGGCTCGATCGAAAAGCGCTCGCTCGGCGATTACGGCTTGCCGCGCCGTGGCGCCTTTGGCATTCGCTTCTTTGAAGGACTGGTCTGGGGTTTCTTCGCCGAGTGCGCCACCATGTTCACGCTCTACCTCACGGGCAACGTAACCGTGAATGGATTCGACCTCACCGGATCCGCTGCCGTTCGTTACGCGCTTCTATGGCTGGCTGCTTTTGTGATGGTGGGCTTCTTCGAGGAGTTCCTCTTCCGCGGCTATCCCCAATTCACCTTGTCCACGGGGATTGGCTTCTGGCCGGCAGCCTTGATCCTTTCGGGACTGTTCTGGCTGGGCCACATGGGAAACCCGGGAGAGACCTGGGTGGGAGGCTTTGCAACCGCCCTGGCTGCGCTGCTGTTTTGTGTATCACTGCGGGTCACAGGCAACCTATGGTTTGCCATTGGCATGCACGCTGCCTGGGACTGGGCGGAGACTTACTTCTTCGGCGTGGCCGACAGCGGAATTCCTGCCAACGGTCACCTGCTGAACACCACGCTGAGCGGCAGCAAGTGGATGACGGGTGGAACGGTTGGACCCGAAGGCAGCGTCGTGGAGTTGGTGATTGTCAGCGCAGTGATTGGTCTGCTGTTCTTGCGCTTTCGGCGACGGGAGCTGCAGAGGTTAACCGCACCACTCTCGTGAATTGGTCGCTGCTAATAAGCCCATAGCTGATGGTTGATAACTACTCCTCCTTCACCAACCAATCCATAGCAGCTTCACGCGTTTTGAAAGTTGGAATATTTCTCTGCGAGAAGCTCTTCATATTTTCTAGATAGATCTTGGGAATAGTGTCCACGCCAACCAGGGCAGCACGCTTGACGTAGGGTCGATCGAGAACCATGACTTCTTTTAGGCGAGAGACTACTGCCCGATCCAAGTGTGCTCCACTGAAGTCGCCAAGCGTGAGCAGTGAGCCTGGAGCATGGCGCGAAACCGCCTGCTTGACTGCCTCCAACAAGATGAGAATTTGCTTGGATTCGCAATCGCCGAAGTCAATCAGCATGATCTTTTTGCCCTGATGGGTGACAAACGAAATGCGCTCTTTCATAGAAAGCTCACAGGGCCAAGTTTCAGGTCTCAGGCCGCAGGTGTCAGGATTTCGTGGTTCACAGCTGAATCCTGACCGCCGGAGCTCTGGGACCGAAAAGCTGAGATCTAAGACCCGAGACCTAAGACCCGAGACCTACGACCCGGCTAAATCATCGACCCCACAATCTCGTACACTTCTCCCAACGCCGCATCCAGCGCCTCTGGCTTGTCACCGCCCGCCTCAGCCATATCGGGACGCCCTCCGCCCTTGCCGCCCACCTTCTGCGCGACTTGGCCGATCACTTTCCCAGCCTGGATGCGGTTGGTGAGATCCTTGGTGACGCCCGCGATCAGCGCGACCCGCCCATCGATGGCCGATCCCAGCACCACCACTCCAGATCCAATTTTGTTGCGCAATTGATCGACCAGTGTACGCATCTGTGGACGCTCGAGATTGTCGACGCGGTGCGCGAGCACCTTCACGCCCTTGACTTCTCGAATTCTCTCTGTGGTCGCGGCGACCGATGACGAAGCCGACTTCATACGCACTTGATCGAGTTCGCGGGCGAGACGTTTGATCTCGGCGTCGCGCTTTTCGAGTTCCAGTTTGAGTGCCTCGGCAGGCGTTGTGCCATCAGCATGCGCGGCGAGAGTCGCGACGACATTCTCCAGTTGATGATCTTTGCGGAAGTGGCGCACGGAGCCTTCGCCGGTGATGGCTTCGACGCGGCGCACGCCTGAGGAAACGCTGCCTTCCTTGAGAATCTTGATGAGGCCGATTTCGCCGGTCGCGGCGGTGTGTGTGCCGCCACAAAGTTCGGTGGAGAAGTCGCCGATGCGAATGACGCGCACCTTGTCGCCATACTTTTCGCCGAACAGCGCCATGGCGTGATACTCGTTGACGGCCACGTCGATGGGAACATTTGCGATGGTCTCGACTTTGCGGTTGCGCAGCACTTCTTTATTGATGATGTCTTCAATGTCCTGCAACTCTTCGTCTGCGACGGAAGTGAAGTGGGAAAAATCAAAACGCAGATGTCCAGGCGCGACCAGCGATCCGGCTTGCTTGACGTGCTTGCCTAGCACTTCGCGAAGGCCGGCATGAAGAAGATGTGTCGCCGTGTGGTTGCGCATAGTGGCTTCGCGTACACCGGTGTCGACCACCGCGTCCACTTTGTCGCCCAGGTGAATCGGTTGTTTGGCGATGATTTTGTGAGCCCGCACTCCCTGTACCGGGTAGTAACACCCGGTGACGTCAGCGACGACCGTATTGTGATCGTCGGAGTAGAACCAGCCGCGATCGCCGACCTGGCCGCCGGCTTCGGCGTAGAAGGGCGTGTGATCTAGGATCGCTTCGCCCTCGTCGCCCGGCTTGAGTTCTTTTACGCCCTGGCCGTTTTTCAATAGTGCAAGTACTTCGCAGGCTTCCGACCGCGTTTGGCGGTAGCCTTCGAAGACCGACGTGGGCAGCTTCTGATATTCCGGATTGGCAGTCTGCTTGGCCGCGCCTTTCCAGGATGCCTTCGCGCGCTGGCGCTGCTCGTCCATGGCGGCATCGAACCCCGCTTGATCGAACACGATGCCTTGATCGCGAGCAGCGTCTTGCATAAAGTCTAGCGGCATCCCGAAGGTGTCGTAGAGTTTGAAAGCTTTGTCACCGGAATAGATCGGGGTCGGTTCCGAACCATTTCGAGCGGAGAGCACTAGAGGCTGCAAGTCGTCCTCGAGTTTCTTGAGGCCGACTTCCATCGTGTGCGCAAAGCGCGTTTCTTCTGCGAGAACGGCTTTCGATACGCGGTCTACCGTTTCCTTCAGTTCGGGATATGCATCCTGCATCAGGTCCCGCACGGTGAACACCATCTGATGCAGGAATGGCTTGTTTTGTCCGAGCAAACGCCCGTGCGTGATCGCGCGGCGGATGATTTTACGCAGGACGTACCCGCGTCCTTCATTCGAGGGAATAACACCGTCGGAGATGAGGAACGTGGCTGCACGGGAGTGATCAGCAATCACTCTTAACGAGGCTGCACCGTGGGTGCCACCTTCGGCAGCCGAGCTTCGCTCGGCCTGGACAGGCGAGGCGCCTGTCCCTACGTCCTTTATGGTGGCCTCGTGCCCCGTGTTCGAGTTCGTAATTGCTCGCGTAGGGGCAGACGCCCTCGTCTGCCCGGCCGAGCGTAGCTCGGCTTTTGCATCCGTCAATTCCACCGCCCGCTGGATAAGCGGCGTGAACAGGTCGGTTTCGTAATTTGAAATCACACCCTGCAGTACCGACGTCACACGTTCTAGTCCCGCTCCTGTATCGATCGACGGCTTAGGCAGTGGAGTGAGCTTCCCGCTGACATCGCGGTCGAACTGCATAAACACCAGATTCCAGATTTCGACGTAACGGCCGCAGTCACAGCCGAACTCGCAATCGGTGTGGCCCAGATCGCTCGCGATGGCGCCCATGTCGTAGTGAATCTCGCTGCATGGGCCGCAGGGGCCGGTGTCGCCCATTTGCCAGAAATTGTCCTTGGCGCCGAACTCGTAGATGCGATCCTTCGACACACCCTGCGCTACCCACAGGTCATAGGCTTCGGCATCCCGCTCCACGCCGTTCTCGCCCTTGAAGATGGTGGTGTAGAGCTTATCTTTCGGAATTCCGAACCATTTCGGCGAAGTGATCAATTCCCACGCGTAGGCAATGGCGTCTTTCTTGAAGTAGTCGCCGAAGGAGAAGTTCCCCAGCATCTCGAAAAACGTGTGATGACGGTTGGTAAAACCCACGTTTTCGAGATCGTTGTGCTTGCCGCCGGCGCGCACGCACTTCTGCGAAGTCGTGGCGCGCGAGTAGTCGCGCTTTTCGAGGCCGAGGAAGACGTCCTTGAACTGGTTCATGCCCGCATTGGTGAATAGCAGCGTGGGATCGTTCTGCGGGACAAGCGAGGAAGAATGGACCTCGCGATGGCCTTTCTCGATGAAAAAGTCCAGGAACATGCGGCGGATCTGGGAGCCGGTCGGCATGAGTATTTTCGAAAGCCCCTACGGATGGAACCCGATTCAGTTGCGAAACTTCAATTCTAAACCACTATGGACCAGAAAAATCTTAACCACAGAGGACACAAAGCAGCACGAGGGAAAAACAAAGCATGCGATTTTGATTGTGGTTTTCGGTGATTGGCAGACCAGTCTTCTTATACCTGCATGGGGCGGGAAGTATTTCCTTTGTGAACCTTTGTGCCCTCTGTGGTTATTCCTGATTTTCCCCTTCCAGTGCAGTCAGCATCTCGTCGTCCACATCCCATTTTTTTAGGATGCTGAAGATGGTCTTCGAGCGGAAGCCCGCCCGCATCAGTTGGCGAAAGATCCGGGCTGCCTGTTTCCGATCCTTCGGCTTCGCAAGTCGCTTGCGCTGGAGGAAGGCGCGGGCCTGCTTCTCGTCGCTGACCTCATCGAATGCTGCCGAAACCGCTGTGTCGATCACGTCGCCGTGCACGCCTTTGATTTTCAGGTCCGTGACCACGCGCATGCGGCCGAATTTCTCGTTGTCGCGTCGCAGCGAAGAAAACGCCGCTGCGTATTTGGCGTCGTTGAGATAGCCCTGGTCTTTCAGTTTTCGGACGATCAACTCGACCAGGGTCTGGCCGAATTCCGTATCGATCTCAACTTTTTGGCGAAGCAGGCGCTTCAACTCGGCGATGGAACGCATGCGTCGGGCGAGCGCACCGACAGCGTATTCGTAGAGCTCAGCTTCGGTGTAGACCTTCTTCTTGGAACGGGAGAACGACATCGACATCCACGTTAGCGCAAGGCGACCCGGAGGGGAAGTGAATGTAGTTTCGAGTTTCGAGTTTCGGGTTTCAAGTTGCGAGTGCGTGATCCCCCGGGATGATGGTCCCAGGTCGAAAAAGGCTTTTTAACTGAAAAGTGCGCAACGGAATCGCAAAGGACGCGAAGAAGCGCTTTTTGGAAGAAATGTCGAATCCAACATGAGCCTGAGAACTGAGAACTGAGAACTGAGAACTGAAAAGTGACCCTGACAGCTGAGACCTGACACCTGCCTTCAAAAAAAGGGCGCGCTCGTCGCGCGCCCCATTCAGGAGGACAGCAATCTGGAAGTGTGTAGCTAGCGGCCGCCGAATCCGGCCGACTGCATGGCCTGGCGGGAAATGTCTGCGGTGGATGCGATGCCCTGCATGCGCAGCTTGAAATCGTCGGCATTCGAGGCGTTCTCGAGCGCGGTTTCGTAACCGACCAGGCCCGCCTGGAACAGGTCCCAGAGCGACTGGTCGAAGGTCTGCATGCCGTACTGCGACGTGCCAGCGGCGATCGCGTCGCGGATGGAGCGCGTTTTTTCGGGCACGAGAATACATTCCCGGATGAACGCGGTGTTGATCATGACCTCGACCGCGGGCACGCGGCCTTCGGTGTCGGCTCGGCGCACCAGGCGCTGGCTGATGATGGCGCGCAGAATCGCCGCGAGCTGCAGGCGGACTTGCTTCTGCTCCGGCGGCGGGAAGACAGCGATGATGCGGTTGATGGTTTCGACCGCGTCCAGGGTATGCAACGTGGAGAACACCATGTGGCCGGTTTCGGCTGCGTGGATAGCGGTGCCGATGGTTTCAAGGTCGCGCATTTCGCCGACCAGGATTACGTCCGGATCCTGACGGAGAGAGGCGCGCAAAGCGGCAGAGAACGACGGTGTGTCCACTTCGATCTCGCGCTGGTTGACGTAGCCTTTCTTGTCGCGGTGCAGGAATTCGATTGGGTCTTCGATGGTGATGATATGCTCGGCGCGGGTGGCGTTGACGCGATCGACCATGGCAGCGAGCGTGGTGGACTTGCCAGAGCCGGTGACGCCCGTAACCAGGACGAGGCCGCGCGGCATGTCGCAAACCTGCTCAACGACTTTTGGCAAGTAGAGTTCATCGAGCGCGCGGATCTTGGTGGGAATGACTCGGAGCACCAGTCCCACGTTGCCGCGCTGCTGAAAGACGTTTACACGGAAGCGGCCCAGTCCGGCCACGCCGTAGGCCATGTCGATTTCGGTGGTCTCTTTGAACTTCTGCTTCTGGCGCGCCGACATCATGCTGAACGCCATAGTCAGCATGTCCTCGGCAGTGATGCGGGGCTGGTCGGTCAACGGATGCAGTTCGCCGTCGATGCGCAGGTGAGGGTAGTTTCCGACCTTCAAGTGCAAGTCGGACGCGCGTCGCTCCATCGCAATCCGAAGCAAGTCATCAATATTCATTCGACACGACTCCCGTAGTCACTGACTATGATGGCGCGAAACGTCACCTTCCCCAAGATGACCTAAGTAATGGGAGGGCGGCGGCTAGCTGTTGGCTATCAGCTGTTAGCTTCGACTACCTTCCGCGTGGCAGTCTGAGAAAAGGACGTAGCACGAAGGCGGAGCCGCGATGATTGTGCTAAGGCGATTGACTTAGTTCATAGACTTAGCTAATCTCGATAGATGGAAATCAACATTCATGAGGCCAAGACTCACCTCTCCCGCCTGTTGCAGAAAGTGGCGGAGGGAGAAGAAGTCGTGATCTCGCGGGCGGGAGTCCCGGTGGCCAGGCTGGTGGCGGTCGGCCCTAAGGACGGGAAGCGGCCCCTGGGAATTGATCGCGGTCGCATCTGGATGGCGGACGATTTTAATGCTCCCCTGCCGGAACTGAAGGCTTTGTTCTACGACGCGCCGATTACCAGCCCGTCTCCACCCCGACGCAAAGCGAAGAAGAAAACGAAATGAGCTACTTGCTCGACACTGGCGTCTGGCTCTGGAGTGTTGGGGAGCCTGAGAGGATGTCGTCGTCTGCGAGAGAGATTTTTGCTGATCGTACCGAAGAGCTATTCCTGTCCGCCGTTACCTCGTGGGAAGTTGCGATCAAAGTGGCAAGTGGAAAACTACGACTTCCAGAACCGCCGGGGACTTACGTTCCAAGTCGCATCATGATGCAGGGACTGCGACCGCTGCCCATCTCTCATATGCACGCCTTGGCGGTGCATGGACTTCCGCCGCACCATCGCGATCCGTTCGACCGGTTGCTCATCGCACAAGCGATCGTCGAGAATATGACGCTTCTGACGGCGGATCGAGAATTTAAAAAATACGATCTTCCCCTGCTGTGGTGCGGGCGCTAGAAAACCGAAAGCGGACAAAGCTGGGCGGGCGCGAGCGCGCTGGGTCATGAGATGCGCGAGGACAGGCGGGCGGGGACGCCCGCCTCTCCAATGGATGAGTTTTATGCAGCGTTGGAAGCTTCGCCACCCTGCCACGGCTCGTCATAGCTGCCGCCGTAAATCGATGGGCACTTCGATCCCATCGGCCGCAAATAGGTCGCCAGCTGTCCGCGATGGTGAATGCTGTGATTGTTCAGGAAGCCCATGTAAAAGGCCGCCGGAAGATTGAAGACGCCAAAGAACTCGATGGGTTTCATGAGTTGCTCGGGGCTGAGCTTGCGCACGCGCTCAGTGGCACGCGCCATGTTCTCGTCGTACCAGGTGACTAGCTCGGTAACGGTCCGGGGCTTGTGTTCGTCGTCGGGAGACTCCATCTTGAATTGTCCGTCGGCAATCCCGTCGAGGAACTGCACGTCGGTATTGGCGAGATGCCAGGCCAGTTCCCATGCCGTGCGCGCATTGGGATCGGGACGAAAATCTTTTTTTCCTTCCGGTATCGCGGACAGAACTTTCTTAGTGGTTTGTACTTCGTTGGCCAGCCCCTGGAGCATCATTTCCTGGTAGCCCAGCGCGAAGTCTGCCGTCACGCATGATTCTGCGGTCGCCATAATGCACTCCTTCTGTGAGGGTGTTTCGTTGAGTTGCGGCTAGAAACCAAAGGGGCGCACCTGAAGCGCCCCCACTCTCAATCCGCCCGCCATTCTACACGAAAGTGGAGGGGCGGGCGTCTCGCCCGTCCGGTCGGGGACGCCCGACTCTCCACCGAGAACTAGAGCCCAGAGTCTAGAGCCTGCCTTCCTACACGCTGACCGGTTGCTTGCTCCGTACGGGGACTGGCGTCAGCCAACGATGGCGATCGGCCTTCTCGCCTTTGACAATGGCGTAGAACTCTTTCTGGATGGCCCTGGTGATGGGCCCCGTAACGCCTTTGCCTACCGTGATCTTGTCGACGGAGCGGATAGGTGTGACTTCCGCGGCGGTGCCGCTGAAGAAGGCTTCGTCAGCGAGGTAGAGCATTTCGCGCGGGATCATCTGTTCGAGAACCGGGATGTTCAGGTCGCGGGCGATCTGGAGCACCGAGTCGCGGGTAATGCCGGGGAGCACCGAGTTGCCGAGGGGCGCGGTCTGGAGCACGCCGTTGCGCACGAGGAAGACGTTTTCGCCCGAGCCTTCACTCACGTAGCCGCTGGTGTCGAGCGCGATGCCCTCGGCGTAGCCGTTCACGATAGCTTCCATCTTGATGAGCTGCGAGTTCATGTAGTTCGCGCCGGCCTTGGCCATCGCGGGGAGCGTGTTGGGCGCGAGACGCGTCCAGGACGAAACGCAGACGTCGCAACCCTGCTCGGCATCGGAGCCGAGATATTTACCCCACGGGTAGTTGACGACGTAGACCTCGGTGGGAGAATTGAAGGGATTGACGCCGGCCTCGCCGTAGCCGCGAAGCACGACCGGGCGCAGGTAGCAAGGCCACACGCCGTTGTTGGCGACCACATCGCACATGGCTTTAACGATGTCGTCGCGGGTGAAGTCCACGTCGATCCGATAGACCTTGGCCGAATCCAGCAGCCGCTGCGCGTGTTCCGGCGCGCGGAAAATCGCCGGGCCGCTGGGGGGCGCGTAGCAGCGCACGCCCTCGAACACCGACGAGCCGTAGTGGATGACGTGCGCCATCACGTGAATGGTCGCGTCGTCCCAGGCTATGAGCTTGCCGTTGTGCCAGATTTTCTCGGTCTTCTGAATCGCCATGAGGCTCCTCGCTAGTCAGATTCGATGCTTGTAGCTTTGCAGGCGGCGCGGCTTTTTGAACGCATGAGTCCACGCGAGCATAATTACAGTTGATTATAACTGGCAAAGCGCGGGTGGTTGGAAATGCGGGCCGCAGATTTTACAGATGGCACTGATGGGGAATATGCGATCAAGGGGAACTTGCCGGGCGGTCGGTTGGGGGAGGGACGTAGCTGGGTTCGGAATATAATTAGCCGCCTGGGGCGTAGTGGGCAAAGGGGTAGTACATATGAAGATGACGTCCGAGAAGCGGGCGGTTGACAAGATATTTCGTCGTCGAGATCGGTACGACATCCCAGACTGGCAACGCGGCGAAGTGTGGACTCGAGAAAAGAAGCAGGGTCTGATCGATTCAATGCTGCGTGGCTGGAAGTTGCCAAAGTTCTACTTTGTCGAGGCATCGGACGACGGATATCTGGTTGAGGATGGTCAGCAGCGGCTGATAGCGATCTTCGAGTTCTTCTCCAGCGATTTGGCATTGAGCCAAGAGTCAGCCCAGCGCTTCGGTGGGCGTCTGTACCGGGACCTTCCTCGCAAAATCGCTGACACATTCGACGATTTCGAAATCGAGTACGACGTTATTGTTGAAGCGACCGACGACGAATTGAAGGAGTTTTTTCAGAGGCTCCAAGAGGGGATGCCTCTCACGAGTAGCGAAAAGCTAAACGCAGTCCCGAGCAAGCTAACAGATTATTGCCGATCTGGTGCAAAACATCCCTTCTTCAAGCGCACAGTCGGTGTACCCAATACGCGCTATGCCCACTTCGACATCCTGGCAAAGGTGGCGACACTCGAAATCGAGGGGCTGGATGCGGGGTTGCGTTTCGACGATATGAAGAAGGTCTTTTTGGCACAGAGTGCCTTCGCCGCGACCTCTGCGGTCGGGAAGAGATTGAAAGCGGCCCTCGACTTCTCGCACAAGGCGTTCAAAACCCGAGGTTCATCACTCCGTACTCGAACAATTGTGCAGTCACTTCTCACGCTGGTTTGCAAGATCATAGCCACCGGCCATGCAGACGGCTACGAGACACAACTGCGCAAGTTTTTCGAGACGTTCATGGCAGAGTTGGCGGAACAGGTCGAAATGGGGCAGAGCGCCACTGACAGTGACTACGTTACATTCCAGCGTTCTGTGAACGCCAACGTCAGGGGAGCGGCCCGGACGCGTCAGGAAATCATGCTTCGAAAGTTGTTTCGAATCGCTCCCGACATTGCCGATATCTTTGACGTGTCGGTCATTGCTGAGAGCGGAGTGTCCAGGCGAATTGGGGCACTCGGGGATTCAATCGCAGAACTGGTGGGACAACTAAACAAGGCGCACGCCGCAAAGTTGGGAGAGGATCTGTTCAAGGCGACCAACAAGACCGCACAAGCGTTGCTTCGAGTGCGTAAGCCAGTTAAGGATCTCAGTTCTTACGGGGAATTTGTAGACGATCTGTACTTTCTGTTCCGTGAATCCTGCGGGAGTAGGTTGAGCGTGTGGCCTAACGCGTTTGTGCACATCAACGATTTGAGAACAGATCTCCGACATGATGTCGATCATGGAGACGCGTCGAAAGTACGGTCGAAACGAAAAAGAATCAGTGCCGCTTTTATTGGCTACGCCGGCGCCGGAACTCCGGACACGATCGAACCGGTAAAACTATCCCTAGTCCAATCGAATGTCCTCGGGGCGATCGAAGGGGACCTACGCAGTATGCTTTTGAAGGGGTTCTGACCCCTTACTGCCCGCCACCCACCGGAACACTCGCCGTGGTCGCCGGCACTACCGCCACTCCCGGCATCTCATCCCCGCGGAAGTATTTCTTTTCTTTCGCCGCCTTCATGACGGGCATCG
>QIAH01000177.1 GCA_003225465.1 Acidobacteriota bacterium | reverse complement strand
GCATTAACGCCGGTCGAGGAGTCGGTGAACGGTGTCGGCCTCCACGCGCACTTGTCGTCAGCCTCGTAGCCGCGACGGTCGTACCATGCAGTGCCGTCCTCGTCTGTAACAGCCTCGCGCGTCTCGTGCGAGACAAAATGCTCAAAGTTCTCCGTCGTCGAAAACCCCGAGCTCTGGCATCCTCCGCAGCTCGGATACGGCATGGAGGCATATTTAACGTCAAGCCCGCTGTAGTTGAAGTTGCCGTGGTACGCGCAGTAAGTGAGGTTCGGGCCCCCGCAGGAGGTGTAGGAGCCATCGGACGAGTAAGAACTGGCAGGTAGAAACACCTCGTAAACCGTATCGGTGCGAGGGGCGTTTTTGGTCATTTTGAGGACCTCCGCCTGCACGTCCGCGTCGGTCACGTTGTTTGGCGGGGTGGAGCTGTCGTAGATCGCGCCTCCCATGGTCCCCAAGTTCGACTTCACGATATAAACCGGGCCGGTTTCGTAATACTGGGTGATGACGTTGTACTCGCCAGTAAGGCCGAAACCCGGATCCGTCGTTGTGCTGTTTCCATCAATGTAGTTGTTGAGAGAGGTCGATATCACATTGTCGCTGCCACCGCTGCCCCACGTCGGGCCCCAGTAAATCGGAATGACGTATCCAGTGGTGAGAACCGGCCCATTATGGTAGAGGAGGTTACTTCCGCCACCGCGGGATGCAAACTCAACCACGAAACGTCGTTTTGTGGGGAAGTGCCGAGGAAGCGGATTGTATATTTCAGCCTTCTGGGCGAGTGTCATAGGCGCTAACGACGCGGCGGCTACCAGTAGCGAGACCCACAATCTATATTTCCTCACGGTAGATCCTTTCTTCGGGGCAAGTTGGATTTTAAGGAAGGTCATGGGAAAAAGGTCCCGCATTGCTGCGGGACCTGATGGTGCTTGGCGTGAATTACGAATTGTTGGTTGCGTTCTTCAGATCCTGATTGGCTTGCTGCTGGCCTTTCTTGGCTTCCGTCTTGCTGCTGGTATTCGGGCTCAGGGTCGAAATGGCTTTTCCCAAGCTCATTGACTTGCCTGTCGTGGCGGCCGGGCATGCAGAAGTGGAGCTCGAAGGCGCTGTACCGGTCATCGCTCTCTTCAGGCAGTCGAAGCTGATGCCCAGATTCTTGCTGACGTGGGCCGCGGCGACGCACTGTCCGAGGTTCTTGAAACCGGTGCAGGACTGCTGTGCCGACTCTCCGGTCAGGGCAGAAATCTTATCCGACAGCTTTGTGTTCTGGGTCAGCAGTTGGTCCATGGTCTTGCCGTTGCTTGCGGCCGCGCTGCTTGTGTGACTGCCTGCGCCATTGGAGTTGGCGTGGCTCGAACCGGCCATTCCGTTGGCGCTACCCATTCCCATTCCGCCGGGTCCGTGACCATACTGTGCAAAGGCAGGCGCACAGTACAGCGCGACTGCGACTGCTAACACGAAAATGTAAGTTCTCTTCATTTGTTTTCCTCCAATTCGGGCTTTCTGCAAGCTCACTTCTGACTCTTGCGATACAACTGACCAAGATTGAAGCCGATGTTGAATGAGATCGAATTCAAGTTGTAAACGAAGCTGCGCGTAAAGCCGAGTTCTAGATCCACGGAGCGCTGCGGAGTTGATGCTTCACATCTGACGTTACGGAAGTAACAGAAGTAACTCCTGGACGATCCTTCCCGCCCCGTTTCCCCATCTGTGTCTGCATTTTGCACAACCCTGCGGAATTCTCAAGTAACGAAAGGCGAATACGAATGCTCAGAAGGGCAAGGGGCACTTCGTGGGCACGGCGCGGGCCGCGATCGCGCACCAGGCTCCGGTGAGCGCTGATCAGATCTGGGCTTTCCCAACTTCAAGAGCCCATAATTGGCATAACAGTGCGCCGTGAAAGGTGTTGGACTTCAACGGTGAAACTCCCGCCCGGGAACTGGTTCGCTCCACCCGGTAGCGATCGAAGCGGCAGCGGAGGCAATGAAGCTGTCGGAGCTTTCGGTGGAAAGGGTCCCTCCAAGAAACGGGTGCAACGCATCTGTCGAGCTATCAGCGATGAGACCGTGCGAGATACCGTCAGACTGGATCCGAAGGCCATGGTGGAAAAGCTCAACCGAATGTTGACCGGCTGGCCCAACTACTTTTGCCTGGGATCGGTCAGCAAAGCCTACAGTGCGGTCGATATGCACGCCCGCCGGAGGCTGCGTCGGTGGCTATGCGACAAACACCATGAGCCGCGGCCCGCCAGCGCAGCCCACCACCACCGATCTGCGGTGAGGACCAGAAGAGAGAGCAGGCCGACACTCGATAGGCAAGCAAAGCGCATCACGGCCAGCGCGAGGACGAACCCGGCACATGCAAATCGAAGGTCGGTCTGCTTGCAAAGCGCGCGGAGAAGGAGCCAGAACGAGAGCAGAATTAGGCGCGGAAGAAGATAGCCGCACCCGCTGAGTGGTTTGCTAGTGACTAGCGGTGAACGCCTCCGTGCATTCCAGCCCGTGCGACAGGGCGTACAGCGATCGCTAGATGGAGTCGAACCCCAGCTAATATGGGCCTAAAGAGCTGTACGGGCCGGACAAACTCGGCCCCCGGGGGAGGCCGACTGAGTATCGGAAGGCCAGCGTGCTGAACGGGAGCGCATGAAAGGAGAAAGCAAAAAATTCCGGCGCGGGGCAGTAGAGGAAGAAGCGTGAGGCGAGAAAGCGCTTGAAATCTCGGCAGCCAGTCCCAGCAACAAAGGCAGATAAGGGTAGCGGAGCAAGGTAAAACTGTGACCAGAATTCGAGGTGTCGATGGAAGCGGGGTCTTGGATGGTGGCCGCGATGGCATTATCAGCGGAAATCGATTGTTGGCGACCTTCGGCCCAGATGCTGAGCGCATCGCGGGGTGGGTCGATCGATCGGTCCAGCACGAGCGCGGGCGCAAAGGGTACACACATGCCGTGCCCGACCGATAGCGCCTCCCCATGGGTATCAGCGGATACTTCCGCCTTACCCTGGAGCACCCACAAGCGCGGCGGATCGGAATCGATTCGGTAGACGCCCTGCTCGAGGAAACGTACGCTCCAATTCTTGTAAATTAACGTCACCGATGTACCGGAGCTTGGCTCCGCGGAATCCACGACTGCCGACCCTGCCAGCAATTCGACACGGGTATCCGAGAGCTGGTTCGCAATCATGCGAATCGTACTCCACTCGCCTATGCGGACGAAGACACCAGGGGTGAGCAGCACCTCCACACGGCCTTCGGTCGTGCGTAGTTCGGCGCCTGGGGATACACTTGGGAATTTTCCTGGATGAGACTCAAGCGGTTGGTCGCCCAGATAATAGAGGTGCGTGAAATCACTTTCAGTGCTTTGGTTTTCGCAGGTCTGTAATCACGGCCTCGCTCATGCCATGGACAAAATACTATGCGCAGTTGGAAGTGCCGGGCTGAGGGTCGCTCCGGGCTGCGGTTTTGGATAAGGATTCCCTCAGGGCATACACCCCCAGCAAACGCTATCGCAAATTGCGCTTCGACTTTAGGGCGCGATGCGGTCGGTAATCGTGTCGTTGTGATAGCTGGAGTGGTTGCGAACCGCGAGCCAACCGCCATCCGGCTTTAGGGTTTCAGCTACGTCAGCCTTCTCGCCCTTTGCGAAGTCTTCCCATGAGTTGTAGCGGGTGACGGTCAGGAAGTGCCAAGGCCCACCCTCAAGATGCTGGAGCAGTACGTTGCCAGCGGTACCACTTCCGGGCTGATCGAGCGACTTTTCCAGCTCGTCACGATGTCCGGGAGCAGCGCGAAAGACCGCGACAACATAGACCGACCCAGCGCTCTTGGCAGCGTCGTCAAGTCCCATGGCTTTGGCGAACTCTGGCCAGGCGGGACCGTTAACGAAAGTGTCGCCGTGCCAGGCATTAAGGTCGCGGGCAGCGGCAGACGGAGCATTCCCCGTAGCATCGATGGTGGCTTTGGTTCCGAGATGCTCGATTACCGCATAGTCCCAGTCTTCGCCACTTTGATGGCGAAGGACGATGAGATGTCCCGGCATGGGAGCCTTTGGACCTTGCTTCTTGAGTTGCTCGCCCTCCTCTGCGCCCTTTCCGAGAGCGGCCTTGGCGAGATGGACGTGATAGACGTCAGTACGTGCGGGAGCCTGAGCTTGCATAGTCTGGACGGCAGACAAGGAAACAAACAGAAGCAGCACGAGAAGCAGCGTGCAAGCGCTTTTCATAGTTCCCTCCTAGATTTTCGTTGTTGGATTTATTTGGTGCGAGTGCGGGGCCGAGGAGCCGCTGAGATTATAACAGCTGCGCTACATTTTGTTAGAGACTCCGAAGGATTTGAAGTCGCGTGCTGGGCCGAGTCCCTTTCAGGCCGCATTCTTGCTCTGCTCCGATGCCGCTTTTGGCTCTTCTCGCAACTCTTGGAGCCGTCTACGCATGTCCACTCCGCATTCATTGAGAGCGCTGCACTGTTCACAATCAGGAGGGTGAAGTCGGGGCTTGCAAAGTACTCGCCGAAAACTCATAGAAAAGCTACTTTATCCAGCCGCCATTCGATCAGATGTATGAGGGTCTCGATTAGTGGTGGCGCTTTCGAGCAATTCAATCATTTGCTCAATCGTCAAGCTTCGCGGCTCGCCAGCCTCGGGAAGCTTGCAAACGGCTTGCACGGGAACCGGTTTTGATCATATTGCACCTTTTTCGCGTAAGCTATGAAATGTGGACTGCGATCTGCGCAAATGTCGCACTAAGTACACCCACGACGAACTCCGTGCCGTGGCATCGCCCAGCTCACCGTGCTAAGGATTGCGCCTACACTGCAAGACCGAGTCAGGTTCTGAGTGTAATGGCCTTCCATGAGAAGGCCGGT
>QIAH01000296.1 GCA_003225465.1 Acidobacteriota bacterium | reverse complement strand
TTAAGACAGCCGACTCTGGCTACTTAACCCGTCGTCTGGTTGACGTGGCTCAAGACGTCATCATCAGCGAATACGATTGCGGGACGGTGGATGGCATTTACGTCTCCGGTATCGTGGAAGCCGGCGAGATCATCGAACCGTTGCGTGACCGCATTGTCGGCCGCGTGTCGCTCGAGAAGATCAAGGACTACGACGGCAACGTCATCGTCGATATCAACCAGGAAATTACCGAAGACCTGGCGGGTTCGATTCAGGCTGCCGGCATCGAGCGGGTGAAGATCCGTTCCGTGCTGACCTGCGAGTCGAAGCGCGGCGTCTGCGTGATGTGCTACGGCCGCAACCTGGCCTCCGGCCGATTGGTCGAACTGGGTGAGGCGACGGGCGTCATTGCAGCGCAGTCCATCGGCGAGCCGGGAACGCAGCTCACGATGCGTACCTTCCACATCGGTGGTACGGCATCGCGAGTCTCCGAGCAGTCGCGCCTTGAAGCCAAGAACACCGGTGCGGTGCGCTTCATCAACCTGCAGACAGTGAAAGCCAAGTCTGGCGACCTGGTGGTGATGAACCGCCAAGGCTTTATCGCGGTGGTCGACGAAAAGGGGCGCGAGCGCGAGCGGTACTCGGTCGTGTATGGCGCCAAGGTGAAGGTGAACGAAGGTGATCCGGTCCAACTCGGTCATATCCTGGTCGAATGGGATCCGTGGCGGCACAGTCCAATTCAAAGACCTGCAGGAAGGCATCACTCTGCACGAAGAAGTGGACGAAGTCACCGGTCTGTCGCGACACGTGGTGGCCGATTCACCGGACGAGAAGCGCCAGCCGGCGATCGTGATCAAGGGCAAGTCGAGCAAGCGCTACCTGATGCCGTCCCGTGCCCACCTGATGGTGGCCGATGGCGACACGGTATCGCCGGGCGATGTGCTCGCGAAGATCCCGCGCGAAACCACCAAGACCAAAGACATCACGGGTGGTCTGCCGCGCGTGGTCGAGCTGTTCGAAGCCCGCAAGCCGCACGAGACCGCGGTCATCAGCGAAATCGATGGCACGGTGAAGTTCGGCGAGGTCTCCAAGGGCCAGCGCAAAATCTACGTGGTCGCCGACAATGGCACCGAGAAGGAATACTCGGTTCCGCGCGGCGTTCACATCAACGTGCAGGAAGGCGAGCGCGTCAAGGCGGGCGAACCGCTCATGGACGGCCCGCTCAACCCGCACGACATTCTGGCGGTGCTCGGCGAAAAGGAACTGCAGTCGTACCTGGTGAACGAAATCCAGGAAGTCTATCGACTTCAGGGCGTCAACATCAGCGACAAGCACATCGAGGTGATCGTTCGCCAGATGATGCGTTGGCGCAAGGTGGAAGACGTTGGAGACACAACCTTCCTGCTCGAACAGCAGGTGGACAAGTTCCGCTTCGCCGAAGAGAACGACCGCGTGATCAAGGAAGGTGGGCGTCCGGCAACCGGCCGCCCGCTCTTGCTCGGGATCACGAAGGCGTCGCTCTCGACCGACTCGTTCATCTCGGCGGCGTCGTTCCAGGAGACCACGAGGGTGCTCACCGAAGCTTCCATTCAGGGAGCAGTTGATCACCTGCGCGGCCTCAAGGAGAACGTCATTGTTGGCCGCTTGATCCCTGCCGGTACCGGCATGGAGTACTACCGCAACGTGCGCCTCTCGCCAGAAATGGAAGAGGCGGCCGCCAAGGTACAAGAGGAGGTCTCTGCTGCCTACGAAGAGGCGGAACGTGCCCTGGAAATGATGCGGCACGAAGGCGAGACCGAAGAGTTGGCTGCCGAGTAAGGTCAGGCAAAATCCGGAGGAGCGGCCCGTGCCGCTCCTCCGCTTCTTACCTTTCCTATGAATGCCAATCCCCAACATTTTGGACCGCAGGAAGTTCGGGGGCGTATTTCGGAGTTGCACCCGAGCGCTTCGCCCCCTACTCTTAAGCGTACAATGCTGCGCTTTTTCCGCCTGTTGCGCCTGGCGACCTGGCGCGCCTTTGAGCACGATCAGTTTGCCGTGGCCAAGGCATCGGCATATTCGTCGATCCTGACGTTTTTCCCTGCCTTGCTCGTGCTTGGCTCGGTGCTGGCGACCTTGAGCCGAGGAGATGCCTACCTGCGCGAAATTTCCTATGCATTGGGCCGGATTCTCCCAGCCGGGTCGGCCACCGCGATTGCTTACTTGCGCGGGACATCTCAGCGCCCGGTTGGCTTGCTGGTCACCACATCCCTGCTGACCTTGTGGACAGCCTCCGGAACCATGATCTCC
Source organism: Acidobacteriota bacterium (assembly GCA_003225465.1). Lineage (GTDB taxonomy): Bacteria > Acidobacteriota > Terriglobia > Terriglobales > Acidobacteriaceae > Gp1-AA133. The sequence goes on along the minus strand of QIAH01000296.1, from coordinate 19,870 downwards.
TGGATGGAGGGTTTTCGGAACGCTTACACCCTGCCGAAGACCTGGGGACTGGTGAAGGAGCGACTGATCGCGTTTTCTCTGGTGATCATGGCCGGAATCCCTCTCACCGCTGCCACCGTGATGGTGGCATTTGGCTCCGGAATTGAAACGCGCATCCTGTTCCACCTCGGACACGAATTCAGCCCGTACATCGTCATGCTGTGGGGAGCGATCCGGTGGGTGATCGCGACGCTGACCAGCATCGCCGTGATCGCGTTGATTTATCACAACGCAGTTCCCCGCACGCAGCCGTGGCATAGCGTGCTGCCGGGAGCGACACTGGCGACTGCGCTGTGGTTTCTGGCCACAACTCTGTTCAGCGTCTACCTGCACGGGTACGCGGATTACAGCATCATTTACGGATCGCTGGGAGTCGGCATTGCGCTGCTGGTGTGGATGTACATGATCTCGCTGATCGTGCTGATCGGGGCGGAATTCAATGCCATGCTGTTCCCGCGCGCGTTTCTGGGAAAAGAGCTGCTGGAATCGAGCGCAATGAACTCGCTCGCCCGCTGAAACGCATTTTCGCAAACTGGGAACCGGCTGTAAGCGCTTCGGGAGCGCGTCCCAGTACCGTAGTCAACTCACAGAATCGCGCCAAAGTTGGCGCAGCGCACCTCCACCTCAGGGTCCTCCGTTCACTTTGGGAGCTAGTGATTTGAAACAGGGAAAGTTCGACCTCGTATCTGGCGATATTTCTACATTGCATACACCAGCGGACCATGCGAGCGCGCTTGCGTTGCGTCCGGAAACGGGGGAAGGCGTGTTCCGCCGGGCCAAGATCATTGCCACAATCGGGCCGGCCTCGAATAGCGAAGTTGTCTTGCGCGACATGCTGCGACTTGGCATGGATGTTGCCCGGCTCAACTTTTCTCACGGCACTCATGATGAGCACGCTCGCAACATCGACCGTATTCGGCGCGTAGCGCGCAAAGAAGGACGCACGGTCTGCATCCTGCAGGACCTGCAGGGGCCGAAAATCCGTACCGGGCGTCTCAAGGGGCACGAGCCTATGCCCCTGAAAACTGGCACTCAGGTTACGATTACGCCGCGGGACGTTCTCGGCACGCCCGCGTTAATCCCGACCACGTTTATCGGCCTCGCCCGCGAGGTCACTCCGGGCGCCCGCATCCTGCTGTCGGACGGGCTGATTGAACTGCGCGTGCGTGGGGTGCGCGGGGAAGACGTGGAATGCGATGTGGTGAATGGCGGAGTCCTGGGGGAGCACCAGGGCATCAATCTGCCGGGAGTTGCGCTGACCATTCCCGCGCTCACGGATAAAGATCGAAAGGATCTGGAATTCGGGCTCAAGCACGACGTCGACATGATCGCAATTTCGTTCGTACGCTCTGCGGCGGATGTGCGCGAGGTGAAGCAACTCATCCAGGATCAGAGCCGTGAAGTCCCCATCATTTCCAAGCTCGAAAAGCCGCAGGCTCTGGAGCAGTTGGAGGAAATCATCGAAGCGTCTGACGGGGTGATGGTGGCGCGCGGCGATCTCGGCGTCGAGATGCTTCCCGAGCAGGTGCCGGTGATTCAGAAGCACGTGATTCGGCGCGCGGCCGAGTGGCGGAAACCGGTCATCATCGCGACCCAGATGCTGGAGTCCATGATCGAAAATCCCCGCCCCACGCGGGCGGAAGCGAGCGATGTGGCGAACGCGATCTTCGATGGCACGGATGCCGTGATGCTTTCTGCCGAAACTGCCAGCGGGCAGTATCCACGCGAGACGGTGGCCATGATGAGCCGGATTGTGGTCGAAGCCGAACACCACATCGCGTCCTCGAGCGAATTGCGCCGGCGCCGGAATCGGCGCCGGCTGTCTGTGGCGGAAGCCATCTGCGAGTCGATCGCACATGCGGCCGAAGACTTGCCCATGGGCGCGATCGCGGTATTTACGGAGACGGGCAACACCGCTCGTATGATTTCGAAGTATCGACCGCGGGTGGGCATTTGGGCATTCAGCCACACCGCACCCGTTTGCAATCGCATGAACCTGTTGTGGGGCGTGCATCCGGTGCAAAGACGTGAGCAGGCGCAGTCGGCAGAAGATATGGTCGATACTGCAGAACGGGAGTTGCTACGCCATGGGCAGTTGAAGCCGGGAGACGTCCTGGGCGTCGTTGCCGGGACGCAGATGGCTTCCGGATCGACCAACTTCATGCGACTGCACACGGTACCTGAGCCGGGGGGCGAGAAAAAGAAGCCTCGTCGGAGGAGCGCGAGGAAGTAACGCCAGGAGTTTCAGAAGGGTGTCGAGGGAAATCTTATCTGTCGCTGTGTTTGTGCCCGAGGAGGGCCACGAGGAACAAGCCCTCGCAACGGTACGCGAACTTTCTGGCGTGCTCAGGGACGGTGGGTATAGCCGCGACATCCTTTATCGAGGCGCGGAGGGTGAGTACGTGCTCGTTCGCCATTGGAAGTCGGACGAGTCCCGGCGGGCTGCACTCGAAGATGCGGAAGCCCAGCGCCGCTGGGCCAAGCTCGCACATGAAATCCGGATTTTGAAGGTTTATGAGAGTCTGGAAGAAGTGATGTTATGAACAGCTCTTAGCCATTAGACACTCCCTTAGCTCTTAGCTTTTAGCTGGGAGCTCATGAACCCCGAGGTTCACGAGCTTGGTGCTCATGATTGCATGGGTTCACGAGCTTGGCTCATGGACGCATAGTCGTCACTCGGCTGTGTGCTCATAAGCGTATTAGGTATCATTCGCCTTGTGATCATGGGCGCATCAGGAGGACGTCACTCACTCCCGCAGGGGCGGAATTCATTAGCCCACCGCGTAGCGCTGGGTAACGTGCGCTATGAACGCGAGAGCCGCCTCAGCGGGCGACAGCATCATGTCTCATTCCTCGCCATTCTCCGATGATTCCGCGCAGCCTACCGTACGCGGTTTTCTGCATCGCCCCGAAAACCCGAACACTAACGGCCTTGTCCTCGCTCACAGCGCAGGGTCCAATGCCCAATCTCCGGTGCTGCTTGCGCTCGCGGAGGCATTTGCTTCCGTTGCTTTCACCGTGCTGCGCTGCGAGCTCCCGTACCGCCAGTTGCGGCATTATGGGCCGCCCGGGCCTGGAGACGCAGCTCGCGATCGGGCAGGACTGAAGAATGCCGTTGCTGCCGTTCGAAAGCTCGCTCCGGGCAAAATGTTTGTCGGGGGCCATTCTTATGGCGGACGACAGTCGACGATGGTCTGCGCGGAGGAGCCAGACATCGCCACTGGCCTGCTCCTGCTTTCATACCCGCTGCATCCGCCGCGCAAGCCCGAACAACTCCGCACCCAGCACTTGCCAAAGCTGCGCAATGCGAGTCTGTTCGTACATGGCACGCGCGATCCATTCGGCTCGGTGGAGGAAATGGAGAAAGCTCTGCAATTGATTCCCGCGAAAACAAGGCTGTTGACGATCGAGGGCGCGGGGCACGACCTGAATTTCAAGAAGGGCGCAATTGGCGGAGACTTCATCGCGACCGTGGTCAGGGCATTCCAGGAGTTTTTTGAAGAACCACGCTAAGTTATCTACGCCTTCGTGCGACCTTCGTGGGGGGGTTGAACGCGCGGCGAGAGCAAGCCGAGTTTCGCTCGGCCGGACAGACGAGGGCGTCTGTCCCTACGTTGGCGGTTACCTAATTCACCCACCCCGACTTACTCCCGCCATTCTTTTTGTCGCGGTCGTCCGGAGGAATGTAGTTTCCGAGGTCGTCAAACTTTACATCGCGATCGTGCTTGCGCATGTAGACCTCGAACTTGCGCGCGGCCCGGCGGCGTTTCCAGCGATAGTAAGAATTCTTCAGCCCGTAGTACCACTCCGAGGGCGAGGCTTGCCGCGATGTTTTCCGTGCCGCGCCGAACTTCACGTAGAGATAACCAAAAAACAATCCGCCCAGGTGAGCCAAATATGCAGTGCTGCCTCCGCCGCTGATCGCGAATGCTACCGTAACCACGATCAGGATCAGCACGAAATATTTCGCCTTGATCAGGAACGGGAAGGGGAACAGGAAAATTTCGTTTTCGCCGAACACCATCCCGTAGGCCATCAGAATCGCAAATACTCCTCCGGAGGCGCCCACGGTTGGAATGGTGGGACTGGTCAGGATGTGCGCGAAAGAAAGCAAAATCGTCGTGATCGCCGCTCCGACCACTCCGGTGAAATAGAGTTCCAGGAAGCGGCGCATGCGCCAGGAGCTTTCAAATGTTGACCCGAACATCCAGATGCCCAGCATGTTGCCGAACCAGTGCCAGAAGCCCACATGGATGAAGCTGTAAGTAATGATCTGCCAGACTTCGAGGTGAAGAACGGTCCGGGCGGGCACGAGGCCGAGATGTTCGTAAACCCAACTGATAACGCTGAACGAACCAAACGCAGTCAGGCCCAGGAAGATCGCTGTATTGATCCCGAGCAGCCAGATCACTGCCCTCGTGAAAGGCGGAAAGCTTAGCGTCATTTCTCTGCCAGTGCTGCGGATCAAGCTTTCTCCTTCATCATGGCTTCAACGCTCCGGGACGGGAACCACCGGCAAACTCCGGTGCCCTTCATTATCAACTGCCCGGACGGCAAAAATCACATTATCTTTGGACAATTTCAGCGTCGCCCGGGTGTCGTTCCCGACCGATTGCGCATGTTCCCAGTCCGGCGCGCTGGTGGCTCGCCAGACGATCTCGTAGGATGCTACTCCCGGCACGGCATCCCAGGCGAAAGTCGAGTCATTGTCCAATTTGCGGGTTTCCAGCCTGACATTTGTCGGTGGGGCTGGCGCCGATGCCAGCGACGCCAGCGTGGCCGCGTTCAGGCGCGCCACGGCCGCAGTGTACTCGAAATTCACGAACTTCGGCAGGTCCCCGTATTCGACTCCATTTTCAGTGCGAATATTTTGGTGCTGATGGTTGAAATCTTCCCAGTACTCGGTGAAACGAACCGCGGCGAATCCCTGCTGGTTGAATGAGTAGTGGTCGCCACCCCGCAAGTAACGGTCGAGACGGAAAATCAGCAGCGGCTTGACCCCGGCATCGTAGGTGCGGCCTACCTCGGCGACGTAGCGCGCGAGTTCGCGGGAACTCGAATCGCTCTCGCCGCCCAGGTTACGGATCTGGCGCAATTGCTTCTCATCGGCCGCGACCGGGATCCCTTCGGAGAAAACGCGCACCACGCTTGCGTTCTGCTCGGGGCCCTTGTTGCCACCCACGATGTCGTTGTTGAGCACGGCCTCGACATTCCAGCCTTGTTGCTTCGCCATGGCGGCGAAATGCCTGCTGCCGTTCAGTCCCTGCTCTTCGCCGGCGACCGTCAAAAAAATGATGGTGGCCGGAAATTTTAATTTGCTCAACACGCGGGCGCATTCCAGGCTTACAGCCGTCCCGCTGCCATCGTCGTTCGCGCCAGGAGCATTGCCCTTCACGTCCAGCGTGTCGCTGTTCCGCGAATCGTAGTGTCCGGTGACGAGCACAATGTGCTTCGCGCTTTCCGGATCCGAACCCTTCAGAACCGCATAAACATTGGTAATCTGTGTAGGCTGAGGAATGCGGTCTGCGGGCCCTTCAGTGAAGGAGTCTGTTTTCACCTCGAGGCAACCATTACAGTCTTTGGAATAGGTTTCGAACTCCGAGCGAATCCACTCGCGGGCGGCGCCAATACCGCGTCCGGAGGAAATGGAGGCGGGATCCTGCGCGGAAAGAGTAGAGCGCGTTCCGAAACTCACCAGCTTTTCGATATTGCTTCGAATTCGTTCGGAGGAGATTTCCTTCAAGGCCGCGACAATCTTTGGGTCGACGACCGCCTTCGCGGCAGTCTCTTGTGCATGCCCCGATGTGGTGTAAAACAAAGTCATCGCGAAGGCCAGCACAGGCATCAGAGCTGTGTTAGAAAATGGCGGCGCGGTTCTTTCTTTCAACATGCTCATCCAAGACGACCTGCGTGGGGAGGCCGTCCCACTTGTGCAGCGAGGCCGGATCTAGAAGCCGGGAGGACTTGACCATTGGCCCCGGAGAATTAAATATTATCAGGGTAGGCACTGATACGGAGGCATTCATGGTGTATTGTCCCGAATGTGAGAGCGACCTCGACATCGAAGAAGATGAGGTCGATGAGGGTGAAGTGGTGTCGTGCCCGGAGTGTGGCACGGACTTCGAAATCGTAACTGTCAATCCCCTCGAACTGAAACCAGTCGAAGAAGAGGAAGAGGACGAAGAGGAAGACGAGGAAACCGAAGACGGTGATGTGTAATCGCCGGCCTGTGGCCGTCTCGCAAAACACTTGCTGCATTGCCCGGTTGTTGGTTGGGCTTCTCTTGTTTGCTGTCCTCTCTCCAATCATTCCTCAGGCTTCTGGTGAGCAGTTCGATCCGCACAAGCCCTACGCCCTGATCTTCGGAACGGTGTGGGGGCCCGACGACCGTCCCGTGTATGGTGTGAGGGTCCACATCCGGCGCGCGGATCAGAAGAAAGCGAAATGGGAACTGTACTCCAACCATAGCGGGGAGTTTGCCCAGCGGCTTCCCGCGGGCAAGGCAGACTACGTGGTTTGGGTCGATACGAAGGGCTTGAAGTCTATAAGTGGCAATAAGTTAGAGCCGGGCCCGGAAGTCACCGTCCATATTGAGGGAGACGAGCGCGCCGACATTGGTTTGCATCTAAAGTAGTGCAGGCTGGAGCGAGATGTTACGGGGGGGACGCCATGAAGAAGGCCTTAGTCATCGCCCTGACGCTGCTGTTGGTCACTCTTAGCGCCTTTGCAACGCCGTTCGAAAAGAAGGGTGACAATAGTCGGCTCCTGATGGGCAGGGTAACGGATCGGCAGGATGGCCCAATCGCCAATGCCGTGGTTTACCTCACCAACACCCGAACCCGTGCTGTCAAAACGTACATCGTGGGTCAGGATGGTGTTTATCGTTTTCCCTCTCTGTCTCCCAACATCGATTACGAAGTGTATGCGCAGTTCAATGGTCGCAAGAGCGATACGAAGACCGTCAGCCAGTTCGACAATCGCAACCAAGTGAACATCAACCTGAAGGTGGATACGAAATAGTTGTAGTAGCATTTGCCGACGTTCGCGAGACACACAAAATCCTGGACCGCAGAGGACCGCGGAGAAGCGCCTCGGAAGTGCAAGTCATTCATCTGAGCAGCTAATGCGCTGACTGAGGAATTACTCCGATACCCAGAGGTCAGTCGCGGTCGCGGTACTCCTCTGGAACATCGTCTTCGGGACGCTCATGGACGCGAACCTGTGCCTCCCCGTCCGAGGCTTTCTCTACTCCCGCGATGGTCTCGGCTTCCAGGGTCTGACCTTCCTCGACCAGTTCCTCCACGCTTTCCGAGTCGGCGTCGGCTACTTCCGAGAGTCCTTGGAGATCTCCTGACTGTCCGGCTGCGCCTGGTCCCAGACCCTGCGGCTCTGTCGAATCCTCCAAGGCCTCAGGTGTAATTGGAGCTTTCCGTCTTCGCACCATACAAATTACCTCCAGCTGTTTGGAGTCAATCTGGCATGGTTCGGTTGCTGGAAAACCGGCTTAAGGCGGCTTTCTACGGTAAAAAGTGCATTCATCACCCCGCAGGGTTACCGTCGTTACGCTTCGGGGCGTGCAAGATCACAGACTCGCCCCGTAACAATGCTACAAAGTAGGCGTGGGAGGTTTCTTGGGCTGTGCGGCTTGATTACTTATCCTGCATTCTAACAATTCTTTCGACGATCCTTGTGGGCAAACGCTGCTGGGAAGGTTGGGCTCTGGCAGCAGTGAACAGCGTCATTATCTGCGTAATCGGGGTGAAGACCGCGCAGTTCGGCTTTATTCCCGCGAATCTCTTCTGCCTGATTCTTTACGGCGTAAACCTGCGAACGTGGCGGAAGGTGGAACCGTAGAATCGAATCGATTCATCGCCTGAGTCAGCATAGGTGGGGTCAAATACCTTCTCGGACGTTCTCTGCCCAAAACAATTTGTCATTCCGAGAAGCGAAGCGACGAGGAATCTGCTCTTCTGCGCCTCAGGAAGAGACGCAGATTCCTCACTGCGTTTGGAATGACAAGAGTGACAACCTGATCAGTTGTTTTCGCCGCCGGCGCGCTTCCAGGAGATCAGCTCGCCGATGGTCGAGCTGGTGCTCGAACTCGACACTGGGTGCTTGTAAGCCTCCACCTCGGAACGTGAGGCTTCTTCGCCCACCGCGCGGATGCTGAGCCCGACTTTCTTCTCTTCCGGATTCATCTTGATGATCTTGAAATCGTGCTCCACACCGGGCTCCAGGTGAACCGGCTGGCCGTTGCCATCGACCGCTTCAGAATTGTGGCAGAGACCTTCCACACCCTCAGCAATCTCCACGAACGCACCAAACGTCGCCACCCGCAGCACTTTGCCGTGAACGACATCACCGATGTGATGTTGCTGGAAGAACGTCTCCCAGACATCGGGCTGAAGCTGCTTCACGCCCAATGACAAGCGGCGCTTGTCGGGCTCGATGGCCAACACTACGGCCTTCACGCGGTCGCCCTTTTTGAGAACCTCGGACGGATGCTTTACGCGCTTGGTCCAGCTCAGGTTGCTGACGTGCACCAGGCCATCGATGCCGTCTTCGATCTCAATGAATGCGCCGAAGTCGGTCAGATTGCGAACACGTCCTTCCACCTGCTGGCCCACCGGGAATTTCTCATGCAGGCTGTCCCAAGGGTTCGTGGCCAGCTGGCGCATGCCGAGCGAAATGCGGCGCTCGCTTGGATTCACATTCAATACCACGCACTCAACCTGGTCGCCGACGTTGACTAGCTTCGAGGGATGCTTCATCCGCTTCGACCAGGTCATCTCGCTGACGTGCACCAGGCCTTCGATGCCCTGTTCCAGCTCTACAAACGCGCCGTAGTCAGTCACACTGATCACGCGCCCCGAAACATGAGCACCCACTGGATAACGGTGCTCGGCGTCGAGCCACGGATCCGGAGTGAGTTGCTTGAAGCCCAGCGACACACGCTGCTTCTCTTTGTCGAACTTGAGAACCTTTACCTGAATCTGATCGCCTACGTTCACCAGGTCGCGCGGATGAGTGAGACGTCCCCACGACATATCGGTAATGTGGAGCAGACCATCAATGCCGCCCATATCCACGAAAGCGCCGTATTCGGTAAGATTCTTCACCACTCCGGTCAGGACCGCGCCTTCTTCCAGGTGCTCAAGCGTCTTCGATTTCTTCTCGTTCTGCTCCTCTTCGAGCAACTGCTTGCGCGAAACCACGATGTTGCCGCGCTTCTTGTTCAGCTTGATCACGGCAACTTCGATGGTCGTACCCTTCATGCCATCCAGGTTGCGGACGGGACGCAGATCGACTTGCGAGCCGGGCAGGAACGCGCGCGCGCCCGCGATATCGACGGTCAAACCGCCTTTGATGCGATCGATCACCACTGCCTTGATCGGCTTCTTCTCGTTGTAGGCGGCCTCGATGTCATCCCACGCGCGCAGCCGCTGGGCTTTCTGGTGAGAAAGGTTGATATAACCTTCCTCGGCTTCGCCTTTGTCGCGCATTACGTCGATCTCATCGCCGGGCTGGAAGCGGGGCTTGCCCTCGTGGTCGAGGACCTCGGAGAGAGGCAACATGCCTTCCGACTTGGCGCCAATGTCGACAACCACGTGCTTGTCAGTCAGCTTCAGCACAGTGCCTTTGATGACGCGGTCGTCGCTGACCGCCTCCTCGGCTTCGGTGGTGAAGGTTTCGAGTGCAGATGCGAAATCGTCAACGCTGGCGGTGGGCTTTTCGTCGGCAGCAGATGTGACGGGTTTGTCTTCGGTAGCGGCAGTAGACATGGCTGGTTTCTGTTCCGGATTTGAAGTTGTTTCGGGCTGTGAAGTATGAGTGCTGGGCACCTGACCCTCGCTGGAAACCGCGCTCGGTTCGCTGACGGCCGAAACAGAGTTGGCGGAATTCACATCGTGGGCGGTGCTGTCGTCGTACACGGTCATGGTTTCTCGATACCTCGCACGGCTCAGGTGCGGGACGGATGCGGGTATCTGGCGGACTGCCGGAACGGGTCTAAGGTTGTGGTGGGCTCAACCTGGCGGCTGAACTTGAACAATCCCAGCGTTCGGACGACTAAACAGCCCCGCGTCCAATGGGAACCCTTCGAGTGTAGCAACCGCTTCCGAACAGTGTCAAACACCAACGTGCGCAAATTCGCGGCATCCAACCCGGCTTCTGCGGGTATTGGATTGCACGGCTTCAAGATCGGATACAACTTTCTTGCAACTTTCTCGAGAATGTGAGAAACCCGCATAAGACGCGGCTTCCAGCGCCCCAGGAAAGGTTCCGAAAAACCATATCCATCTGCTACTCTGCCCTCCCATGGACTACTTGTGGACGCCTTGGCGGTACGCTTATGTGACCGGCGCGGAGAAAACCTCAGGATGCATCTTTTGCGAGTTGCAGAAGGCCGCAAACGACGAGAAAGTTCTTATTACCTACCGAGGTCAGCACTGCTTCGTGATCCTGAATACCTTCCCTTACACGCCCGGCCACGTGATGATCGTGCCTTATGCGCACCTGGACGAGCTACGCAAGTTGCCAGCCGAGGCAGCTCAGGAAATGATGGCCCTTTCTCAGAGGATGGAGGGGGTTTTACGGGATCTTTACCGGCCCGATGGGGTGAATCTCGGAATGAACATCGGAAAGGCCGCCGGGGCGGGCGTAGCCGGGCACATCCACATGCATGCCTTGCCCCGCTGGGTGGCGGACGCGAACTTCGTGAGCGTGATCGGCGAGACCCGCATGCTGCCGGAGACACTCGATGTGACTTGGAGGAAGATTAAGGAAGCACTTAGCCGCTAGCCGTTGGCACTTAGCCGGGCCCTGCAGAGCGAAAGTACATGGGCGCACTTACCCCACCAACTTCTCCATCTCGGTCTCCTCAATGACGGGTACGCCCAGTTCTTTCGCTTTGTCGAGCTTCGACCCCGCATCGGTGCCCGCCACAACGTAGTCGGTTTTCTTGCTTACGGAGCCCGACACGCGGCCGCCGGCGTCTTCGATCATCTTCTTCGCTTCATCCCGGCTGTACTTCGCCAGGGTCCCGGTCAGGACGAACGTCTTCCCTGCGAGTTTTGTTCCGCGCTCGCGCTTTTTGCCAGCAAATCTCAGGCCGGCATCGCGTAGACGTTTGATCAGTTCGCGATTCCTGGGCTCATCAAAGAACTCGCGGATGCTTTCCGCAATCCTCGGCCCGACCTCGTTTACTTCTTCCAGTTCTTCCAGGCTCGCGTTCATCAGGGCGTCGATGGAGCCAAAGTGCTCGGCAAGGAACTGCGCCGTACGCTCGCCCACAAACCGGATGCCAAGGCCAAAAATCACCCGCTCGAGCGGCAGTTTCTTGGAATCTTCGATCTCATCCAGAACGTTTTGAGCGGACTTATCACCCATCCGCTCCAAGCTGAGCAAATCGGACTTGGTCAGCTTGTAAATATCGGCGACGTTCTTCACCATGCCGCGATCCGTGAGTTGCGTAACCAGCGCGTCGCCCATGCCGTCGATATTCATTACGCCCCGCGAGGCAAAGTGCAGGATTGTCTCCCGCAACTTCGCGGGACAGTTGGCGTTTACACAGCGGTAATCCACTTCGCCCTCGGTCTTCACGACTTTCGTACCGCAGATGGGGCAGTTCTCGGGCATTTGGAAAGTTGCGTGGCCGCGCGGATGATCTTTGTCATCGATGACCTTGGCGACTTTTGGGATCACGTCGCCGCCGCGCTCCACTTGGACCCAGTCGCCGATCTTCACGCCCAGCCGCTCGATCTCGTCCATGTTATGCAGCGTGGCATTGCGCACCGTGGTGCCACCGATGGCGACCGGCTTTAACTCGGCCACCGGCGTAAGTTTGCCAGTGCGGCCAACCTGCACGCGGATACCTTCAATCTGCGTGACGCCCGCCCGCGCGGCGTACTTGTAAGCGATCGCCCAGCGCGGGGCCTTGCCCGTAAAACCAAGCTCGTTCTGCAGGCCGGTGCGATCGACTTTCACGACGATGCCATCGATTTCATAGGGCAGCGTCTCACGCTTGGCTTCCCACTGCTGGATGAAGGCCCAGACTTCTTCCATATTGCGAGCGAGTTTGCGGCTTTGATTGACTTTGAAACCGGCAGCGTCGAGCGCTTCGAGCGTTTCCCAATGGCGGTCAAGGTAGTTGCGGCCGTTTCGGAGCAGCATGTACGGGAAGTAGTCGAGGCGGCGCTGGGCGGTAATGCTGGCATCGAGCTGGCGGACGGTGCCTGCGGTTGCGTTGCGGGGATTTGCGAAGAGCGCCAGGCCCTTGGCCTCGCGTTCTTCGTTCATTTTCTTGAAAGCGGCCAGCGGCATAAGCAGCTCACCTCGCACTTCGAAGTTGCTGGTGAGCCCCGCTTTCTGCAATTTCTCCTTCGAAATGAACAGAGGAATCGTGCGCACCGTACGCACGTTTAGCGTGACGTCCTCGCCGATGGTGCCGTCTCCTCGGGTCACCCCTCGGACCAGTCGCCCATCTTCGTATACGAGGGCCAGCGACATGCCGTCAAGCTTCAATTCGCAGACGTAGTCGACATCTTTGCGACCGCTCAGCTCGTGCACGCGCCGCTCCCAGGCTCGCAACTCTTCCTCGCTATAGGTATTGTCGAGCGAGAGCATGGGCGAGGAGTGCGCGACTTTGACGACCCCCTCGCGCGGTTTGCCACCGACCCTCTGCGTAGGTGAGTCGGGTGTGATGAGCTCCGGGTGCTCGGCTTCGAGCTTCCTGAGCTGCTCGACCAGTTTGTCAAAATCGAAGTCGCTGATTTCCGGGTCGTCGAGCACAAAATAGCGGTATTCGTGATGGCGGATTTTCTCCCGCAGCGCCTCGATGTTCGCTGCGACATCTTTCCTCGCACTTGCCATGGCCATGAAATTATATTCGTCGACAGCGCTTGGCGGCTTGGCACAGGTTCGCCATGGACGCGGAATACGTAGTCAGAGACGCCCTCGTCTGTCCTGCCCGGTTCAGGTTCTATCAGACTTGTCATTCCGAGGAGGGGAGCGACGAGGAATCTGCTGTTTACCTGCGCTTCGGCAACAAATAGATTCCTCACTTCGTTCGGAATGGCAACAATTAAGAGGGTAACGAATATGAAGGTTGTCATTGAAACACCGCGCCTCATCCTTCGCGAGTTTCAGCCGCGGGACGCAGATGCTTTGGCGCGGGTCATCTCCGATCCCGAGACCATGCGGTTCTATCCCGCACCTTTCGACCGTGCGGGGGTGGAGGGTTGGATTACCGGCAACATTCGCCGTTACGAGAAGAATGGCCACGGCTTGTGGGCACTGGACTTAAAGGCGACCGGCGAGATGATCGGCGACTGCGGGATTACGCTGCAGGAGGTGGACGGCGAGTTTCTCCCGGAAATCGGGTATCACCTGCGCCGCGACATGTGGGGTCAGGGATTGGCAACCGAAGCCGCGCGTGCTTGCCGCGACTATGGCTTCGAGCACCTGAACGCCGAATTCCTTACCTCGTTAATCCGGCCGGAAAATTTAGCATCGCGCAGGGTCGCAGAACGAAACGGGATGAAGGTCTGGAAACAAGTTATGCGGGTCGGCCTAGTCCACGCTGTCTATCGGCTAACGCGGGAGGAATGGTACGCGTCTGCGCGTTCCTAATTTGTCATTACCCCCTTAATTCTTGTCATTCCGAACGGAGTGAGGAATCTGCTCCTTGCCGAGCGCAGGTGAACAGCAGATTCCTCGTCGCTCCGCTCCTCGGAATGACAATTCTGAAGGGCAGTGCGGCAGCCATGCGACACTGTCACTGATTCAGACGAGGTCCTCCATCTTCAAGCTCCCAGCTCCGCCCTTCCAGGATGTATTGAGCTGCTTCTCGATGAAGCCGGCATCGTAGTTGCGACCCTGCTTTTTCAAGGCCTGCTGCAGTCCATAGAGTGAGCGCGGATTACGTGGGTTGCGGTCCAGGTCTTCGCGAAAAACTTTCTCCGCGCCCGTACTGTCGCCTTTCGCCAGCAGCGCCGCCCCCAGCGATTCGCGCACGGGGAAGAACCAGTCCGGAGGTTCGGCGTATTTCAGGGTGTCTTGGGTCGCTACCGCTTCCTGAAGCATGGTGACCGCGCCGTCCACGTCTTGTTTGGCCAAGGCGATCTTGGCGCCGAGCACACTTTCGGCAATCTTCATGATGTCCTTTGCCTTGTTATTCACGGGCATGGCGAACACCATGTCTTCGGGCGTTGCCTTCTCTGCTTCCGAGACGATTTTGTACTCGGCCTCGGCCTCGGCGGCCTTGCCTTTTCCGGCGAGAGCCATGCCACGAGAAAAGTGCCAGAAGACGGTGGTGATCTTCATAGAAGGATCGGGCTGCTTCATGGCAAGGATTGTGTCCCACTTGTGAAAGCGCACATCGACCGCCATTGGAATGGTCATGAAGCCCTCCAGCGGCGGCATGTCCTTCACACCGGGCGCGACATGCGCGGCGAGCATGTCAGCATTCTTTTTCGCCTCGGCGTAGTTGCCATTCATGGCAGCGCACATCGCGATGAAGTGCAGGTTGTGGCTGTAGTACATCATCGGGTAGATGCCCTGCACGCCGCTCGCCTTGATGTAAGCGCGGTCAGCCGCTGCCGCGAGTTCATTCGTCTTCACGGCAGCTTCGTAGTCGCCGGTCCGAATGTAGACGTGGGCGGGCATGTGCACGAGGTGTCCTGCGGCCGGCGCCATGGTGGGGAGCTTGTTCGCTCCGGCGAGTGCGCGCTGTGGACTGCGCGATGCCTCCACTGCGTGGATGTAGTAGTGGACCGCTCCCATGTGGTCGGGATCGCGTTTCAGAACCGACTCCAGCGTCGCGACGACTTCTTCGGTGCCGTCCTCGGGCGTGCCGTCGACGTGCCACAAGCCCCAGGGATGCAGGTTCATTCCCGCTTCCGCGAAGAGCGTCGCGGCATCGAGATCGTCCGGAAAATTCTTCACTACTTCGCGCATGGCATCGCGATAATCTTCGGCGGCTTTGCGACGGTCGGCTTTTGGATCGGCCGGGAAGCGCTTCGCCATCGCCTGGATGTAGGCTTGCTCGTTGGGAGGCGCGCTGGCCGAGAGATCCACCGCTTTCTGGATGGCATCGTGGGCCGCCTGGAAGCGTTCGTCACTGGCGGGATCGTTGTAGTTGGGGCCAACGGCTTCGGCAACGCCCCAGTACGCGATGGCCAGTTTCTGATCAAGATCGGCAGCGCGCTGGAAGGAACGGGCCGCCTCATCATGATTGAAGGCATAAATGAGCCGTAGGCCCTGGTCGAAGAACTGCTGGGCTTGCACATTCTTCGTCGATACGGGGTGGTGCAGGTTGCCCAAGCCGGTCATGAGTGTTGCAGGTTTCGGCGAAGTGGCAGAGTGGGCGTGCTGTTGAGCAATCGCGAACACACTGCAACTGATTGCGAGCAGGACGGAGCTTATCTTCCGCACGGGTAAGATTCCTCCACTTGGATTTTTATTAGAGGCCTACTTGCGCTCCAGGGGGATTCTGGAACGAGTCTTCCTTGCGAAACGCACCCCAAAATTTGCGATCAGCTTAGTGGAAGTGAACGGGCTCTGCAATAGGTTCGCGGAGTCCTGTTAAGCTAAGGGCGCATTTCGTGATGGAAACAATATGCTGAAGGCGGTTTCTTCTGCGAGTTGCCTGCCGTACGATAACCCGCACGTAGGGTGCGCGACCGACAAGCCGATCCGTCGATATCGCGGCGACTATCTTTCCGCCAGTTGTATGGGGCTCGAAATCCTGGAGACCCGTTAGCTCACCAGCATGCGCAAGGCTGCTCTTCTCTACAACGCGCGCTCGGGTGGTGGCCGCAGGCAGCGCGATGCCGACCTGAAAAGGATCTTGAAAGTTCTGGCCGATGCAGGCGTCGAAGCGACGCTGGTGCGGACGCAATCCAGCGTCGACGCGGCGGAACAGGCACGACAGGCCATTGTGAATGGATGCGACACCGTGTTTGCCTGCGGCGGCGATGGCACTGTCCACGACGTGCTGCAGGGAATGGTGGGCAGCCAGGCCGCACTGGGCGTGATTCCTTTGGGCACGGCGAATTCCCTGGCCCATGATCTTGGACTTCCAGGCGATCCTGCGAGAGCTGTACGTGCAGCGTTGCATGCGGAACGGCAGCGTATTGCGCTCGGACGCGTGACGGTCCTTGGGCCGGTCGGTTCTCCGGTGACTCGCTACTTCACCGTTGCAGTCGGGATCGGGGTAGATGCGCATCTATTCTACAAGCTGCACGCCGGTACCAAGCAGCGCCTGGGAATGGGCGCGTACTACTACAAAGCCTGGCACCTGTGGTGCACGCACTGCATGGAAAACTTTGACGTGGAGCTGTCCTTAGCCGAAGGTGACAAGGCGTTCCACAGTGGCGTGACCGAGATGCTGGCGGTGCGCATCCGAAATTTCGGAGGGGTACTGCAAGAGCTGGCTCCGGGTGCAGCGCTGGAGCGTGACGATTTGCGTGTGGTGACCTGCCACACCTCAAGCCGGTTTTCGTATCTGCTGTACGTGATTCGGGGCGTGCTGCGCGCGAACTGGAGCGTGCGTGGTGTCGAGCTGGCTTTCGCGAAGACGGTCCGCTGTACGGCTCCAGAGATCTCCGGCGACGCTCCGCCCTGCAAGGTCTACGTCGAAGCCGATGGAGAGCTTCTAGGCACACTGCCGGCGGAAATCACAATGGTGCCGCATGCCCTCACAATTCTCATCCCTGGTAAATAAGAACCACCTTGCAACGACTTAGGCTCCGAACTGGCGCAGGTGATGATCGGTGTGCAGATAGCCCCAGCGCATCCACTCCGCGTCTGTCATCGCACCGAAGAAAGGATGTGGTTGCCACGGGAAGTCTCGAGGCTGCCGGGTAAAGTGGTCCAGCAGGCACAACAAGTCCCGCACATCGCTTTCGAAGGTGCCTGGGGCCGTGCCGCCTCTTTCTGCATCGACTTCGGGTCGCGTGGGTGTACCACGCGGCCAGCGCAGGGGAGCGTCCAGAGCGACCCATTTCACGAACCAGTCCGGTATGGGGATTGGAGTGACGGAAACTCGTGCCGTTTCCCACGGCTTCTCGCCCATCGTCACGCGGAACGAGTCAGCGAGATGACAGATCATCTGTGGCGCTGTCATTTTCCCCCAGAGCCGCGGGCTGGAAGATTGAATTTTTGCGAGACGTTCGACAATCTGGTGCTTGTCCGCCGGATTTGCCAGATTTCGCTTGCTCATGAGGATGACCGGATGATTGATCCCGCGCCGTAGTTTACCGGGAAAGCAGCCGACGTTGTATTCTCGTTCTTCATCTTAAGAAGATGTTCTCGGGGGATCGTGGAACCGATCACGCATTTTCTCACCGGCGCGTGCTTGGGACGTGCCGGCTTCAATCGCAGGACCGCACTCGCCACTGCGACGATGACGCTGGCAGCTGAGGCGCCCGATCTGGATGTGCTGGGCAGATTCCACGGCTCGGTTTTCGCGTTCGCCCATCATCGCGGGTTCACGCATTCATTTCTCGGGCTTTTCCTGACTTCGGCGGTGGTGGTCGGTTTCATGTATCTCGTCTGGCGGTTGCGCGGCCGCAAAACAAACGACCCCAATCTTCCGCCGCACTGGGGACTGCTGTTCCTGTTCGCATATCTCGCCGGCCTGAGCCATATTCTGCTCGACTTCACCAACAACTATGGCGTTCGTCCCTTCTGGCCATTCTCGGAGAGATGGTACTCGTGGGACATCGTTTTCATTGCCGACCCGGTTCTTTGGGCTGTCCTCCTCCTGGGATTGGTCGTGCCCGGGTTCTTCGCGCTGATCAACCAGGAAATCGGAATGAAGCAGCAGGGTCTGCGCGGGCGCGCAGCAGCTATGTGTGCTCTGGTTGCAATGGTCCTGCTTTGGACGGTCCGGGATTACGAACACAGCCGGGCTGTGAATGCGTTGCGAGCGCGCACCTACGAGCAAGGGGAGCCGATTCGGGTAGGCGCATACCCTACGTATATAAATCCATTCACATGGCACGGCGTGGTGGAGACGCGCTCGCTGTTTGCGCTTGCCGAAGTGAATTCTCTTGGGCCAGATGTAGATCCGGGGGACAGCATGGAAGTTCGTTACAAGCCGGAAGAGACGCCGGTGACGCTCGCAGCCAAGCGGTCTTACCTGGGACGCGTTTACCTCGACTGGGCAAAATTCCCAATCACCGAGACGGAGAGGACCGCGGATGGAGGATATCTTGTTCGCTTCTACGATCTGCGCTTCGAGCAGACTTTCGCATCGTCCGGACGAAGGCCGCTGAGCGCTGGCGTGATCCTGGACAGCAATCTCAATGTAGTCACCGAATTCATGGGAAGGAACGCCCAGCCCGCGCCAGATTGATGCAGCAGGCTACACTTCTGCAGGCGCGTGCAAGTCATAAACTCCTCGCGCAACTTTGCTCGTTTTCGCAACGGGGTCCAGGCAACTTGACGGCGTCCTCCTAGCGCGCAACAATCGTAAGTTGCAGGTTGAGAGGTGATCATGCTGGCTTACTTATTCGTGATTCTGGCCGTGGCCGTGCGGTTCATGCCCCATCCTTTGGCGTTTACCCCGGTGGGTGCGTCGCTGCTGTTCTTCGGAGCGCGCGGGCCGCGTCGCCACCTGTGGGTGCCTTTCGTGCTTCTGGCCGCGTCCGACGTGATCCTCACCAAACTGATCTACACCTACCCCTTCACGTGGGATCATTTCATAAGCTGGACCTGGTACGCAGCCATGCTGTGGCTTGGAACGAAGCTGCGGGAGAACGCTCGCCCCTTGCCGATCATCGGCTCGGCACTAGCGGGCTCGATTTTGTTCTACGTGTTCAGCAATTTTGGCGTATGGGCAGCGTGGGGCGACATGTATCCGAAGACGTTCAGTGGACTGATGGCTTGCTATGCTGCGGGTGTGCCTTTCTTCCGCCGCGCGCTCGAAGGCGACCTGCTGTTCACCTGCGCCATGTTCGCGATGCCTGTTGTCCTGCATGCCTTGTCGGAAGCGATTCACAAGGCTGGAGACCACACGGCCGCAGCCTAGCCTCAGGAGTACGAAGAAGGTTCGAGGGCTGGTCGAGCGATCGACTGGCCCTTTCCGCTTTCGACTACTTCTGCCGGGCAGGGAGCTCGAGGTCGCCAGGCTTTTTCATCCACCGTTTACGCTGCCAGAAAGCCACTCCCAGTACGATCAGTGCACTCACTCCGCCTACGAGCCATGAAAGGTGCTGCCGAGCCAAACTTCCGACCAGGTGAATGACTTCCGGGCCGAACTTGATCGTGAGCAACGCCAAGACCAGAAACCGGACGCAACGTCCCGCGAAAACAGCGGCCAGAAAATGCGTAAAGCGCATTTCGAACGCGGAAGCCGCGAGCACGAACAGCTTGAATGGCGTGGGCGGCGGCAGCATGGCGGGAAACATCACTGCCCAGAATTCGTGCTGCTCAAAGGAGGCGTGAATCTTGTTGAAGCGTTCTTCGGAGATCCGCTTGCGCAGAACCGTCTCTCCCCCCAAGTATCCGATTCCGTAAACGACCAGACTCCCCAGCGCTGATCCGGCGGAAGCCATCACGACGTAGAACAGGAAATGCGCACGGTCGCGGTACACGTAAAAGGCAACGATCGCATCGATGGGCATGCCGAACAGCGAGCCGTCGACCGCTGCGATCGCAAACACGCCCCACGGCCCGAGGGGCGCCAGTACTTTCCAAATCCATGCGGTGTAGCGCTTGAGAATGTTTCCGATGGTTTTCAAGGGAAGTCACGAGTTTACGTGTGAGAGCTACGAGCTTCGAGCCGCGAGCTACGAGCCACTGCAACGACGTGATTGCCCGTAGCTCG
>QIAH01000134.1 GCA_003225465.1 Acidobacteriota bacterium | reverse complement strand
CACCGGCTACAAGACGCCGCAGTGCTCGGCCTGTTTCATCAATTCCGTGAAAGACTCGCTTGACTCTATCCTCACGCTTGCCAAGACGGAAGGCATGCTCTTCAAGTGGGGCAGCGGCACGGGCACGAATCTTTCACCGCTGCGCTCGTCGACCGAAGGCCTCAGCGGTGGCGGTACGGCCAGCGGCCCGCTCAGCTTCATGAAGGGCTTCGACGCCTTCGCCGGCGTGATCAAGTCTGGCGGCAAAACTCGTCGCGCAGCCAAGATGGTCATCCTGAACATCGACCATCCCGACATCATCGACTTCATCGAATGCAAGGCGAAAGAAGAAGCCAAAGCGTGGTCACTGGTTCAGGCCGGATACGACGGATCCTCGCCGGATTCCGAAGCCTATAGTTCCATCTTCTTCCAGAACGCGAACAACAGCGTGCGCGTGACCGACGACTTCATGTATGCGGTGGTGCGCGACACGGACTTCTCCACCAAGGCGATTCGCGACGGGTCCGTGGTCACGACCTATAAGGCCAAGGATCTCCTGAAAAAGATCAGCGAGGCTACCTGGCATTGCGGCGATCCCGGCATGCAGTTCGATACCACCATCAACCGCTGGCACACTTCGAAAAACACGGCTCGCATCAATGCCAGCAATCCGTGCAGCGAGTACATGTTCCTCGATGATTCCGCCTGCAACCTGGCCAGCCTGAACCTGCTGAAGTTTGCGCCCAACGGCACGTTTGACGTTGCGTCCTATCGTCATGCCGTCGACATTCTGATTACGGCGCAGGAAATTCTGGTCGACAACGCGGGCTATCCGACCGAAATGATCGGCAAGAACTCGCATGACTACCGTCCGTTGGGACTTGGATATGCGAACCTGGGCGCGTTGCTGATGGCGGCAGGCCTCCCGTATGACTCCGATGCCGGACGCGACTACGCCGCCTGCGTGACGGCCATCATGTGCGGCGAAGCCTATCTGCAGTCTTCGCGCATTGCCGAGCTCTGCGAACCGCTGGTTCCGGCGACCGAGCCCACTCAAAAGAATCTCTCCGAGACGAACCTGGGATCGAACGTGATGCCGGGTGCGGCCTGCCCGGGTTGGTACATCAACCGCGAACCCTTCCTCGACGTGATTCGCATGCACCGCGCCTCCGTCAACAACATCAACAAGACGAACGTTCCTGCAGCGATTTACGAAGCGAGCAAGCAATGCTGGGATGAAGCTCTGGCTCATGGCGAGAAGCACGGTTACCGCAACAGTCAGGTCACGGTGCTCGCCCCGACGGGAACCATCGGCTTCATGATGGATTGCGACACCACCGGCATTGAGCCGGATCTGGCGCTGGTGAAGTACAAGAAACTGGTGGGTGGCGGGATGATCAAGATCGTCAACAACACCGTGCCCACGGCTTTATTCAAGCTGGGCTACACCCATGAGCAGGCGAACGCCATCGTCTCCTACATCGACGCGACTGGCACGATCGAAGGCGCGCCCCTGGTCAAGGACGAGCACCTGGCGGTGTTCGATTGCTCCTTCAAGCCAGCCAAGGGAACGCGGTCGATTGCTTACATGGGCCACCTGCGCATGATGGCGGCCACACAGCCGTTCATCTCGGGCGCCATATCGAAGACCGTCAATCTTCCTAACAACGCCTCGGTGGAAGACATCATGGAAGCCTACCTTCAGGCCTGGAAGCTCGGCCTGAAAGCGGTTGCGGTCTATCGTGATGGCTGTAAGCAGTCGCAACCGCTGTCGGCAGCAGGGACAGCGACGGCACTCTCCAAGAAAGAAGACGCCGGCCGCGTTACTCCTCAGGAGGAAGAGAACCTGAATGCGCCGCCCCGCGCCGTGCGGCACAAACTCCAGGAGGAGCGCGCCTCGATCACGCACAAGTTCAATGTGGGTGGGCATGAGGGCTATATCACGGTAGGCCTCTATCCCGATGGCGAACCGGGCGAGTTATTTATCACGATGGCCAAAGAAGGTTCCACGGTCAGCGGACTGATGGACAGCTTCGCTTTGGCGGTCTCGATCGCATTGCAGCACGGCGTTCCCCTGAAGCTGTTCTGCGAGAAGTTCTCGCATACGCGCTTCGAGCCGAGCGGCTGGACCAATAATCCCGAGATCGGCTTTGCGAAGTCGATCATGGATTACATCTTCCGCTGGCTGCAGTTGCGTTTCCTGACCGGCCAGCAGCAGATGCTGTTCGAGAACCTTCGCCTCAAGGCAGGAGGAGCGCCGCACCCGGCGCCATCCTCCGAGGGCGTGGGCGATCTGCATGGATCGGGGGAACCGGGAGCGCGCAATCCGGAATCGCGTTCGGGCTCGGTCCACGCTTCCGACGCGCTCTCCGCCATCGTGGATCTGGGCGATGCGCCCAGTTGCCACTACTGCGGAGCCATCATGACGCGCAACGGTTCGTGCTACAGGTGCATGTCATGCGGCTCGACTAGCGGATGCAGCTAACAAGGTAGCTGCCATTTGCCCGCGGTCAGTCAGTCTGGCGTGTGCGCAAAGGTCGAAATTCCTAACCGGTAACGTGAAAGTTGGCACCCCGAGACGTGAAATTTAAGACGCAAGGGAGAACGCCACAGCCGCTGCGACTAAACAGATGAATTGTAGACATTAGAACGCCTGCCGAGTGGGTAGGCCCCGAGCAGGCCATTTTTGAATCCTCGTTCGTAAACCAGGCTTTTTTCCGCCGACCCATAGGTCCGTAATGCCTTGGACCGTGCCCGCTGTCTCAGTTTCGCTTGACGGCAGGCGCGTAATTAAACCAGAATCACGGGTTCCCACAGCTAGCAATGCTTGCGTGCATTGAGGTGGACTACTCGTGGCCGAGATGATACCTGAGAGCATCAGTTCAACCCAGGACGCGACACGCGGAGAAAAGCGCGTCTTCCGGCTATTGCGAGATGCCCTCCAGCCCGACGACGACTATTTAGTTTGGTTCGAGCCAAAGCCCGTTGATGTGAACGGACAGAAAAGGCGAACGGATTTCCTGATATGGTCGCAGGAGTTTGGTTTGCTTGTCATGGAAGTCAAGGACTGGGTTACGGCTCAAATCATCGAGATGACCCCTCTTACGTGGAAAATCTTGCGTGATGGAAAGCTTGAGACGCATAACAGCCCAGTGGAGCAGGCCCGGAGCTATTTTAAGGGTTGCAAGGGGCTCCTAGCGAAAGACCTCCGATTTCGCCAACCTGACGGAGTCCATGTCGGCAACCTCAAGTTTCCCATCGGTTACTGCGCAGTTTTTACAAACGTCACAAGGCGTCAAGCCAGCGAGTGTGGAATAACAAAGGTAGAAACGGAAGCGTTCTGTATATTCAACGACGATTTGATCATTGATGTCCAGCAACGCGATGATCGGCGCACATTTATCACAAAGCTCCAGCAGGCGTTTGCTGTCCGTTTCAATTTTGAGCCGCTGACCCACGATGAGTTAAAAGTTCTGCGCCATATTATTTTTCCAGAGGTGCGGGTGAATAACATTCGGCCGCTGCGTTCGGGAGAGGATGCCAAATTAATTCAGACCTTAGATCTTGAGCAAGAGCGAACCGCAAAGAGCATCGCAGAGGGTCACCGCGTTCTCAAGGGTGTAGCAGGGAGCGGCAAAAGTCTTGTGATCGCATGTCGGGCCAAATTTCTGAAAAGACTGCATCCCGATTGGAGAATACTGATTGTTTGTTATGGCATTCCAATGGTGCGGTACTTGCGGCAGTTGTTGAATGTGTCTGATCAAGCGCAATCTGCGGACGGGATAGAAGTCATTCACTACCACGGACTCGTCAAGTGCCTCACAAATGTGAGCCTCAAAAAAGAACCAAAGGAAACCTCCGAACAATGGGATGCGCGAGTCGGTAGAATCCTTCGTGGCGCAATTGCCGATGGTCGTGTCAGACAGCGATACGAAGCTATCCTTGTCGACGAAGGCCAGGATTTGTTCGCAGTAGAGTGGTTGCAATCGCTGATTGAATTACTCAATCCGCAAACCGATAGTTTTCTATTGTGTTTAGACCCCCAGCAGAATATTTTTGGCCGCAAGGTTACTTATAAGAGCGCAGGAATTAAGGTTCAAGGTAAGAGGCCTATCCATCTAAAGACCAGCTATCGTAATACGGTCGAAATTCTTGAGCTTGCTCGCAAGTTCGCAAGAATGGCCGATGTAGTATCTCCTCCCGAAGAGGAGGAAACCCTCGATGCGCTGCTGTTTCCAGTCGATACAAATCGTCACGGAGAGCCACCCGTTCTGATCCAAGGCAAACTTATGTCAGAGCAGATCGCATTCATCCTGGATCAAATCGATCAGTTTATTTCCGCAGGCGAATGTTCCTGGTGTGATTTTGGGGTTCTGTACGGCAGCCCTCTGCCTGGAGATTTTCCAGGCAGTTTTGCGGCGGCTTTTACGGCGCGATTCGGTAACGACAAGCTCTATCATGTGACCGAGAGTCGGGAAAGCAAAATGGCATTTGACATCACTGCTCAATCAGTCAAGCTTTCGACGATCGAATCGGCGAAGGGTACGGAGTTCCGCGTGGTATTTGTGGTCGGCTTGGAAATGCTCCCGAGGCGCGACCGCGATTCCGAAAGCGAGCGGAACCTCGTGTATGTAGGACTGACTCGTGCCCAAGACCAGCTTTATGTGTTAGGGAATGCGACGAGTGGGCTTTTTGGTGAGCTACTAGCCGTGTCAGAGATGAGCATGCCAATGTCCGTCTGAGAGGCTCTTCAGATCTCGAAGGCTTTTTTCTGCGTGCTGATAACTTAATTCCGGATGTGAGCAAAGCCATAGACTTCCCCCCTGAAGTTTACGAAGGTCTCAATACTATCGGGTACCCCCTTGTTTCGTTCGCAACTAT
>QIAH01000133.1:2395-7643 GCA_003225465.1 Acidobacteriota bacterium | reverse complement strand
CGGATTGCGCTTCCCGCGCTATTGCCTCGTCGCCGCTACTCTGAATTTCACTGGTAATCGCGGCCGCGGGCCCTGGTGCCGCAGCTCCTGAGATCTCCTCTGGAGCAGTGGCAGTCTCCACCCGCTCAGGAGCGGGTGCCTCTTCGCCAGGGATCTGGCTTGCAACTGCATCCGGCTCGGCTTCCGAAACCTCGGGCGAACTCGCAAATGTGACCGGAGCATTCTCTTCCGCCGAAGCCTCCTCAGGATTGGCTTCGGTCGCTTCGGCCTTTGCTTCTGTGACTGCTTCTTTCGCCGCAACTTCATCAGCAACGGTCTTGAAAGCCGGTGCTGCGCCGCTCAGCTGGGCCGCGGCGGCGGTGATCGCCGCAATTTCCTCGGGAGTGATGTCGTGAGGAATGCCAGCCGGCAATGGGGGTTCGACCCTGGTTGGGGCGCTTGGTTTTGGCTGGTTCTTTTTGGCGGGCGGTTCCACGAAGTCGCGGAAACCTTTCCCTTGTGTGACTGCGTAATCGGGGTCCGGTTCCGCGTCGCGGGATTTCGGTGGCCGGGTGGGAATCCGCAGGCGCGCCTTCCATCCTTCATCGGGATCCGCAAGTTTCGCAGGCTCGGTATCGCGATCGAACGAGGCCACCGCTTTGGCAAAACGTCCTTGCTTATACGGCTCCGGCTGGGGAATGACTTTGTCTTCGAGCTTGGTCAAAGCCGCCAGCAGTTCACTCGCCTCGAAGGGCTTTACCACAAAAGCATCGGCCCGGGCGCGTCGCGCCTCCTCGGGCTTAAACGGCTCAAGTTTGCCGACGGTCAGAAGCACTGGGATGCGCGCCGTCTCGCGATTCTCCTTGATGCGCTGACACACCTCGAGCCCGCTGTACCCGGGCATATACACATCCAGGACGATCAAGTCGGGCTTGTGTTCGATGATCTTCTTAAGCGCAGCTGACCCGTTGTTGACGGTAACCACTTCGTAACCCGCATCCGTGAGGATCTTTCGCCCCATGTTTTGCGCGGTCACACTGTCATCAGCGAGCAGTATCTTGCGGGCCAAGGGCGTCCTTTGGTGTAGGGGGAGATACCGCGAAATTAACCTGTGCCCCCGTGCAAGTCAATGTTGAGGCGGGTTACGAGAGGTTACTAGCGGTCATGGCTGATTGAGAATGGCGCGAAGCCTCTCTAAACAAAGGAAAACGCGAGCCTTCCCAGGAAGACGCGGGCCGGCGTCGAGCCAGCCCGTACTCAAACTAGAACGGGTTGAGCTTTCCCAGACCCTTTTTCTTCTTCTTTTTGCTGGTCGAGCCCTTTCCCGAGGTGGTGGTAGACGAACTGGAACTCCCATCGGAAGCCTGGGCAGCGCTGCCGCTCTGGATTTCGTTCACCTGCGCGGGTGGCGGAACTGCTTGCCCGCTCTCATTCGCGGTGTCTACTTTCAGCTCGTTCGCATCGGGCGGGACATTCGGCTTAAGTTCGTTCGAATCGGAAGGGGGCGCAGCAGGCGGCGGCGCTCCACCGGCCTCGTTGACCGCAGCAGGCGCGCTGTCGGACCGCGGGGCTGGCGCGTTCGGAGGAGGCGGCGCGCTTCCCTCCTTCGGAATCTCGATGGAGATGGACTTCTCGCCTCCACCGGCACCTGGATTCATCATTGCCTGTGCAGCAATCTTCGGAACATCCGTCGCGCTCATTCCCTTGGGATCCACCAGCGGCGGCTCGCCGACCTTGCTAGCCCGCGCGACGTCCGGATGCTTCTGGAACCCGCGGATTACATGCGTGACCATGCCTGTGGTGTGCCGGCTGTCCTCCTCCGCCTTGTTCTGCGCGATCGCTGCCTGCGTGGGTGTCGGAACCGGACGATGCAATGCTTCCAGACGCTTCTTGGCATCTTCTGCCCGATTCATGACGGGATAGCGCGTGAGAATCTTTGAGTATGCATCGGCGGCTCGGCGGGTGTAGGCCTCGATCGCTTGAGCCTTCTGGGTTTCATTGAACGGCTTGGAGCGCAAGATTGTGACTTCGCCTTCGTAGGATTGCCCGAGGGTATACAGCGCTTCATCCGCCCCGCTGTAGAGGGGATAGCGCTCCACCAAAGAAGCTAGCCGCGCGATTGCCGCGGGATAGGATTGCCTCAGGAAGTAAAAGCGTCCAATCTCAAATTCACGTTCTCCCAGCACTTCCTGTACTTCCATGAGGCGCTGCTTGGCTTCCGGCACCAACTTCGAATCGGGATACTGCAGAATGAGCGCGCGATATTCGTCCTCGGCACGCTTGGCATGGGTGTAATCGCGGTCCGGCTTCTCCATTTCCTGATAGTGGATGTTGGCGATCTTCAGTTGCGCCTCGGCGGCCTCGGGCATGTTGGGGAAGAAGGTCTCGAAGTCCTTGTACTCGATCTCGGCCTGCGCCAGCGCGGCGGTGCCGCCTTCGGCGTACCACGAGTCGCCCACCGCGAGTTTCGCGCGCGCGATGAACTCCGAATCCGGATAGGTATTAATCAGGGTTTGGAGCGTCATGCGGGCCACGTCGAAGCGGTTGTGCTTCATGGCATCCATGGCACGGTCGAACAGGACTTTGTCGGGCTGCTTCGAACCAACGTTCGCGAGAGGGTTGTTGACCTTCTTGTTCGTGCAGGCCGCGCAGAAGAGCAGCGCACCCAGAAGAATTAAAGCCGAAATACGACGTGACATAAGAACCTCGGGAATCAAGCTGCCGGGCTGCGCCCGGCTGGGCAGACGAGGGCGTCTGCCCCTACGCATGCATTTCAGACCTTCAGCAGTGTGGCTTCGATGGCCGCCTTCAACAACTTCTCGGCATTTGTCTTTGGATCACCACTACCGAACACGGCGTTGCCTGCCACCAGAATTTCTGCTCCCGCCCGAACCACCTCGGCCACGGTGTCGAGCGCCACGCCGCCATCCACTTCGATGCGGAAATTTAACCCGCGACGCGTCCGGATCTCGGCCAAACGCCGCATCTTGTGTAAGGAATTGGGTAGAAATTTCTGGCCCCCAAAACCAGGATTTACAGACATCACCAGCACATAATCAACCAGATCAAGCACTTCCGAGAGCATCTCGACCGGAGTTGCAGGATTGATCACCACGCCCGCCAGCGCCCCATGCTCGCGAATGTGGTGCAGCGTACGGTCCAGATGCACGCACGCTTCCTGGTGCACCGAGACCCAATTCGCACCCGCCTCAACGAAAGCGGGGATGAACTCATCAGCGTTCTCGACCATCAGGTGGCAATCGAGCGGCAGCTTCGTGACCTTGCGTAAGGACTTCACGACCGGCGGCCCGATGGTCAGGTTGGGAACAAAATGCCCATCCATGATGTCGACGTGGATCAGCGTCGCGCCGCCCTCGGTAGCGCGCTGGACGTGGTCCGCCAGATGGGCGAAATCCGCCGATAATATGGAAGGTGCTAGCTCGATCAAACCTGGGTCTCGCGAAAAAAATCTGTGGAAATTCTAGCACGGGCCCTGCCCGCAACTCTGTGAATTCTAGGTTCTTTCGGTTCTTCCACCCACCTTCTTGCGGCAACTAGAGCAGTTGCCCGATTGCGAAGCGTCCCCTGTGGACAGAACCTATTGGTCTACTCCTTAAGTTGAGCCACCCAACAACCCGCACACTGAGGAAAGGATTGCCATGTATCACCACATCAAAAAGCTCATGTACACCGTCAATGTCGGAACGCCGGACCCCAGGTTCGGCAATATGCTTTTGGAACAATTCGGCGGAGCCAACGGCGAACTCGCCGCCGCCATGCAGTACTCCGTACAGGGTCTCAATTGTGAAGATCCTGATCGCAAAGACCTGCTGATGGATATTGGGACGGAAGAGCTCAGCCACCTGGAGGTGGTTGGCACGCTGGCCCGCATGCACCTCAGGCCGTTGAAGCATAGGAATGGGAATGCTGCGGCCGATGATCCGCTGATCGCAATCGCGGGCGGAGGCGGCGTCAGCCTGTTCAATTCCATGGGCGACGCCTGGACGGCCGACTATCTGAAAATTACAGGAGAGTTGGACGTGGATCTGCGCAGCAACATCGCCGCCGAGGCGCGCGCCAAAATTGTCTACGAGCGCCTCCTCAACCACTGCGATGATCCCGGTTCAAAAGATGCGCTCCAGTTTCTGATGACGCGCGAGATCACTCACATGAAGGCTTTCACGCTGGCGCTCGAAAGCCTTGGCAAGAACCCATTCTCCATCGGGAAGATTCCTCCGACGCCGGGCCTCGTGAACCAATATTTCGACGACTCCACCGGAGTTGGAGATCAGGGAGAACAGAACGCTCGCGGTCCCTGGAACCAGGGCGGCGACTGGGAGATCGTGGAGTCGCCCGCGCTCGCGCAAGGCGTGGAGAACTTCGAATCATCCCACGGCAAGGGAGCCGAAGGGGAGAGCAGAGCGACAACCCGAAACCGCAAGACGGCTTAGTTCAAGTGGAGGGGCGGGCGTCCTCGCCCGCCTTTCAATCTGAAAACGAATCCAGAGATGCGACTGTGGTCATTCTCGCGTCCTCTGCGGCTTTTCCCCGCGATCTCTGCGGTTTAGGATTTTTTGTCCCGGAAACTTCTGAATCGTCGACTCACCCCTCGCCTTCGCTGCGGAACTCCGGCCCGCAACTGCCGCCATGCTAATCTCACTGTTCCCATTCGATGGCCGTCATGCCCCAACTCGCGCCCGCTGGCTCTGCCCTGGCCGCAACCGTCGCATGGGGCGTGAGTGATTTTGTCGGTGGGCTCATGTGAGCGGCACGACCTTGATGGTGCTGCTGGCGCTGCTCTCTCGTTCACCATTTCCCGCACGACACGATCTCGTCTGGGCCATAGCCGCCGGCCTGTTCGGCGGAGTCGCACTCGCCGTTTTCTATCGGGCGCTGTCGCAGGGGAACATGGGCCTCACTGCCCCCATCTCGGCAGTCCTGGGAGCCGCTATTCCTACTGCATTCGGAATTTTTACGGAGGGCCTGCCCACCCCTCTCCGCATTCTCGGATTTCTGTCCGCCTGCATTGGGATCTGGCTGATCTCACGCTCGGAAGGCCCGGAGGGCCGCCCGCACGGTCTCGGCACGGCGTTTTTCGCGGGCTTCTGTTTCGCTGGATATTTCCTCTGTATCAAGGAAGCTGGCGACGGCTCCGTGTTCTGGATCGCCGGCCTTTCGCGGTTCGTTTCGTTCTTAACAACCGGGGCCATCGTGCTCGCGACCCGGCAATTCCGCCCGATGGACCGCACCGGTGTCCTCTGGGGCATTG
>QIAH01000133.1:0-2364 GCA_003225465.1 Acidobacteriota bacterium | reverse complement strand
ATCAGCGGCAGCGCCTTCTTCATCCACTCCAGTCAAACTGGGCGCCTCGACACCGCCGTCCTGATCAGCTCGCTGTATCCTGCGATCACAGTCCTGCTCGCCCGCTTCTTTCTGGACGAGCACTTCTCGCGCTGGAAGTTTGTCGGATTGCTGGCCGCCCTGCTGGCCGTGCCGATGATCGCCTGGTGAGCAAGGGCATTTGGTAATTTGGCAATTTGGTAATTTGGTAATCGGTTAATTTGTAAGTTGAAGACACGGACTTGTCATTCCGAGCGCAGCGAGGAATCTCTTTCTGCACGCCGCCGTGCACGAGCAGATTCCTCGCTGCGCTCGGAATGACAAGGGTTGGGGGAGGAATTCAATTATTCAATTGCTAAATTCCCAAATTACTCAATTCCATGCCTCTCGTTGAAGTCCACAACTTGACCAAGGTCTACCCGCTGGGCGAATCGATCTTCGGCGGCGCCGCCCATGGCGAAGTACGCGCGGTCGATGACGTCTCGCTAACTATTGATGCCGGAGAGACCCTCGGGCTGGTGGGCGAATCGGGCTCGGGCAAGAGCACCCTGGGCCGCCTGATCCTGCTGCTCACCGAGCCCAGTTCGGGCAAGATCCGATTCGATGGTCACGATCTGATGGCGGCCAGTCACCGCGAAATGCGCCGCCTGCGGCGCGACATGCAGATTATTTTTCAGGATCCCTTCGGCTCGCTCGACCCGAGGCTCCGCGTCGACGACATTATTGCCGAGCCGTTAATCATTCATGAGCGCATCAGCGCCAATTCCCGGCGCGAGCGGGTAGCGCAACTTCTGCGAGCCGTCGGCATGGATGAGTCCGCCGGAAGCCGCTTCCCGCACGAATTCAGCGGAGGCCAGCGCCAGCGCATCGGCATTGCCCGGGCCCTGGCCCTTCGTCCCAAGTTCATCGTGGCCGACGAGCCTGTCTCCGCGCTCGACGTTAGTGTGGGGGCGCAAATCGTCAACCTGCTCGCCCAACTGCAACGCGAATTCCAGTTGACCTATCTCTTCATCTCGCATTCCATGCCGGTCGTGCGCTATCTCGCGAGTCGCATTGCTGTGATGTACCACGGACACATCGTGGAAACGGGATCGACGGCGCAGATCACCGAACAGCCACAACATCCCTACACAAGAAGTCTGCTGGAGGCGACGCCCGAAATCGTTGTCTGAGAGCGGTCGCGAAGTGAAGGGATGGCGGCACGATCTGAAATCTATTGAGAAAGATTCCTCCGCCTATTCGGCGCCGGAGCAGAGAAATCCAAAATCTTAATTCTGCAATCCGAAATCCGCGCCTGCTGGCACGTTTCGCTCCGGACAGGGTATGCTTACTGGGCCAATTTCTCTGGAGGCGCCATCATGAAACGCTACGCTGTTTTCGTGCTTGCTTTCTGCGCTCTCGCATCCGCGGCGTTCGCACAGAAAAAGAATCCGGTCACGACGGTAGTCAAGGAAATCTTGCCGCGACAAGCGAAGAACCTGCAGGCAGCGGTCGAAGAAATGCCGGCCGACAAATTTTCCTTCAAGCCTACCGAGCCGCAGATGACCTTCGGCCATCTGGTCGCGCACATGATCGAGTCCAATTACTATCTCTGCTCGAAAGCCAGCGACATCGCCCGCCCCAAGCAGGAAGCTCCCAAGGAAACCGACAAGGACGCGCTCGTCACCGCGCTGAAAGCTTCCTTTGATTTCTGCACCAGCAGCCTGGAGAAAGTCGATGACAGCAAACTCGGCGATCCCATTCAGGCTTACGGCGGACGCGAAGTTCCCCGCGCGTGGTCGCTCATTGCCCTGACCAACGATTGGGCCGACCACTACTCCGCCGCCTCGACCTACCTGCGCCTGAACGGACTGCTACCGCCTACAGCGCAGCCGAAGAAGTAATGTAAATTCAGCCGGGAAGCGGACCGTCTCGAAGCAAGCAGCAGCCGGGCTGGCGCCCGGCCGCCCAGACGAGGGCGTCTGGGCCTACGTGTGCATCGCCTTTAAATTACAAATTACTCGATTACAAAATTACTCGATTGCGCCTACTCAATCTGAACTAGGCCACCCGCGCCTGATCCCGAGGGTGTCGCCTGCTGGGGCGCGCGCCATGAATCGAAAATCGATACCTGGTGCACGCACGAGACCGTGCAATGCGGCGCGCAGGATTTTTCCGTCAGAAACTCCCGCCGGATATCGGCCACCGTGTACTTCTCCAGAGGCACCGCGGGATAGCCTCGCTGCTGCGAGCAGTAATGCACCAGCCCGTCCTCACAGATGTAGAGATAACGAGCGCCTGCGCGGCAGCGCCACTGGTTCGGACGCCCCTGCGCAATATTGTCCTGGAAGGAATTGATGCGAGTGA
>QIAH01000295.1 GCA_003225465.1 Acidobacteriota bacterium | reverse complement strand
TGGTCACAACCTTTGTTCTTGAGGGACAACAGCAAAGGCGGTCCGGCACACTGACACTGAAGTTGAAGCCTGCCCCGGGTACACCTGGTAGCTGGGAAATCAGTTCCGTCTCAGGGAACTGAAGACCTGGCAAGGAGACAGACGCGCCATGTTGAGAGCCACATTCGTCGTAGCGTTACTGCTCGTTTTCATCGGTTCTGGCCCGGTACTTGCTCAAAACCTTTGCTCGACCGCCAACAACAACCTCATCTGCGTTATTCCGCAGCTGTACAGCACCACGGGCGGAGTGAACTTGCCCAACCAAGCACATCGTGCGCACTTCGATAGTGACTTTCAGAAGGATTCCGCAGCCCTGAGTTCCTCGGTTGGCACTGAGTTGGCGTCTCTGCGACTCGCTTCACCAACTTCCGGTATTACCTTTGTGTTCGAAAACGGCGTCATGAAGCGCACAACGGAGAGCTACGGACCGATTCTGGGGGAGCGCGCTGAGACGATTGGGCGGCATCGCATCTTCGTTGCCGGCACCTATCAGTATTTTCCGTTCAGCACGCTGGACGGAATCGATCTTAAGCATCTGCCGGCTGTGTACAACCACGGTGACACTGTTAATCCGGACGGCACCCACCGCAATCCAGCGGTAGATCCACCGTCGCTTGGAAACCCTGGAGTTGAACTTGAATACATTAGCACCACGAACCGCATCGATCTGAAGGTACATCAGTTCACGTTCTACGCAACGTACGGTTTGACGAATCGTATTGATGTATCAGTCGCGATTCCCATCCTGAATGTCCGCATGGGAATATCATCGCAAGCGACCATTGTGCGGGGCCCTGACCCAATCGTGCAGGGACCGGCTCTGTTAGCCGCATACATTGCGAATCCCAACACGCTCCCTGGCAATCTCTATCCGAGCACGGGGCCCATGGAGGGCTGCGCTCCGAGCCACACTTGTTCAGGCTATTTCCACTACTTTGATCAAAACAACCCCGCTACTAGCCTGACCGCCGCATTTTCTAATGCCAAGAGTGCAAGTGGGATTGGTGACGTTGTTTTTCGTGCCAAGGGTACGATCTTCAAGCACGAGCGAACCGCGGTGGCTCTGGGTGCGGACGTGCGCGTTCCGACGGGAGACGAAAAGAACTTCGTGGGCACCGGCGCCGCCGGCGTCAAACCTTTCCTCTCGGCTTCCTATCACTCTCGCTTATCGCCTCATGCCAACATCGGGTACGAGTTCAACGGCAGCTCGATTCTGGCCGGAGACCCGGTCACGGGAACAAAAGGCCGTCTTCCCGACCAGCTTTTTTATTCGGGTGGGGTCGACGCTGGTGTTACGAAGAAGCTAACTCTCGCTGTGGACCTTCTGGGCCAACGTTTCTACGATGCTCCAGGAGTGAAGTTGGGTGCTTGGGAGGACGTGAACCTCGTCGCCCATCCCGAGATACTGAACACGATTCCCATTCACCGTTCATTCAACACCGACGACCTTGCGCTCGGCGCTAAGTACAGCCCGTTTGGCAATTGGTTGGTGACCGGTAACGTTCAGATTAAGCTCGATGACGGCGGCTTGCGGGCGAAGGTAGTTCCATTGATCGGCGTTTCATACACATTCTGATCTGCGGCTTACTCGGCTGGAGCCCGATTTTAGAGAGCGTGCACCATGATCCGTTTCGGACAAGACCTGTGCGGCAATCTGGAGGCGGCTTGCCGCCGCGAATGGCTTGAGACCAACGGACTCGGGGGCTTCGCTTCTTCCACCCTGCCCGGAATCAATACCCGCCGCTATCACGGTCTTCTCGTCGCCGCCACGAAGCCTCCGGTTGGACGCCTGGTGCTTCTTTCCAAGTTGGAAGAAACTGTCCTCATCGATGGCCGGGCGTTTGACTTGTGCTCGAATCAGTATCAGGGAGTTGTGCATCCCAAAGGGTTCCAATATCTCAAACAGTTCCGCCTCGAGCCATTCCCAATCTTCACGTTTGAAGTTCAGGGTGTTCAGATCGAGAAGACCGTTTTCATGGTTCAGGGCGAGAACACGACAGTCGTGCAGTATGAAATGCAGAGCGCTGGCGAAGCCCGTGCAGTCCTCCTTGAGCTTCGCCCTCTGCTCGCTTTCCGCGATTATCACAGCCTGACTCATGAAAATCGCGCGATCGACGGCACCGTCAGTGCGCAACCCGGCCTGGCTAGTATTTCTCCTTATCAGGGGCTGCCCACTCTGCACCTGTCACAAGACGCCGCGACTGTGGAGACCACCGCGAATTGGTATCGAAACTTCAACTATGAGGCGGAGCGCGAGCGCGGACTCGATCATACGGAAGACCTTTTCAATCCCTGCGTTTTGCATTTCGATCTTGGGACGCTCAAGAGGGCCACAGTTATCGCCTCGACCGAGCGGCGAGACATCGCAAGAGCGGCCCTATACAAGCAAAACGAACTATCCAGGCGGCGGCAGATCGGCATGAGTTCTCCGGTGGAGGACAGCTTTGTAAAGGATCTGAGTAAGGCCGCCAGCAATTACATCGTTTCCCGAGGTGACAAGAAGACCGTGATCGCGGGTTATCCATGGTTCAGCGACTGGGGCCGCGATACGATGATTGCTCTGCCCGGTTTGACTCTCCCCAACCGCCGCTTCGAGGTCGCCCGCAGTATTCTGGAGACCTTCGCCCATCACGTGGATCGCGGCATGCTGCCGAATGTCTTTCCGGATGTTGGAGAGACACCGGAATACAACACGGTCGACGCGACCCTATGGTTCTTTGAAGCGCTTCGGTCTTACCTTTCCTACACCGGTGACCTCCAGTTTGTCGGTAGTCTCTATGGCGTACTCACTGACATTATCAATTGGCACCTGCGGGGCACTCGATTTGGCATTAAGGTCGACGCCAGTTGCCTGCTGTACTCCGGCGAGCCGGGAGTGCAGTTGACGTGGATGGATGCCAAGGTCGGCGATTGGGTTGTTACTCCGAGGCGTGGGAACGCAGTGGAGATTCAGGCGCTCTGGTATAACGCGCTTTGCATCATGGAGGACTTAGCACAACGGTTGGGCGATGAAAACGGGCGCAAACGGTACAACGGATTGGCCACGCTGGTCAGATGGAGTTTCAATCGCATGCTTTGGAACGACAAGGGCGGCTATCTTTATGATGTTGTGAATACCGGCGTGCCTGACGCCAGCATCCGTCCCAACCAGATCTTCGCCGTGAGCCTGCCTTACACGATGTTACGTCCGGAGCGTGCCAAGCTTGTGGTCGACGTCGTGCAACAACATCTCCTCACGCCGTATGGCCTGCGGACTTTGGCCCCCAACGATCCTCAATATCGTGGCCGCTATACCGGAGATCCCCACAGTCGCGACGGCGCCTACCACCAAGGAACCGTGTGGCCCTGGTTGATGGGTCCGTTCATTACCGCATTCATCAAAGTGAACGGGGGCAGTCAAGCAGCACGGCAGCAGGCGGAGACCTGGTTGTCTCCGCTAAAGGATCATTTGGCCGATGCAGGGCTTGGCCACATCTCGGAAATATTCGATGGAGACTACCCGCACAGACCTGTTGGGTGCATTGCCCAAGCGTGGAGCGTCGCCGAGATCTTGCGCGCCACCGTCGAAGAAGTTTACGGTATACGCCCCGTGCCCAAGGGTCCTGTAGAAGGTGCCATTGAGATAAGGTCGCTTGCGCCTAGCCTGCCTCCAGTGGCACGAAGGCGGGCAACGAACTGAGAACAAGCTCCGTCGCAGAAGCCTCCAGCATTTGTGCCCGCTATTTCTCGAAAGCTCCGCCTACGTGCTCCACTTCCGCAGTCATCGGCATACTTGTCCCAGACGCAGCTCTCCGCAACTCATGATAGCGGGCGCGCAAAAGATAGCTCGTGGCCGTCCGGATCGGGCATGTGGAAGAAGCGTTCTCCCCAGGAGGCGTCACGTGGAGTTTCCGGATTAAACCCCCTCTGTTTCAGATGAGTCCACAGTGCGTCCACATCCGTAACGTGAAAGATCAGCCGACCCCATCGAGTCATCGGCTTACCCTGTTCCAGATTGAGGATCGCAGATTGTGGATTCTCAGACCGAAGCGAAGAGAAATTTGTGCCCTCTCCACCGTAGAGAAGTTTCATGCCCAAAACATCCCGGTAAAACCGCACCGATTCTGTCATGTTCGCAACGCGGAAAGTGACCGCGGAAAGTTTTTCAATTGTCGGCGCCATGCGCACGAGTTTACCGCGAGCAGTGCTTGAATGTTCTCTCGAACGTACCGTTAGATGATGATAAGGGAGATGGCTACGGCCTATGTGATTGCCGAACCCTGCATGGGGCCAAAGACGCCGCCTGCGTAGATGCCTGCCCCGCAGCTTGCGTCCACCCGAAGAAGAACCCGACCTACGACGGCGGCCCCGCCGAGAACCACACAGCATCCGGTCCGGTATGTTCGCGATTCAGGCCTGAGGTTTTTCAGTCCGCCAGAAGCAGATGTTCTTGGATCAATAGTTGACGAAAGAAAAGATTGTGCTTCTGATCATCCAGCCTTCCGGACGGTGCCACGACTGATCCCGACCGGAGCAGTATCGGCATCTTCTAGGGTCGTGTGGTGTTCCTCTGACTCGAACTGAGGAAGTTTTTCGAGCAGGCGTATGCATCGATTCCAGCGGAGTACTGCGTCGTCGTTCCCAGTCGGATGAAGAGTTTCCGCCTCTTCGAAATACTGCATCGCTTCTTTGAAAAGACTCACCAGCATCTGTGGGGGACGGCCTGCCCGCATCTGGGCCTTGGCACGTCGCTCACAAAGGAGGCCCGCGTAGTACAGCCGCTCGTATGGATCGTTCAAGCGTTGAAATGCGGTCCCTGCATCGGCGTAGCGGTCCGACGACTGGCCACAAAACTGGTCGGTAATCGTCAGGCCAAGCATGCGCAGGGCCATCTGGTTTTCAGGATCCGTTGCCAGGATGTCGTGACAGATCGATTCCGCCTCTTCCGGTTCGTTCAGGTAACGATAGAGTGTCACCTTGGAAAGCGCCTCCTCAACACCATCCTTCGAAATCATCTTCAGTTTGAGTTCCATGGGTTGCCTCCAAATCTGCAAGTCGCTAGTCCTAAACAAACGAAGAGATGCGTTTTTTCTTTGTTCTTCCGTTCATCACGCAATTGTCCATGTCAGATATGCTGCCAGCACTGTTCCGGCCACGGCGCCGCCATAGCAGAGCGCAAAGATTACTTCATTCAAGTGTTTCACCTTGAGTCCGTCATAGAGTGTGTAGCGAAAACGATGTGCCCAATGGAAAAGTGGCAACGAGCAAAACACGAACAAATAGACCCGGACCAGCGGCATATGAACCAATGACATCAGCCGTTCGTAGTCGGGTGCCGGTAGCCAGCCCAGTGGAAATGCTAGCCCGAACAGAAAAAGATGCACAGGGATCAGAATCGCCGCGATCACTCCGCCAGCGCTGAATAACATCCAGAAGAAAGCCTCATCGGACTGTCTTGCCATGCTTACCTCAACACGAACCACGCGATCACAACCGACGCCACCAGCCAGATAGCGTAATTGGGCGCGGCGACAAGAAACTCGGGAAGCCGCTTCCCACGCACCCATATGGGCATGGCTCGCGGCGCCAGGTTGAACCAGGTGATGGTATGGAAGACGACAAACAAGAAACTGACCAGGTTGAGTGCAATCATCCATGGCGACTGCAGCCAATGCTGGAATCGGGAATACGCCTCGGGTCCGTTCCGCAATGCTCGCACTTGTAACAGTGTGATCACTACAAAGCTTGCTACAAATAAGCTGCTCAGCTCGCGAAGAATAAACTTCAGATAGCGCCATTGTCCCAGCCACCAATAGACGGACACAGGCGCCCGATACCATCGGGGATGAAATTCCGTATATGCCGGCGCTGCCTTAACTATTTCCTGCCTCATGGCTTTACATCCTGACTGTTGTGACCTCTCGGCATGAGAAAAGAAGTTAGCCAGTCGAGTACCGCGTTTAGCTTGTACTGCTGAATTGCTCCTGCAGGGTCGACATGCTTGGGACAGACTTTCGTGCATTCTCCTACAAAGGTGCAGCCCCAGATCCCTTCGGGGTGTGCCAGCACCGCAATCCGCTCCACGGCACCCTGATCGCGCGAGTCCAGGTTGTAGCGTTGGGCCAGAGCGATCGCAGCCGGGCCGACAAATTTGGGGTCCAGCCCGACTACAGGGCAGGCCGAGTAGCATAGTGTGCAATTGATGCACATGCTGAATTGCTTGTAGTAGTCCAGTTGCTCAGGAGTCTGCAGGAATTCACCTTGCGAGAGCGGTACTGTGTCTTTGCGAATGAGCCACGGCTTCACTTTTTTCAATTTGACGAGGAAATCGCTCAACTCCGTGACCAGGTCACGTACCACGGGGAAATAGCGCAATGGTTCGACTCGAATCTTGTTTCCGTTGTGGGCGTACGACGATAAGAACGTAGCGCAGGTCAACTTTGGTTCGCCATTGACCATCATGCCGCAACTGCCGCAGATGCCCATGCGGCAGGACCATCGGTAGGTGAGCGAACCGTCTACCTTATCCTTAATGTAATTGAGAGCATCGAGCACGACCCATTCCTTGTGAACGGGGACCTCGTACGTCGCGAAGCATGGCTTGGTGTCCTGCTCCGGGGAGTAACGTGCCACCTCGAGAATGATCTTGTCAGCCATGATCACCCGGCTTTCCTTGTCAATACTGCCTGCGGTGGCTCATTCGTTTGCGATAACTCGCCGTAGACCCGCTCTCCTGGCGCCCAGCGCGTAATCTTCACCGGCAAAAGTTCGACTCGCGACGAACCATCCGGATTACGATGCACAATCGAGTGGGCCAAGAATCTCTTGTCGTCCCGTGCGGGGAAGTCGGTGCGTTGATGTGCGCCGCGTGATTCAGTCCGATGCAGGGCACACTGCACTATGGATTCCGCCACGTCCAGCATGAAGCCGAGTTCCAAAGCTGCCTCCAACTCGGTGTTGAAGGTGCGATTGTGGTCATCCAGATTGATGTCTGCGAATCGCTCCTGTAGTTGCCGAAGTGTGTCAGCTCCCTCCGCCAGTGATGCTCCGTCCCGATAGATTCCCGCACACTTCTCGACTGTTGTCTGCATTCCCTCGCGGATGGTTGAGATACGTTCCCTCCCACCGGTTTTGAAAAGGAATTGTGACTCCAATCTCTTCCGTTCGTCTGTGGCTTGCGCCAAAACGCTACCATTGGGCACCTTCTGCTGGGCCGCAAAAAGGGCTGCAGCTTTTCCGGCGCGTGCTCCAAAGACGAGACATTCAGGCAACGAATTGGAGCCCAGGCGATTCGCCCCGTTGATGCTCACGCATGCCACTTCGCCCGCGGCATACAAACCGGCTAGAGGCGTGGCCCCGTCAATGTCTGTGCTTACGCCACCCATCATGTAGTGCACTACCGGCCGCACCGGAATCAGCTCTTTGACCGGATCAATGTTCTGGTACTTCATGCAGAGTTCGCGGACGAAGGGAAGCTTGGTGTTGATGACCTTCTCGCCGAGGTGGCGCAGATCGAGGTGGACGATCGAACCGTAGGGTGTCTGTATGGTTCGCCCCTTTTGGTCTTCGCTTACAAAAGCCTGGGACAGACGATCCCGTGGTCCCAGTTCCATGGAACGCAATACCGGCTTGGGCTGTGGCTTTCCGAGGTTGTAGTCCTGCAGATAGCGGTAGCCGTCCTTATTCAGCATGTAGCCGCCCTCGGACCGTGCTGCCTCTGTGATCAGGATCCCGGTGAACGGAAGTCCGGTGGGATGGTACTGCACGAACTCCATGTCCTTCAGTGGCGCCCCAGCTCGGTATGCCAAAGCCATTCCGTCGCCATTCTTAATGTTCGCGTTGGTGGTAAAGGGAAAGATCCGGCCACAACCGCCCGTGCAAAGGATGACCGCCTTCGCGGTAATCGCCTGGATTCTTCCAGACATCAACTCGATGGCTACGACGCCCTGAACCCGGCCCTCGTCCACCAACAACTTGGTGACAAACCATTCGTCATAGCGGGTGATGGGATCGAATCGCAAGCTGGTCTGAAACAGGGTGTGCAGCATGTGGAAGCCGGTTTTGTCAGCGGCAAACCAGGTTCGCCGCTTCTTCATTCCGCCAAAGGCGCGGACCGCAATATGGCCGTTTGGTTCGCGGCTCCACGGGCAACCCCACCGTTCCAGCTGCAATAACTCCTGCGGGGCTTCCTTAACGAATGTTTCAACCGCATCCTGATCGCATAGCCAGTCGCCTCCCGAGATGGAGTCGTAGGCGTGCTCGTCGAGGCTGTCGTCCTCCTTGATTACGCCGGCGGCGCCGCCTTCGGCAGAAACCGTATGGCTGCGCATGGGATAAACCTTGGAAACTACGGCAATACTGAGCTGGGGATTGACCTCGGCAGCAGCGATGGCGGCACGCAGTCCTGCGCCCCCACCACCTACGAGAAGGACATCGTGAGACGAGACGTCCATGTTGTCCCCTCAAGCGGCTGTGTCAAAGAGGTAGCCGCTTCCGACGAAGGGCCGAAGCGCTCGATATTCTCCTACTAATGGCCTTGCGGAAGCAAATGGAATCTCGCTGGATCAGGTGGTAGCGAGACCGGACGGTAGCAGTGGTCGCTAAAAGATCGCAATTCGCTTATGCGTGGGTGCGGCTTCACGAACGGATGGTCGGCAATTGGAAGCAATCGATGCCAAATTCGAATTTCGCGAGGACTCCGACCCTTCGGGTCCACGGTTTGCGACGCTCGGGATGCGGGGTGGGCACGAAATATTCTGGGGACCCTTCAGCGTTTTGTCTCGGATCATGCAGGAATTGCTGCGTTACTCGACAATCGGAGTGACACTCGATACCCGTCGCAGGCGGTCTCGACAAAGAAGCGTTGTGCGCAGAAGGCCGTTGTCCTATTTGGTGCCCACGGGAACAATAGAGGGCTTCCGGTGAGTCTGTGATTTTGAATGGCGGGGACGACGGGACTCGAACCCGCGGCCTCTGCCGTGACAGGGCAGCGTTCTAACCAACTGAACTACGTCCCCACTCGCCAAATCAACCAGATACGCAGTCGCCTCTGTTTATGCGGCTTTGCACCTTTTGCATAAATTACGCAGGGTTACGTTGGTTGCCTAAAAGAGCGCGATTTCTGGCGGAACCGGCTACAAATTTGGGTCCACCCTGCACTTTTGCGATATGCAAAATAGCTTGCGCGGTCTGTTCCACACGATCCAGGTTGTCACCACCTTGGACCTAACCACCGACAACATTTGAACGAGCTTTTGGCACAGAAATATCCTAACAGCTTCTCTGAGAACAGGAAAGAGCACGACGACTTTGGGAAGAATTGCCCACAATCCATTTGACTTGATTTCGCTTTCCAGAATCCGATCTTCGATTATTGATCTGTGGGCATCGCCACTCGAGTCTCGAGGCTCCTGGCTTCGAACTCGCTGGACACCGCAATGGTGGACCCTGGTGATTTGCGGCGACGTAAGAATCGGTCGCTATGGGAAGCATCGGCCTATTTGTTTTTGCGCTTCGTAACCTAAGCTGCATGGCGAATAAATCGCTCGAATTCCCTGCGCTTCGAACCTGGTATTTCAGAATGCCGATTGAAGGCGAGAAGTAAGCCTGCGGCGGCGACTACCGCGAAGCCAGCGCCGATCCAGAGACTCTCGTGAGTTATTTGCTGTTCCCAGCTTGTTTCGTGGGCGCAGTCGTCAAAGCGTCCATGGGCGCCGTGATCTCCCTCTACTGGTTTCTACAGGTTGTCGGGCCGATGAGGATCTTCGGGTTCGGAGGTTTGTTGGGACCGAAAGCCAGTTCGTCCGAGGTAGTGATCGAGCGCTCCGGGTGCGACTTTATTGGCCACGATCGCTTCCACAGTGGGCCAACCAACATAAAGTTCCCGACGCTCGTGATGCGCTGCCCAGTAGATCGCGCGTGCACCGACCTCAGGTTGAAAGATTGGAGGCACAGGCTTCGCCTTGTGCTTCAATCGGCTCTTCACCCAACCAAACTGTGGCGTGTTCAGCGCCCGCACCATGGTCAGGTGAATCTTCCTTCGATCGTGAATCAGCTCACAACGCAACGAGTCTGTGAATCCCGC
Source organism: Acidobacteriota bacterium (assembly GCA_003225465.1). Taxonomy (GTDB): domain Bacteria; phylum Acidobacteriota; class Terriglobia; order Terriglobales; family Acidobacteriaceae; genus Gp1-AA133. Next base: position 5,401 of record QIAH01000295.1, on the reverse strand, counting down.
TATCGCATGTTTGGCCGCGCAATACGCGGATTGGAGCGGAATGCTTCGATAAGCCAGCGCTGAGCCCACCTGAACAATCGTGCCCCGATTCCGCGGCAGCATTCGCTTCAGGGCCGCGAGCGTCCCATATACGACACCTAGATAGGTAACTTCCGTGACTCGCTTATATTCTTCCGCTGTCATCTCCATGACGGGTGAAAAAACGGAAGCCATCGCATTATTCACCCAAATGTCAATTGGCCCCAGTTTCTCTTCGAGGATCGCAGCTGCTTGCTCAACGGCGGCGGAATCCGCAACGTCGGCGGTAAGGACCAGCGCCCTTCCACCCATGGATTCGATTTCGCGTTTTGCGGCCTCCGGACCTTCGACACCACGAGCGAGCAAGCCAACTTTGGCGCCTCGCCGTCCGAACTCACGTGCCGCAGCCCGCCCTAAACCCGCGGATGCGCCAGTGATCATGACAGTTTCCGGCCTGACAACATCTCCTCTCGAGTGCGGGCTCCGATCTCACAGATCCAATCTCTAAATCAGCTCCCGCACCTCATCAGATATCGTGGTGAGAGCGATTTTCTTGCGATTTGGCTCGCCGCGAGCCAGTGACTCCGCAAAGTGCAGCGCTTGCTCCGCTTTCACCTTGGGCGGCATCGGAGGCTCGAATGGATCGACCACGGCTTGCAACACAGCCGGGCCGGGAGCATTTAAGAATTCGTCTACGGCGCGGGGGCACTCTCCAGGATCTTCCACAGTGAAGCCAACTCCTCCGCAGGCCTGTGCGTACGCGGCGAAGTCGATGGGATGCAGGTCAACACCGTATTCGGGATTGCCGAGAAAAACCATTTGCTCCCACTTGATCTGCCCGAGCGTGTTGTTCTTGATGATGACCACCTTTATAGGAAGCTTATACTTTACAGCCGTGGCGAACTCCGCCATCAGCATCGAAAAGCCGCCATCCCCGACGAATGCGACACACTGGCGGTTCGGAAAGGCGACCTGGGCGGCAATCGTATAGGGCAATCCAGGTGCCATGGTGGCGAGATTACCGGACAGTGTGTGCATCTGGCCGCGACGAGCCTGGATGTGTCGCGCCCACCACGTCGCTATGGTTCCGCTATCACAGCTCACGATCGCATCATCATGCAAACGCTTGCCGAGTTCCCATGCCACCACTTGTGGCTTCATGGGCTTGTCGGAACGCGTTGCGCGCTTCTCCATCACCTTCCACCAATCTTTCATTCCCGCTTGTGCCGCCTGAAGGAAGCTTCGGTCCTCCTTGTGTTTCAGTAGCGGAATCAGCTCCCGTAGAGTATTGCGGCTGTCGCCGACCAGCCCAACCTCAATTGGAAACCGCAGTCCAATACGTTTGGGATCGAGTTCGATCTGGACTCCTCGGGCCTGGTCCGGCTTCGGCATGAACTCGATGTAGGGAAAAGAGCTGCCTACCATGAACAACGTGTCGCAGTCTTCCATTGCTTCCTGTGAGGGTTTTGTGCCCAGCAGCCCGATGCCGCCCGTGGTGTAGGGACTGTCGTCTGGAACAGCGGCTTTGCCAAGCAGCGCTTTCACGATGGGCGCTCCCAGCAACTCCGCGGTTTGTTCCAATTCATCAGTTGCGTCCAATGCACCTCGACCAGCCAGAATTGCGACCTTCTTGCCCTGGTTCAGGATTTCCGCCGCTTTCTCCAGTTCAACTCGATCTGGCAGCCTCGCGCTGCGCGCGTACACATCCGAGGTGTGATGGGGAATATTGCGCTTCGAGCGTTGGCGCTGTTTCAGCTCCTTTTCCTGGAGATCCACGGGAAATGTAATGTGGGAGACCCCGCGATAGGCAATGGCAATTCGACAAGCCAGGTCGGTAATGTTTTCGACGTGTGTCGGTCCCATGATGCGTTCATTGAAAACGGCAACGTCCATGAACAGCTTGTCCAGGGCAACATCTTGCTGGGTGTAGGTTCCGATGAGGTCGTGAAACTGCAAGCCGGTGATGGCCAGCACCGGCTGGCTATCAAGCTTCGCGTCATAAAGTCCGTTTAAAAGATGAATGCCACCGGGACCTGAGGTAGCCAGGCACACACCCAGCCTGCCCGTGAATTTCGCATAGCCACAGGCCATGAAAGCTGCCGCTTCCTCGTGACGCACCTGCACGAATCGAATCTTGTCCTGGTGGCTGCGGAGGGACTCCATCACACCATTGATGCCGTCGCCCGGCAAACCAAAGATAACCTCAACTCCCCAATCGATCAGCGTTTCGATGAGCACATCTGCCGCAGTCACGTCATTCCTCCTCGCGCAATGGTTGCTGTTTAGAGATGCGATTCCCAAGCGGGTCGTGCATGAGAGCGGGAAAATATTTTGGTACCAAATGCAGAGAGACCCTTGGTGTGCTGCCGCGTGTCAAGCGGTCGGGAAGAGAGACCATTTCGGATGTTGATGATTACGAAGCCACCCCTTTCAGCACGAAACTCATCTCTACTTTGTTAGCTTCGGGCATGCGATGTCGTGAAATCAATACCGTATTCACTGCATCGCGGAAGTCATTAGGAAAGGACTGCCATCACACGTTAAGAGACAGGCGCAGATCGATCGAATCAAGGTATCGACCTATAAGGTCCCGACCGATTTTCCGGAATCGGATGGCACGCTCCAGTGGGACAGCACTACCCTGGTGCTGGTCGAGGCGAGCGGAGGAGGCAACACAGGCCTGGGTGGAAGACAAAGCACCGTAGACAGTGGCGGTCTCAAACGTGGAACAGCATTCCTGGCTCGGCTATTACATCCTTCCTCCCCCTGATCTTCGGTGGAAAGAAGATACGGGTTCGGGCGAGATGGAGCCAGCTTCCGAGGAAACCATCGAGTTAAAGATATCGCGCACAGTGGGCCTGGGAGTACACGAAGATGTCGATTTCACAAACTTCACCCAGCACCCGACCCGCTTCATCTTCGAGATCGAGTTGGATGGCGACTTCGCTGACCAGGCCGAAACCTTCAAACAGAAACAACGGGGGAAACTAAGGCGGCGGTGGCGGCGTCTCTCTGCGCGCCGCGCAGAACTCGAATTCGACTACCGAGCAACGCATCGATACGCGCATCAAGGAAATCGTGGCGTCGCGAGGATTCATCGTGGACTGATTGTGCGGATTGAAAACTCGGACTCCCCGGCCGTTCATCGTCAATCTAAATTGCATTTTGAAGTCCGGCTCAAGCCACGGGAACGCTGGCACACCTGCATCAAACTCATTCCCGTTTTCGAAGGCACACGATGCAGCCGCTCTACGGCTGCCGCTGCTTGACCGGGCGCCTCTAAGCTTTCTGAATTCCTCCTCACACTTTGCCGCAAACAGCGAACCGAAGATGGCCGCGGTTGTACAGGCAGCGCTCCTACAGGCCACTCACTCGGAGAATCTGGATGCGACGCTGTGACGTGCGATGCAGTTGGATTGTGAACTCAGGCCCCTTCACGGCTGCGCACGCGGATCCGCGACTATTCAGCCAGCCATCTGGACCGGAGAACTTGAGCACAGGGTTCTCGGATCGGGGCCGCCAGGTCTCTGGGAAAGCTGGCCCCATGGTAAGATTAAAGTCGATTCGGGATACCGGACTTTCGCCCTCGGGCAGAGTCTGGGAGTCGGGCGTACAGACGGATAATCTGAAGAGAACCCGAGACAGTGGGTGTCGCGGATCGAAGTTTTTCGCAGTAAAGCAACTGGAAATAAAGTAGTTGCTAGCGTGCGGAAGTGGTGGGCAGACACACCATCTGATGCCAGCACTTTGGCTATTCTTTACAAACTTCTGATCCTGCAGCTTTTACCTTTCGCCTCAATTACTTCCATTGACCCGCCAAGAAGCGGCCAGTAGCTCGCAGTAAGCGCCGGACGCACGCAGTCGGTGCAAAAATCCGGTTGTGAGTACGATAGAGCCTTCCTTGCGAATATGGGAGCTTCCGTATTTGACCGAAGCGAGTGCTGCCCAATAACGCAGCTCAAAGGCGCGTCTGGCCTGTTGGAGATCCGTAGCGGCAAGGTCGTGCAAATGCAGGTTGTCGCCCGCGGTGAATACCAAATGATCGAAAGTGCCAAGCTTGGAAAAGAAGGTTGCAACGGCTCGTTCGTCCGAGACGTCAACCGCTTGGCCCTGCGCTTCTCCGCCGATTGATTCAACGGCTTTCTGAACTCGTTCCGCACTACTGGAGGCGATAATGACGCTCGCTCCCTGCGACGCTGCCTGCTCGGCCACTGCCAAACCAATCCCCGACGAACCGCCCAGCACAACCACCCGCTTGTCTTGCAAACCGTTTCCCCGTTGCATTGAATTCTCCTTTTTTGCACTCTTCTTGCTTGTTGTTGATGGGTGTATTCCATCGAGGCCTCCGCTGGATTAGGACTCCATTGCTGCAGCTCTGCTACTCGTCAAGAACCACTCAACCAGTCGTCCCAGAGTCGCTTTGCCCTTCGCTAGGCTCACTTCTGATTCCTGACGATCTCGATTCCACGCATTGTCCACAATCACGGTCCGAAGATCTCGAACACCCACAAGCTGCAACCAAACGTCCAAATAAGTTGCTTGGTGATCGAATCGCGAGGGCGGTATTGGAGTACCCTCCAGGAAACGTGAACCGCGTGTATAGACGACGATTGCCTTTTCCACGTGCAAGAGAGGGCCGTACTGTTTGCCGTCGTAAGTAAACAGATAGTTTCGCTGCGCTACGAGATCAATCAATTGTTTGAGCTTGTAAGGCAGGCCGAAGTTCCACATTGGAGTTCCTAAGACGATTCGATCGGCATTCTGAAATCGTCGGATCAACAATTGAATACGCTCCCACAGTTGGACTCCGCCTCAGTCATGGTTTCGTGCTTCACTGCTTTGTACTTCGCTCCAATTGCCTCGTAGTCGAACTCCGGTAGCCGTTCATGCCAGACGTTCAACGTATCCACGACGATCGAGGTATTGTCGGACTTGCACGCCTCGACGAACGATTTGGTGAGCGTGATCGAATCGGAAGACTCGCCTCTTGGTGACGACTGAATTTCGAGAAGTTTCACTTGGTCCTCCCGGTGTAGGGACTCCTTGCGAGTCCGAGCTACTTCCAGACCGCACGTGCTGCACTCTCAATTACATCTACAACCTCCTTGGGATGTGAGACGTAGACTGAGTGGCTGGCGCCTGCGACTTCAACCGTGTGGCTCTTGGCCCGCTTGGCATACCAACGTTCCAGGTCCGGGCTGATGGTTCGATCGCTTCCCGCCACCACCATCCAGTTCGGTTTGGTTCTCCAGGCAGCCGTGGTGATCGTCGCTGAGAAATTGTCAGCAAAGTTCAGCACCTGCGACCTCGCCATGAATTCGGCCTGGTCGCCGGGAAGGTCAGCTGCGAACAATTCATGAAATTGCGCCGGGTCGATATATGT
>QIAH01000294.1 GCA_003225465.1 Acidobacteriota bacterium | reverse complement strand
CTATACTGCCAATCATCAACCTTGCCCGACAATGCTTCGGCAGCGAACGGCGAAATGTCGCTTAACTGATTGTCTCAGCCGAGGGGTCCAGTCCATACCGTGGTGCCGCCCACAAAATATTGGCTCAGATTCAGAGGATGGAATGACGTGCCGACCACATATTTCTGAACAACTGTTTCCCCAAAGACAAATCCCCCCACCGTCAGCTAGAATGCTCCCTTGCTCATGCGCCGCACCCTCATAGCCTGGTCTGTTCTTCCCAGCGGTCTCTGATCCGCAGCACTGCTCTCTGCGCCCGCTTGCTTTCTTTTTTAGCTCGCAAATTCAGATTCGCACGCTCGAAGCTCGAGGCTCAAAGCTCATGGCTACCAAATACGACGCAATCGTGATCGGCGGAGGCCACAACGGCCTGGTCAACGCCGCTTACCTCGCCAAGGCCGGCAAAAAGGTTCTCGTACTCGAGCGCCGCCACGTGCTCGGCGGCGCCGCCGTCACGGAAGAAGTTTTTCCCGGTTTCAAATTCTCGGTGTGCTCCTACGTGGTATCGCTGCTACGGCCTGAAATCATCCGCGACCTCGACCTTCCTCGTCACGGTCTCGAAATCCTTCCGCTCGACGGCACTTTCACGCCCATGCCCAACGGCGATTATCTCTGGCGCGTAAACGACCACGGCAAGACGCATCGCGAAATCGCGCGCCACTCCAAGTCCGACGCCGAGGCCTACGACGAATTCGGCAAGGCCATGCAGGCGATGTGCCGGTTCGTGAAACCCATCCTTGGCATGGTTCCGCCCGATCCGGCCACGCTGAATCCTCGTGAATTGATGAAGCTGCTTTTCATCGGCCGCCGCTTTCAGGATCTCCCGAGCGGTGACAAGTACAACCAGGTGCAACTCATGACTATGAGCGCGGTCGACTTTCTCGACCAGTGGTTCGAGACCGACGTGCTTAAGGCCACGATGTCCGCATCCGGCATCATCGGAACGTTCCTCGGCGTTCGCTCGCCCGGAACTGCGTACGTTCTGCTTCATCACTATATGGGAGAAATCGATGGTGCCTTCCGAGCCTGGGGATTCGCGCGCGGAGGAACCGGCGCGATCTCGAACGCAATCGCCGATGCGGCCCGCGAAGCCGGAGTCGAGATCCGCACGCAAGCTCCAACGGCGAAGATCCTCGTCAAGGAAGGCAGAGCAAAAGGTGTGGCCCTCGCCAACGGTGATGAAATCTACGCCGACATCGTTTCCTCCAGCGTCGATCCCAAGCACACCTTCATCGATTTCATCGAGCCCGGTAACATTGCCGATGACTTCCTGGACGAAGTGCGCCGCTACAAATACCGCGGCTCGTCGGGCAAAGTGAACCTCGCGCTCGACGGGCTCCCGAACTTCAGGTGCATGCCAGGGGAAGGGGCTCACCTGCGCGGCGCCATGTCGATTTCGCCGGCAGTCGAGTACATGGAACGCGCTTATGACGATGCCAAGTACGGACACTTCTCTCGACGGCCTTACATCGATATGGTGATTCCTTCGCTTACCGATCCGTCGGTCGCGCCTCCCGGAAAGCACGTGATGTCGTGCTTCGTACAGTACGCGCCTTACAAGCTCGCGCCTGGCTTGCATTGGGACAGCGAGAAGGAGAAGTTCGGTGACACCGTCATCGATACCATCGCCGAATACGCGCCCAACATTCGCGAGCTCATCCTGCATCGCCAGGTGGTCACGCCACTCGACCTCGAACGCGAGTTCGGCCTAACCGAAGGCAACATCTTCCAGGGCGAGCTTTCGCTCGAGCAACTCTTCTTCCTGCGTCCGGTCGCAGGCTGGGCGCAATTCCGCACGCCCATCAAGAACCTCTACATGTGCGGGTCAGCGACGCATCCGGGCGGAGGCATCATGGGAGCTCCGGGCAGACTCTCGGCGCTTGAGATCCTCAAAGACGTCAAGGGAGCTGCGTAATGGGCGAGAAGCGCGACGTCGTCATCGTCGGTGGCGGCCACAACGGCCTCGTTACCGCCTTCTATCTTGCCAAGGCTGGATTCAAGCCGCTGGTGCTGGAACGGCGCGCGCAAACTGGCGGCGCAGCGATCACCGAAGAGTTCCATCCAGGATTCCGCTGCTCGACGCTGGCGCACACTGCTGGACCGATTCGTCCTGACATCCTGCGCGACATGCAGCTCGAACAGCATGGCCTGAAGCTGATCAGTCCGGAAGCGAGTGTGGTCTCGCTCACTCCTGATGGCCGCGCGCTCACACTCTGTAACGACACGCAGAAGTCCGCGGCCGAGATCGCAAAGTTCTCCCAGAAAGACGCAGCGAAATATCCTGAACTGCAGGAATCGCTTCGCAAGATGGGCAGCGTGATCGCGGATGCACTGAAGCTCACTCCACCCGACATCGACAGTCCCAATCGAACCGATCTGTGGGGCATGCTGCAAACCGGACGCGCTCTGCGAAAGCTCGGCAAGAAGGATTTGTACCGTCTATTGCGCTGGGGACCGATGGCGGTTGCGGATCTGGTCGCCGAATATTTCGAGACCGATCTGCTGCGCGGAACAGTCGCGGCGCGCGGCATCTTCGGCACATTTCTGGGACCTTGGTCCGCAGGTAGCGCGCTGGTCCTGCTGATTCGCGGCGCAGGCGATTCACATCCTGCAGGCTCGGCACACTTTGCCGCCGGCGGAATCGGCGCGATTACGCAGGCGATGTCGTCGGCCGCGAAGGCGGCCGGCGCGGAAATCCGCACGGATGCGGAAGTCGCAGAGATCCGTGTAAAAGATGGAGCGGCAATCTCAGTCGTGCTGAAGTCCGGAGACGAGATTCCCGCCAAGGCCATCATCTCGAACGCCGATCCCAAACGCACGCTTCTGAAGCTGGTCGATCCGACGCATCTTTCACCGGGCTTTGCGGAGAAGCTCCAGCACTATCGCATGATGGGAACCGTCGCCAAGATCAATCTCGCGCTCGGCGCTCTGCCGAACTTCACTGCCATCAAGAACGGCAACGCCGCCGCGCTTTCGGGACGCATCCAGATCAGTCATGGCATCGACTATCTCGAGCGTGCGTTCGATGAGTCGAAGTACGGCGAGTTCTCGAAACAGCCGTATCTGGAGGTCACGATTCCCTCACTGACCGATCCGACGCTGGCTCCGAGCGGTAAGCATGTCATGTCGATCTACATGCAATACGCGCCGTATAAGCTGAAGGGCGATTGGGACGCGCAGCGCGGCGCGCTGGGCGACGCGGTGGTGAATGCGCTCGCGCAGTACGCGCCCGACTTGCCGGGTCTGGTGCTCGATGGCCAGATCATCACGCCCAAAGATCTGGAAGACACTTACGGTCTCACAGCAGGCCAGATCTTCCACGGAGAGTTGGCGCTTGACCAGTTCTTCACGATGCGTCCGCTGCTCGACTGGGCTCGTTATCGCACGCCCATCGCGAACCTGTATTTATGCGGCAGCGGAACGCATCCGGGAGCGGGACTGACGGGCGGTTCGGGCGCGAACGCCGCGCGCGAAATCCTGAAGGACTTGAAGAACTAGTTGGGCCATCAGAAAATGCTGCACGTCGTATCGTCTTGGGCTCCGCAATCTTTCACACACTATGCGAACCAGCGCAGTGCTGTTGATCAGTTGTCCTGACCAGAAGGGGCTGGTCGCGACCGTGTCGGACTTTATCTTCCGGCATGGCGGGAATATTCTCCACACCGATGAACATACCGATGCGGATTCCGCATGGTTCCTGATGCGGGTGGAATTTGATCCGGTCGGCTTCGACTTGGCGCTCGGCGATTACACGCGGGAGTTCACGCCCATTGCGCAGAAGTTTGAGATGGAATGGCGGCTCGCGCAACCGGGCGAGCGCAAGAAGATGGCCATTATGGTCTCGAAGTACGATCACTGCCTGGTCGACCTTCTTTATCGTCACAGGATCGGCGAACTGCAGTGCGAGATTCCACTGATCATCTCCAATCACGCGGACAATCAGCCGATCGCGGATTTCTATCAGATTCCTTTCGTCGTCGTTCCCGTCACGAAAGAGAACAAGCGTGAAGCGGAGCAGAAACAGATTGCTCTGCTGCGCGAACACCAAGTCGACTTCACCGTGCTCGCGCGCTACATGCAGGTTCTCTCGAACGAATTCGTGGCGACGTTTCCGCATCGCATCATCAACATTCATCACTCGTTCCTGCCGGCTTTCGTGGGCGCGAAACCTTATCACCAGGCATTTCAACGGGGCGTGAAGTTGATTGGGGCGACGAGCCACTACGTTACCGAAGTACTCGACGACGGTCCGATCATCGAACAGGATTTGGTGCGCATTTCGCATCGTGATTCGGTCGAAGATCTGATTCAGAAGGGTCGCGATTTGGAGAAGGTGGTGCTTTCGCGAGCGGTTCGCTGGCACATTGATGACCGGGTTCTTCTCTATGGAAATCGCAAAACTGTAGTGTTCGATTAGCGCGCGAATTCCGATTCAAGGAAGAGAATTCGGCGGGCGCTTTTTTCCAAAATGGGAACATGTTTACTGATTGGTTATCTTGGGTATTATCCCCTCCCCCCTGTCTTTTGAAATCAGACACTTACAGCCGCGAGCCGACCTAGATCTTTGACGACAAAGAGTTTACAGGCAAAATGTTCATTCGTAGGTACTTACGGACCAAAAAACGGGCCTTTCCCGCCGGCTCTCACTGGGGAAGCGGACGATACAAGCGGTGCCTCGGATCGAATTGGAACTGCCCTCTCACCAGGGCAAAAATGTCTAGCTTATCAGTCGACATTCCGGGATAACATTGTGCCGTCCGATTACTTGCCTCCGGGCTGCCATCGGAAGGCTGGGGCCAAAAGCCTCCGATGGCGGCCTTAGTTTTGGACCCCCGGCGCCATTCGGGGATGCAAAGACCCACCCATGCGGAGCCTGGGTGGGCACCCTCTTACCACCAAATGTTCCGGGGCCCCATCCCCATGAAAGTACTGGCACTGAAGTAAGGTTTCGATTTCGGCAGCCTCGGTTACCCTTACATTACCAATCAGTGAACGAATCCTCTGTCTGAAAAGGGTGGGGTTTTGGTCGAAGACCCGAAGTGGGAGTTGTCGATCCTGGCGAACGTGAGCGGCTTCTATCAGAAGCTGCTGCGCGACTATTTGCAGGGCGAACTACCCGTACATCCCGGGCTGGAAAACGAGGCCATTCACCAGGCCAGCACCAACCTGCGCGAAATTCTCGGCAAGATGCACCGGTGGTTGCAGTTGCTGGATATGGCGATTACGCCCGCGATGGTGCGTCAGGCATTGACGGCTGAGATTGATCCGGAGATTGCCGAGGCGCTATTGCGCTATTACACGCGCAAGCGCGACTTTACGGAAGCGGACCGCGACAAAACGGATCTGGTGGCGACGTTCCTCTACCGGCATCCGCGTGTCCCGGGACAATGGGAACGGCGCGGTTATGGACTGGACGGGGACTTGCCCTTGTCGCCCTTTGAGATCGCGCTGATTGAGATCCTGGCTGACTCCGACACGCCCCTGCTGCCCGAAGAACATGTGCAATTGTTGCGGGAGTTCGAACCCCTGCGCGAACACATCCAGGGATTCGTCAACTTCAACGCGCTTATCGACTCTGGGATTCTTTCGCGAGTGCGAGAGCTGAAGCAGTCATTTGGGCGGTCATTCCATCATCCGGGAGTGCTGGCGACGATTGCCCCATATAACGTGGTGATCGGAGCCCGGTTCGATGAATTATTCGGCGTGGCGATCGGTGAGATTAAGAGCTTTGCCAAGGCCGTTGAAGAACTGGGCGGCAGCATCCTGAGCAACATCGACGGTGTGGACGTGACGGTCGAGCATGTGCAGGCGCTCGAAGAAGGCGAGCTGCTGAAGATTGATTACGTGGAAGCGCTCGACAAGTTCCGGCGGGTTTCGAAGCTGAAGAAGGAGATCGATAAACGACCGAGGATCCGGCGAGCGGCTACCCCAGCAGGAATGCCGGCGCGCTCGGGGGGAGCGGCGGCGGCAGCCAAGCCGGCGCGAGTGCGTCCGACAACGGCGCCCGTGAAACACGTGGCCCTGCCGGTAACCGCGCAACAGCTTTCGATGGAAGAGGCGAAGTTGCGGCGCGTAGAGGAATCGATCCGCATTTTCGTGCGAGTAGCTGATCCGAAGTTCCGACAGGTGGTGCCGATGCGGTTCTTCAATCTGAACCTGACGGCAGCCGAAGTGGAGGCGTACTGCGCTGACTATCTGGAAGAGAAGAGCCTGCGGGCAGAGGTCGGACGAACTCTGTTACGCAGCGTGGCGGTGATCGGTCGGATTCAGACGGAACTCGAGGAGTTGAAGCGCTGCCAACCGGCGACCTCGTTGTGGAAGCTGCGCGCGGACGCGCTGGTAGTATTGCTGGATGTGGCGCGGTCGGCCTACGACTCCGGAAGCCACGTGATTACGAATGCCCAAAAGGCTGGCGAACCTGCCATGGCAGAGGCTGTGCAAACCTCGATGCGGAAGCTGCGGGAGCGGGCGGAGTTTGTGGTAAAGACGCTGGCGGGGTAGGAGGACAGTCGCCGGTCGTCAGTCGCCGGTCGTCAGCAAAACCACATCAACCACAGAGGGACCCAGGGGACACAGAGGTTGGGAGGTCTTGAGCCAGCCTCAGGCGACTTCTTCGTTCTGAGCTGCCCTATCCCGAGATGCGCTCTTTGCCGGCTGAATCGGCAACTTGATGGTAACCGTCGTGCCTTGCTCGTTGGAAGCGATTGCGAGAGTGCCTCCCAGCCGCCGGACACGCTCCCGCATTCCACGAAGTCCGACACCTCCTGAAGACATTACGTTCGCCAACTTTTCTTTTGGTATGCCCGAGCCGCTGTCTTCGACTTGTAATTGAAGCTCTTGGCCGTCGCGAACGAGTTTCACCGAGCAGGATGAGCTGCCGGAATGACGATGAACATTGGCCAAGCACTCCTGCACCGCGCGGAACACGGCGATCTCGGTATCGGGCGGCAGGCGATCGAAACCATCCGGGACCTCAACTGTGGCCCGGATTTTGCTGCGCTCCATGAACCCGTCGATGTACCAGCGGAGAGCCAAGGGAAGGCCCATTTCGTCCAACAAGGGCGGGTGCAGCAAATGAGAGATGGTGCGAATCTCATTGGTGATTTCATTCACCATGGAGCCGTTCTGGATCACCAACTCCGCTACTTCGGGGCTGAGCTTATCGGACTCGGCTCTCACCCTGGCGATATTCATCGCGATGGAGGCGAGCAACTGGCCGACGCTGTCATGCAGCTCCCGAGCCAGGCGCCTGCGTTCTCCGTCCTGCACCTGCTGCAGGCGCGCAACGATGTCAGCTTCCTGCTTTTGTGTCGTCAGGTCAGTAATCAGGACCCCGACGGTGGACTTGTCGCTTGAGAGTGAGCGACACGAGAATTTTGCCGGGACCATGCCGTCTGCCTGAAGCAGTTGCATTTCCCCTTCACAGGACTGAAGCTCTGCTTCCTGCAGAAGCTTTTGAAAGGCGAGTTGATCTGCTACGAGAACTTTGAGAGGGACGCCAATAAGGCTCTCGCGGGTCTGGCCCACAAGGGCCGCCAGGCTGGCGTTGCAGTAGATGATTTCCCCGTTTCTGTCGAGCATGGCCGCACCTTGTTGCATGGTCTCGACCAGGACGCTGTAGGGAAGGTCGGCAGTTGCGAGAGCATAGACACGCTCGCCTTCCGGCTCCTGTACGACAAAAGCATCCACCGCTCCGCTGCGAATGGCGCTCACGGTTTCTTCGGCTTCGTGCAGACGCCACAAGTCTGCAGCAAGTTTAGGAGTGTCATTCGTCATCGCATTCCTCCACGGGCCTTACTTCGCGCGCTTACGGGTTTCGATCAGTTCGGTTTTGCGGCCCGCAACTGCAGCCCGACCAAGGCGCGTTCGGTGTCGCGAAGATCGCCCACAATCTTTCGAAGAGGCTCTGGGAGCTTGCGAACGAGTGTGGGGATGGCGACGATCTGATCGCCCACGGCCAGTTGCGGGTGCTTGACCAGATCTACTATCTCAATACTATAACGGCCCGCAAGGTGACTCTCACAGAGCCGTTTGAGATTGGCCAAGGCGGTGAGAGAACGGGGCGTTTGGCCGGCGACGTAGAGCCGGAGTTCCCAAAATTCGCCGCCTGTCTGCCCCCCACCGTTTCTCTTCAATGGTTGTGGGTTGGCCGGAGTATCGATCGTCGGCTTATTCGACTTTTTCATTCCCCCTCAATTTCTACGCGAGCGCGTGGGCCCATTGCCAGTGGGATCGGCCTTGCGGCTGAACGCCATCTGCTCGCGGGCCTCAGTTGAGGCTTTTTCGGTGGCCACTTCCTGCGCGCTCAGTAGGCTAAATTGTTCCTGTTCAGCCTCAAATTCCTTGCGGAGTGCAAGAATGCGTGCTTCGAGTGCTTCGCGTTTGCGCTGCAGATCGCGTTGCCTGCGCTTGGTTTCCTGTTGGCGCACAGCTTCGGCAGCCTTCTCGCGCGCTTCCTGTGACAACCGAGACGAACCGGTAAGCACGCCTTCCGGACCTACATACACGTCGAGCAGTTCAACACCGTGGCCGGTCAAACGAAATTCGCGCAACTGGTTGGAATGTGACATGCCGCGTGACTTGAGGACGTAGATGGCGCGATTGCGCTCGCCTCCGAGTTCAATGTCGCGCAGAAGTAGCCATGTGTCCACCAGAGACGAGATCTGCACGTCGGTAGCTTCCAGCGCTTCTCGCTGGGAAGACAGGTTCGTCAGCACAGCGGTGATACCCTGCAGCTTGAAGAAGTCCATGAGGCGGACCAGCATGGAATGCGTGTCGAGAGAAGTGCCTGCCTGCATCAGGCTACTGACGGGGTCAACGACCACGACCTGGGGCTGGAATTCGCGGACCAATTTATGGATGGCGACCAGGTTCATCTCCAGGCCATAAGCAGTGGCCCGGCTGGAACGGAACGCGAGCAGCTTCTTGGCTATCCATTGTTTCAGATCCAAACCAATCGAAAGATAATTCCGAAGCAGCTGTTCCTGGGATTCCTCAAAGGAGAAAAAGAGGCAGCGCTCACCGCGCTGACAAGCGGCATTTACGAAATAGCCAGCCAAGTTGGTTTTCCCCGTTCCCGCAGTACCGGAGACCAGAATCGTGCTGCCCCGATAGACACCCTTGCCGCTGAGCATGGTGTCAAGGCGGGGAATGCCAGTCGAGATTCTCTCATTGCTCACCTTGTGCTCGAGCCCGACCGAGGTAAGGGGCAAGACGTTGAAGCCTTTTTCGTCGATCAGGAACGGGTATTCGTTCGTGCCGTGGGCGGTGCCGCGATATTTCACGATCCGCAAGCGGCGCGTGGAAACCTGGTCGAGGACACGATGATCCAGCAGGATCACGCAATCGGAGACGTATTCCTCGAGCCCGCGACGGGTCAGGGTGCCGTCGCCACGCTCGCCGGTGATCACAGCGCTCACGCCTTTGTCCTTGAGCCAGCGGAAGAGGCGACGGAGCTCGGCGCGCAGAATGCCTTCGTTCTGAAGTCCGCCGAAAAGAGCCTCGACGGTATCGAGCACGACGCGCTTGGCTCCGATGGAATCGATGGCCGAGCCGAGGCGAATGAACAGGGCTTCCAGATCGTAATCGCCGGTTTCCTCAATTTCGCTGCGCTCGACGCGGACGAAATCGAGCGCGAGTTTCTTCGATTTGACCAACTGGTCGAGGTCGAAGCCGAGCGAGCGGACGTTCTGGCTTAGCTCCTCGGGAGTCTCCTCAAAGGCGATGAAGACGCCGGGCTCGTTGTATTGCGTGGCGCCGCGGACGATGAATTCCATCGCTAGCAGAGTCTTACCGCAGCCGGCACTGCCACAGACGAGCGTAGGCCGACCGCGCGGAAAGCCGCCGCCGGTGATCTCGTCGAGACCGTGGATCCCAGTGGGAGCCTTGGGAAGACTCGCGTTAACAGCACTGCGGATTTCAGTCACCTTGGCCACGAGACGCGCTCTCCTCGAAAGAAGCACCTTGAAAGCGGCAAAAGGATACACCCATGCGTGTATGTTCGCCCACTCGGTTGCCCGAAAATTAATGGAACGCAATGCTAGAGAGACAAGAAATTATCTAAAGAAATGATGCGGAAGACGAGCGCCAAAAAGCGTCACGGGGCGATTTGCGGCGCGACGGGTGGCTTTCCGCAGACAGGCTGGGTAGCGAACACTACGAAGCAAGCGGGTCCGAGGCTCGTTGCGCAAACGTTTTTCGAACAGCTGCAGAATTACAGAATCGTTTTAATGGCCTCTGGATGGACGCCGGGCTATAGGATTCGGCCTACTAGTCTCGGGGGCAGGCCTTTTCGTTTAGTCAAGGAGCGGCGCGGGCGGGGCGCCCGCGCTACTTAGTTGATGTCGAATTGCTCCTCGTGAAGGCTCGCATCGGACTTGATGATGATGGTGCGCTTGGTGAGTTCTTCCATTTCGCTCAACCAGCGGCCGTTTTGGGCTTTGAGGGCCTTGCCGACTTCCGGGTGAACACGCAGGAGGATGTCCTGGCGCTCCATGTGCTTGGCCATCTTGCGCATCTCGACATAAATTTCGTTGCAGATGGTCGTGACCGATTTTACGTAGCCAGTCGCTTCGCAATGCGGGCAGGGAGAGCCGATGGTGCGCTCGAGCGATTGCTTGACGCGCTTGCGAGTGATGGCGACCAGTCCGAAATCATTGAATTGGAGGACCTTCGAAGGAGCGCGATCGTTGCGCAGTTCCTCTTCGAGGGCTTGCATGACGCGCTGGCGGTTGCGGCGCTCGTCCATGTCGATGAAATCGATGACGATGATGCCGCCGAGATCGCGGAGGCGGATCTGGCGAACGATCTCCTTGATCGCGTCCACGTTGGTTTTGACGATGGTGTCTTCGAGGCGCGCGGTCTTTCCGACATACTTTCCGGTATTGATGTCGATGGCGACCAGCGCTTCGGTCTGGTTGATGACGATGTAGCCGCCACTCTTCAGCCAGACTTTCGATTTGAGCGCCTTGTCAATTTCTTCCTTCAGGCCGAACTGTTCGAAGAGCGGCGTTTCTTTCGTGTAGAGCTTGACGCGGCGCACCAGCGCGGGCTGGAAACGATTGGCGAAGCGGAGAATGCGCTCGTATTCCTGCTCGGTGTCGACCCAGATGGCGGAGAAGTCGGACGTGACCTGGTCGCGCAGGACACGCTCGACGACGTTCAGGTCGTGGTAGATCAGGGCCGGAGCTTTCGCTTCTTCGGAACGAGTTTTGATTTCGTGCCAGAGATTCTTCAGGAAGCGTATGTCGGCGCGGAGGTCTTCTTCGGAGGCGCCGGCAGCAGCGGTGCGCACGATGAATCCGCCCTGGCCATTTTCGCGTTCGCTGATAATGATGCGTTTCAGGCGCTGGCGCTCCTCGTCGGAAGAGATCTTGCGAGAGACGCCGGTGTGGTTGACGGTCGGCATGTAGACGAGGAAGCGGCCCGGCAGTGCGATGTGGCTGGTGATGCGGGCGCCCTTTTTGCCTATGGGTTCTTTCGCGATTTGGATGAGAACTTCCTGACCTTCTTTCAGAAGATCGCTGATCAGGGGCACGGAGGTGTTCTCGCGACGCGGCGCGCCGCCGCCACCGGAGCGAAAGCGGCGTCCACCACGGCGTCCGCGACGACGATCGAAGGAAGGACGTTGGGCGCGCTGGGTATATGCGGCGGTGGTGGCAGGCGCGCGAACTTCGACGCGCGCATCGACGGTGCCGTTCCCGCGGGCTTCGGCATCGAGAAGAGCTTCGGCTTCGGCCTGGGCGTCTTCGATTTCGGCTTCGACATTTTCCTCTTCCGCTTCTTCGGCCTCGCCGTCGGCAGTAAAGCTCTCGCCGGAAACCGCGGTTGCCACTTCTTCCGCGACGGGTGCAGCTTCGGAGCCAGCTGACGGAGAAGACGGAGGTTCGCCGGTCGCGGCGATTTCGAGCGTGCGCGGAGACTGGTAGTCCTCCGCGGCGCTGGTCTCTTCTTCCATCTCCTCGAAAACGGCGTCTTCTTCGAGGTCTTCGACGTAGTGCGTGAGGTCCGCTTCTTCCTCTTCGATGACTTGCTCTTCGACCGTGCCTGCCGGTCCTCCGAAGGAGGTAGCGGGTTCTGCAGGCGACTCGACGTGGGCGGAGGCGAAGGCCTGGGGCTCGGGCTTGGACTCAGCCTGCGGTTCGGCAGCGTGAATCACATCTGGAGCAAGTTCTTCGTGATCGTGAACTGGTTCGGGCGAGAAGGCCGCGGTCAGGTTCATGCGTTCCTGCAGAGCGTGTTCGCGTTCCCACTCCTGGTGGGCGGCTTCATCGTGTTGATCGAAGTCGCCATGCTGCTCGTGCAGGGGTTCGGTCAGGCCGGTTGCAAAGAGCGGCTCGTCGTTGGGAAAATTGCCGGCCACACTGGCGGCTTGGGCTTCGGGGACGGGCGGAGAGGACTGGATATCGGCCTGATTTGCCGGGGCGGGCGGCTGACCGGCGCGACCGCGATACTTCGAGATCGACTCGCCCGGCAGGATCATCGGTTGATAGCCGGGAGGCGGGCCGTATTCGGAAGAGCGCGAGCGGAACTTGCTTTGAACCTGGGAAGCCGAGGGTTGGGACTCGGCGGTCTCGGTACGGTTGAAGCGATTCTCGGAACGGTCACGATCGTTGCGATCATCCTCGAAGCGGCGGCCACGACGACGACGGCGGCCGCGAAAGCTTCCGCGGTCACGCGTTTGAGCCTCGCGGGACGGCGCCTCGTGGCTGCTGGTCTCGGGCGTAGAAGTCTCGGCAGCCGGCGCGGTGGAAGATTCCTCTTCAAACGGCTCGGACTCGATTACATAGGAGGCGTTTTCAGTGGCAGCGGGCGCTGGCGCTTCGGAGCGCTGCGGTTGCGGGCGACTCTCTTGCGAGCGGCTTTCCTGCAATGGCGGGCGATTGGTGGGGACGACTTCGTTGAGATCCTCGTCCTGGTCTTCGAGGTCCATGAAATCGGAAACGTAGAGGAAGGCATCGCGTTCCAGGCCAATGTCCACGAAAGCGGACTGCATGCCGGGGAGCACGCGGGTGACGCGTCCTTTGTAGATGGATCCGGCTAAGGTGTATTCGTTTTCGCGTTCGAGGTAGATTTCAGCGAGCTGGTCGTCCTCGACCAGGCCCACTTTGGTTTCGTGGGGGGTGGAGGTCACAAACAATTCTTTGGTCATTCATACTCCGGGTTCTGTGGGCGCGAAGGCCGACAGGATCACCGGGGCGAAGACAGCGGGAGCAGGGGAGGAATGAGCGTCGCGATGGGTACGAGTCCACACAGAAGTGGACCTGCCTCCTGGAAAGCACTCCAGAAGCGAATCCTTAGCGGAAGCTTGGGAATCTTTTGCACTTATCGCAATGTGCGCTGGCTTCGAGGAGGTGGCCGCTCTCTCCTCGATGGGGAGGGGGCCGTTACCCGCCTGGGCAGCGCTGGCTGCAATCCTGCCCGGCCTCAACTCTCTTTCTGGCCGGTGAGTTGCCCTCTTTACGCGAGGGCGATCGTAATCTTTTTGGCCGCGCGATGAGGCGCGGGTACTGCTCACTGGCGGGTTTCCGCCTGCATCAGTTCACGAAACGGCGCATGCGGACATTCATTACCATGCCCAGCGCCAGAAACATAAACAGGACGGACGATCCGCCGTAACTCATTAAAGGTAATGGTATTCCGGTGACCGGCATAAAGCCAACCACCATGCCAACGTTGACCAGAATGTGGAAGCTAAGCACAGCTACCACGCCCATCACCACGAACGTCCCAGCGCGGTCGGGCGCCGTTTGAGCGTTCTGGGTCAAACGCATCAGCACAATGAAGTATAGCAGGAGCACCCCCAAAGCTCCTACGAATCCGTGTTCCTCGGCAAAAGCAGCGAAAATGAAATCCGTCTGCGGCACCGGGAGATAGGAAAGATGGGTCTGCGTGCCCGTGCCTCCCCAGATTCCTCCAGACCCCACGGCGATCTTCGACTGGATGACCTGGTAGCCGGAGCCCTGCTTGTCGGCCTCCGGTTCCATGAAGCTGATCAGGCGGTCCTTCTGGTAGGGCTTCAGCTTGTGCCACGCGAGGGGCATGATGAGCCCTGCCAAGAGCAAGACGGCGAGCGCCTGCTTGGCGCGAACTCCACCTAAAAAGAGGCCCATGATCGCGATTGGAATGTAGGTGAGCGCAGTTCCCAGGTCAGGTTGGGCGAGGACCATGAGCATGGGCACTCCCACCATGGCGCCAGCCTTGATGAAGTCCGACCAAGAGAGTTCGCGGTGATGGAGGTCGGCAAAATACTTGGCGACCGCCAGGATCAGGATGAGCTTCACCCACTCGGATGGCTGAAAGTGCTGCCCGCCGGGCATTTTGATCCAGCGGCGCGCGCCCAGATATTTCTGGCCGAAGACCATGACCGACATCAGCGAGGCGATGGCGGCGATGTACATCCAGTGGACCTTGTCGAGCAGCGCCTGGTAATTCAGCAGGCTGATGAGAAACATGCCCATGAGACCGCCGCCGATCCAATACAACTGCTTGATGTGCGCGCCCGCAAACTTCGTGTGCACAGTAGCGCTGCGAATCTCCATGACGCCAAGACCGCAGAGCATCAGCACAAAGATGATCAGCAGCCAGTCGAAGTCGCGGTATGAGACGTAGCGTGACATCAGTCGTCAGTCTTCAGTCGCCAGTCTTCAGCTAGCTTGTGGCTGATGGCTGGTGGCTGGTAGCAAAAACTTGTTGCAGAAATCATTGCAGCCCCGGAGCTGAGGCGGCTAGCGGCAGCGGTTTCTTTGGGACGTCCAGGAAAAAGTGGCCCGCCTGGAGCCCGTTATTTTTGTCGCCATCGTCGTCGGGGGCGCTCCAGATCGCTCCTACATCAACTTTGCCTGCGTCCTTGGCCATCTTCGTGGGCTGGCGACGTTGTTTTTCTACGTACGCTTTGACGACCTGCGCGGCCACGCGGGCGGCGAACTGGCCGTGCTCGCCACCTTCGAACAGCACGCATACCACGAGTTCGGGATTGCGGCGCGGGGTGACTCCAACGAACCAGGCGTTGTCCTTGTAATTGGCTTTGCCGAAATTGCCCAGCTTGGCTTTGAGACTGTTGCTGATGGTCTGCGCGCTGCCCGTCTTTCCGCCGAAGTCGATGCCTTGTAGATGGGCGCTGCCGGCCGTACCTTCCGGCGAGGTGACCACCGTCATGGCGTCGGTGATCAGTTCCCAATTCTGCGGATCGATGGGCACGTGCACTTCATCCTCAGGCGCCGAGGCCGGCTTGATGCTGGGAGGAAGATCGGTGGGAAAAGCCACGTGCGGCCGATGCAGCACACCGTCGCTGGCAATGCCTCCAATGGCGCGAGCCAGTTGAATGGGAGTCGCCGCAACTGCGCCTTGCCCGATCCCAACCGAGATGGTTTCCCCGGCATACCACTTTTGCTTGAAATTGCGAATTTTCCATTCTTCCGAGGGCATCACGCCCGAAACTTCCTGCGGCAGATCGACCCCGGTCTTCTGCCCAAGGCCAAAAGCGGTGGCATATTTCGCGATGCGGTCGATGCCGAGTTTCTCGGCGAGCGTGTAGAAGAAGACGTCGCAGGACTGGTAGATAGCTTTCGAGATGCCGACCACGCCGTGAGTGCGATGCTGGGCAACCACCCAGCATTTGAAGTAGCGGCCATAAAAGCTGGCGCCGCCATTGCAGGTAACGTGCATGTCCTGGGCGATGCCTTCCTGCAGACCAGCGGTAGACATGATGATCTTGAAAGTCGAACCGGGGGCGAGCTGCGCCTGGATCGCTTTGTTCAGGAGCGGATGCTCGTCGTCGTTGACGAGTTTGCTCCACTCATCGCGGGAGATGCGGACCGCGAAGTCATTCGGATCGAACGTGGGACGGCTCACCATGGCAAGGATTTCGCCATTGCGGGGATCGATTGCGACAATGGCGCCGTTCTTCCCTTCCAGGGCTTCCTCCGCTGCAATTTGCAGGTCCACGTCAACCGTGAGCTTAAGCTGCTTGCCCGGAATTGCGGGCGTTTCATCGAGCCGACCGACTTCCTTGCCGCGGCTGTCGACGAGGGCTCGGCGCGAGCCATTCTGTCCCATCAGGACCTGGTTATATTGCTTTTCCACTCCAGAGACGCCCACCACGTCGCCCGGGTTGTAGAACTCGAACTGGGGCTGGTTGAGCATGGTCTCGGTAACTTCGCCGACGTAGCCGACCAGATGCGCCATAAAGCCGTTGCGCGGATACAGGCGGCGGTGCGCCATGATGGTGTCGAGTTCCGGAAGCTCGTTCTTGTGAGCCTCTACGAAGGCGAGTTCGTCGGGGGTGATGTCATCTTTGAGGAAAATGGGCTGGTACTGCGGCATCGACATGAACTTGCGAATGCGTTCGCGAACCTCACGGGCGTCAAGGTGCAGCCCCTGGGCAATGACATCGGCGTCCGCGTTCAGGTCGCGGCTGGAATCGCGTAACAGGAGAGCGGAGAAAGAAGGATAGTTGTCGACGATCGTGCGGCCCTCGCGGTCGAGAATCTTCCCCCTGGGCGCGAGGATGGGCACATTGCGAATACGGTTTTTCTCGGCCAGCTGCGCGTAGAAGTCGCTCTGCATGACCTGTAGCCGCCACAGCCCGTAGGCGAGGATCATGAATATGACGAGGATGATGTACTGCACCGCCGTCAGGCGAATGGACGATACTTTTTCGTCGCGACCAAACATGGAAAAAGCTGTTAGCTATTGGCTGTTAGCTTTTAGCCTGGCTGGCGATGTTGCCATCGACATCGGTCAACCAGACCTAAATACTTCCAGACCTGCTCCTATTTTGTACCTAAGCCGGGCATAGACGCCAACGACCAAGGACCAACGACCAATGACTGCCTTTATGTTCTCTGCTTGAAACGGTCCAGGGCAAAGAACAGGAAGACTCCGACGATCGCATTGATGAAGGCAGCCCACAGCTCGTGGGGCCAGCTCCACTGCATACTCAGGTTCACCAGTCCTCTTGCCACCATGAAGTAGACGATCTTGTGCGCGACACAGAACACCAGGGTGACCAGGAGGCGCGCGCCTGCGTTTTCGACGTCCAGCTTCACCCCCAGCGAAGAGGCGCCGTAGCCCACCACCGTCTTGGCGATGCCATTAATGCCAATCGGAAGCGAAGTTAGCGCATCTTGAAAAACACCGATGATGCTGCCAGTGAGAAGTCCCGAGACTGGATTGCGGCGCGAAATTCCGAAGAAGATCGTCACCAGGAGTGGGAGATCGAGCATCGCGAAAAACGAAAGATGGCGTGGCAGCCAGGCCTGCAGAAACAAAGCCGTCGCGGGCACGCCGATGGTGATCGGCCAGTTAAACCGATAAACCTCGACCTGTTCCCCGGATGTGTAAGTAATAGGCACGTTATTGCGGACCGTCCTGGGTTGGGGTCGGAGCGTTTGCGAGAGGAGCGGCAGGCTTCGGTTTGGGCGCGGACGGAGTCGGGTCGACTACCTTCACGGGCGGCGGCGCAGGACCCTTCTCGGTCGCGGGCTTCAGGGCACTGGGCGCCGTCGCGGTCAGGCCGCCAGTTAGTGAACTCGGTGATGCGGCCCTCGCGGGCGAAGCCTGCGCTTGGGGTCTTGGCGGAACTTTTTCATCCGGTTTCGGCGGATTCGCCGCATTCGTATTGGGAGCGTTGGAGACGCCCGCGGGCTTGGCAGGCTTGCTGGCGGCAGGAGCGGAAGGCTTCGCGGCCTCACCGGCCCCCGCTTTCGATGGATCGGCGGCGGGCGGCTTATCCGGAACGGATGGCAACCGCTGGGCCAGAATATCGGCTGCTCGGACAGAGCCGGATTCGAGTTGTGTTGGCTCCTGCTCGACCAGCTTGGTAACGACGAGCACCTCCTCAAGCTTGCTGAGGTTCGCGGCTGGCCGGACACGAATGGTCAGGAACAGATCGGGACCGCTAGCGACCTGCGAGACTGCGCCCACCGGCAAGCCTTTCGGGAAGATGCGATCTCCGCCACTGGTGCGCACGACTTCGCCGGGCTGCACAGGGTTGTCGCTCATGATGTGTTCGAGCACCACTTCGCCGGAGCGTGTTCCGCGCACGATGCCCTGGAGGCGGGATTTTTCGAGAATGCCTCCGACACCACTGCTCTGGTCGTCAATTAAGAGAACTTGCGAGGTCGAGTGAAAGACCTTGAGAACCTTGCCCACGATCCCATCGGCGGTGATGACCGCCATGTCAGGCTTGAGGCCGTCAGATTCTCCTTTATCGATGTAAATCGCGCGCGACTGTTCGCTGCCGCTTGAACCGATGACCTGGGCGGGCTTGGTCTGCGAGATGAATTGCTCTTTGAAAGCGAACAGGGCCTGCAGGCGACGAGCCTGGGCGGCATCCTCATTGAGGCGAATTTGTTCGAGGCGCAGTCGCTCAATCTCCGCCTTAAGGCCGCGATTCTCAGCACGCACGCCGCGCAGGTAGAAGTAGTTGTGCCAGATGTTCCAACTGGAGTTATGCATCCAGTTTAAGACCTTCTCAAAAGGCGTGACCGAGTCGACTGCCCAGATGCGGATGAGGCGGGAGGACTCCGTGTCGGTGGTGCGTTTGACCTGCACAGCCAGGCCCAGGACCTGAGCGAACAGGACACAGACGAGGACGATCAGGTTCTTGTAACGGCCGAGGACGGATTCCATTACTACAGTTCCCAGTGGCCAGTTGCCAGTGGCCAAGTTAGTCGTCAGTCTTCAGTCGCCAGTCATCAGCGAATCGTACACTGCTGAAGGTGATCCCAATCCAGAGGGCACTCTAAGGAGTGGAACACTACATTGACGGTCTGGCTCGTGGCTCGAAGCTCGACGCTTTACTCAATCGAAATCTTGCGCAGCAACTTGAAGTCGCTGAGCATTTTTCCAGTGCCCAGCACCACGCTGCAGAGAGGATCATCAGCGATCGAGACCGGCAAGCCGGTTTCTTCGCGGATACGCTTGTCCAGATTCTTCAGCAGGGCGCCACCGCCGGTGAGGACAATGCCGCGATCGCTGATATCGGCTGACAATTCCGGGGGCGTGCGCTCCAAAGCTACGCGCACCGCATTCATGATGGTGGAAACGCACTCGCTGAGAGCTTCGCGGATTTCGCTGTCATCGACCGTAATGGTCTTGGGCACGCCTTCTATGAGGTTACGCCCTTTGATCTCCATTGTCAGGGGCTTGTCGAGCGGGTAGGCGCTGCCGATTTCAATCTTGATCTGCTCGGCGGTGCGCTCGCCGATAAGCAGGTTATATTTCCGCTTGAGGTAGTTCATGATGGCCTCATCCATCTGGTTGCCGGCCATGCGCACGGAACGCGAATACACGATACCGCTGAGCGAGATCACGGCGATGTCGGTGGTGCCTCCGCCGATGTCAACCACCATGTTTCCGCTGGGCTCAGTGATGGGGAGACCGGCGCCGATGGCGGCCACCATGGCCTGTTCGACGAGGTAAACTTCGCTCGCCTTGGCGCGGTACGCGGAGTCCATCACAGCGCGCTTTTCCACTTGCGTGATCTCCGACGGAACCCCGATCACGATACGCGGATGCACCAGCATCTTGCGGTTGTGCGCTTTCTGGATGAAGTAGTTCAGCATTTTCTCGGTGACTTTGAAGTCGGCGATCACGCCGTCCTTCATGGGCTTGATGGCGACGATGTTGCCGGGCGTGCGGCCAAGCATTTCTTTCGCCTCTTTGCCGACCGCTTCGACCTCGGCGGTGTTCTTGTTGATGGCCACGATGGAAGGCTCGTTGACGACGATGCCTTTGCCACGCGCGTATACGAGCGTGTTGGCGGTCCCGAGATCGATGGCCAGGTCGCTGGAGAAAATGCTGAAGAGCGACCGCAGATTGTGAAAGCGCCCTGCGCTGGAATGGAATCCGTTAGATGACATACGGTTGACTTCTCTCTCGCTCAAATCGGACGTACCGGTCCGGTTGAACCTGCGTTTTTACCTGTCCGGTTAGGATTTCTTCCCTGATTCTATGGGATATCTGCCATCCCTGTCCGGACACGAAAGGTCTTGCACTCCGGAAATCGCCGCCGGAGTTTTCACTGAATGACGACCTTCTGCTGCTTCGTGTTTACACCACCCTGCGCGTTCTGCGCAGTGACGGTAATCAGGCTCTCGCCAGTGGGCAGCGGAGGCGTGAAATAGTGAAATGTGCCGTCGGTGGTCACGATCGGCACTTCCCGCCCGTTGACCATGACGCGAGCATTGGTTTCGGTCTTGCCGGTCACTTCAATGACGTGGCCATGCTGGATCAGGGGATCGATTTCGAGGTCGATGGCGACCGCGTCCTTGCCTTTGGGGATAATCGTGAAACGGTTTTTTTCGCTCTCGACTGATTCTTTGCCAGCTGCATCCAGGGACTGCACCATCCAGTAATAGGCGCCCAGGCCGAGGCCGGTGACGGTCACGTCGGCGGTGCTGACGGACTTGTTGACGATAGTGGAGGAGAAGTACGGGTTCCGGGAGATGCGGAGACGGTAGGCGACAGCGTTCGTCATCGGCGTCCAGGAGAACTGGACGTCCTTGGTCTTTGCGCCTCCGGTGGTGAAGATGGGCATCATGTTGGCCGGGGAGATGGAGGTCGGCGGGCCGATTTCCTTTACCTTCGCAATCTTCTCGGACCGCGCCTTGAAGGTGGCACGCTCCCAATCCGACAGGCGGACAGTCTCGCCATTGCGTGCGACTTCGCCGCTGCCCTTCTTCACGAGAATTTCGTGCTGGTCGCTCTTGGGATCGTTGTGCACCATGGCGGCGCTTTCGGGAGCCAGCGAGGCGGTCGCGCCCGCGACGATAACTTGCGATTTCGAACCTTGGGAGTAGGTGGCGGTCGACAGATCAACCGTTCCGGTGCTAACGGCCACGGCCACGTGGGTCTGCTGCTGGTCGTTGGCAGAGTTCTCTTCGATCACGATCAGGGAGTCCTGCTTGACGGTGTAGTTGGTGCCGTCGTTGAAGACGACCTTCGCCATGCCCTCGGAGCCGGTCTGCACGACGTCGCCCTTCTCGAGCGGGATGTTGTAGTCGGCCGTAATCCAGGTGTTGCTCGAGGATTTCTTGACCTTGACAGTGCCGTCGAGCGCGGTGAACCGAGCCTGCTTTTCGGTGCCACCGGAAGACTTATCCGGTGGGGGAGCCATCCCGGCGATGCGCTCGAGCAGGTTCGTGGTGGCCGTGCCAGCTGCTTTGACCGTGCTGTCGGTGAACTGCGGGAAGACGAAGTGCATCGCCGCCCCGAAGACGAGCGCCACCACGAGCAGCATCAGCAATACGCTGCGGTAGGTAACGGTCGTCCAGGCAATGTAAACACCCGGCTTGCGTTTCGACGACACGGAGGCCACTAAGAACCAGCCAAACCTAGAGAATATGGGGTAACTCCAACACTACCACAAGCCTGAAGGAGTCGATACGGGGTAACGAGCTGGGTTCAGGTCCGTTGGAACATGTCCGGTCGTGCAGTTAATCGCGAGTTCCTCAAGCTTTTCACCACAGAGGCACAGAGACACGGAGAAAGGCAACAGCTTGAACCACGAAGGACGCTAGGGTCGCACTAAGGCCTCGACCCCGAGGCCTTAGTCGTTCCCCCTGAGCGACTCTGCGTACCTCTGTGGTGAGATTCTTGCGAGCGACTCGGAATCGCAACTCTACCGCAGGGCCGTAGGGTCGCCAGTTTTGTGCTCGCGGATTTGGAAGACGAGAAAATCGTGGATTGCGCGAATCGCCTCTGGTGACGTGCTCGTGATGGTCACTTCGCCACCACGCTCGGTGTCGTGGGAGTTGAAGTGAATCTCCTTAGCAAGGCGTTTCATGACAGGAACACCGGGCGGCGTCTGATCGTGCACAAACATCGGAATATCGAAATCGCCCTCGGCAAATGCTTTGGCGATGTGCGCGAGGTGCATGCGGATCTGGTCGCGGGTGGCGGCGTCTTTTTGGTCGTTCGCAGAGACGGCGATAACGCCGCCGTCGGGTTTGAGCAGGAAGTGATGGGTGGTCGTGGTCTGCGAGAAGCCCATTCCCTTCTCACCCCGATTCATCATGGATTCGTGGCCAGAATGAGAAGCTTCTGGCTGGGAAGATTGTTGAGTGCATTTTTCGTGTGGCGTTTCCGATTGCGCGGCGCGGTTGGCAGAGGTAGAGGTGTACACCACTCCCGATAACAATATGGTGAAGAGAATTTTCGGAGTCATCGTCGAGTCTCCCTGGTGACTGCGGCGTAAAGGTGAGCGGGCAGGATACGGGCCTTTGCGGGCGCAGCTGCCAGCATCTCCAGCAAGCCGGCTGGCTGGGGTTGCGGAGTTTCTTCAAGCAGACGATCCCAGCTCTTGAGCACGTTGCGAAGCTGGTCGCGCAACAATGCCAGTTGCCGGATGTGCTGCTCGAGTCCCGCCAGCTTCGAGATCGCCAGGTCGCGGACCTTGTGGCAGGGAGCGCCTCCCGCGTCGCGGATTTTCAGGATTTTGGCGAGATCGTCGAGCGTGAAGCCGATCGAGAGCGCGGCGCGGATAAGGCGCACCCTGGCGACGCAATCGGGGGAGTAGCAGCGGTAGCCATTGTCGGTACGCATGGGCGAACGGAGCAGGCCTTTGCGCTCGTAAAGGCGCAGCGTGTCAGTGCTGATGCCGACGAGTTTCGCCAGAGCCCCCGAACGTAGAGCAGATGGTGATTTCACGGATTCAATTTAGACCCCGGAGGATGATCCAGGGTCAAGACATTTTTCAGACAAGAAGGGCTAGCCAGCGGAGCGACGGGCGTCCCCGCTCCTCGAACCGGCACGAAGGAAATCGGGCAACGTGTGGCGAGAGTCTGGTTGTCGTGCTCGCCGACAGGCAAGGACGTCCGTCGCTCCATGCAACCCGCTTCACTTGCCCGCCCTCCAGTCGGGCTGTAGCATGGATAGATTGGCTTATTGATCAGGAGGAAGTTATGGCGACCGAGACTGTGGGCAGCCCTGCCTTCATAGCGAGTGGGAATACCAAGGTTTATAAGAACTTCATTGACGGCGAGTGGGTCGAGTCCTCGACGGGGGAGACATTCGAAGACCGGAATCCCGCGGATACGCGGGAGGTGGTCGGAATCTTTCAAAAATCCGGAAAAGACGATGTGAATGCGGCCGTGGATGCCGCCAAGCGGGCGTTTGAGCGCTGGCGGCTGGTGCCCGCGCCGCGGCGGGCGGAGCTCGTGTTCCGGGCAGCGGAAATGCTGGCGGAACGCAAGGAAGAGTACTCGCGCGACATGACGCGGGAGATGGGCAAGGTCATTAAGGAAACGCGCGGCGACACGCAGGAAGCGATCGACACCGCGTACTACATGGCGGGCGAAGGGCGCAGGCTGTTTGGACCCACTACACCCTCGGAACTACCGAACAAGTTTGCAATGGCGGTGCGGCATCCTTTGGGAGTTTGCGGCATGATTACGCCGTGGAATTTCCCCATGGCGATTCCTTCCTGGAAGCTGCTGCCGGCGCTGGTTTGCGGAAATACGTGCGTCATCAAGCCCGCACAGGACACGCCCCTTTCCACCTTCAACCTGGTACGGACGCTTACGGATGCCGGTGTGCCCAATGGCGTGATCAACGTGGTGAGCGGATTTGGATCGAGCGTGGGCGGGCCATTGACGGAGCACTCGGATGTGCGGGCAATTTCGCTGACCGGGTCGACCGCAGTGGGACGGACTGTCGGAACCACGGCGGCGAAGAGTTTCAAACATTGTTCATTGGAGCTGGGCGGGAAGAACCCGATGATCGTGCTCGATGACGCGAATCTGGAACTGGCAATCGAAGGCGGGCTGTGGGGCGGATTCGGTACGACTGGACAGCGCTGCACGGCCACCAGCCGGATCATCGTGCAGAAGGGCGTTTATCGCGAGTTTGTGGAGCGTTATGTGGCGCGGGCCAAGCGTTTGAAGGTTGGCAACGGGTTGGATGAGTCGGTCGACATGGGGCCGGCGATCAACGAGGCCCAGTTGAAAACCGACCTGAGCTATGTGGACATCGGTAAGGACGAAGGTGCCAAGCTGGTTTGTGGCGGTCACCGCTTGGAGAAAGGCGAGTACCAGCACGGGTACTTCATGGAGCCTACGGTGTTTATCGATGTCGAACCGAAGATGCGCATTGCACAGGAAGAGATCTTCGGGCCGGTGGTTTCTATCATAGCCTGCAACGGGCTGGAAGATGCCATCGAGATTGCCAATGGCATCGAGTACGGATTGTCGTCTTCGATCTACACGAAGGATGTCAACAAGGCCTTCGTGGCGATGCGCGATCTGTATGCGGGGATCACTTACATCAACGCGCCCACGATTGGGGCGGAAGTGCACCTGCCGTTTGGCGGGACCAAAGCGACCGGGAATGGCCATCGCGAGGGTGGGATCGGGGCAATTGACTTCTATACCGAGTGGAAGTCGGTGTACATCGACTACTCGGACAAGCTCCAGAAGGCGCAGATTGATCGGGTAGATTGAGCGAAAGCAGTCTTCAATCGTCAGTCTTCAGCGATTGGTCGTTAGTCGTTGGCCGTTGGCGAAGACGTCGTGTGCAGTTTTTGGGAGTTCTTGCTAGGGTGCGCGAAGACCGCTAAGAAAATCTTAAACCGCAGAGGACGCGGAGGAAGGCCGCAGAGATCGCGGAGTATGAGAGCCATCAGTTTTCGGTTTGAGCTAATCGGCAATAGTTGTGCGGCGTTGGCCAAACGACCGGGAATTACATCCTCGTAGCCGAGTGCCTGGCAATCCCTGGTGTCTGCGATCTCTGCGGCTGTTCTCCGTGTTCTCTGCGGTTT
>QIAH01000293.1 GCA_003225465.1 Acidobacteriota bacterium | reverse complement strand
ATAATCCAGCCCATACCCCACCACGAACTCATCCGGGATCTTGAACCCGACGTAGTCACCCTCAATAGGCAACTTCCGCCGCGAAGGTTTATCGAGGAGCGCAGCGATCTTGAACATGCTCGGTTTGTGCGCCAGCAAAAACTTCTTCAGGAACGTCAGGGTGAGTCCGGTGTCGAGAATGTCTTCCACCAGGATCACATTCTTTCCCTCCATCGACTGGTCGACATCCTTGGTCAGCTTCACTTCGCCCGTCGAATCCCATCCATGCTGCAATTCGTGTGTAGGATCCGGCCGGTTCCCATAGCTGGAGACGCCGATAAAGTCGAAGGTCGAGTCCAGTTGTACTTCCCGCGCCAGATCGCTCAGGAAAATCGCCGCCCCCTTGAGCACGCCCACAAAGATAATGGTTTGTCCGGCAAAATCGCGCGTGATCTCCGCGCCCAGCTCCTTGACCCGTTGCGCAATCTGTTGGCGCGTGAGAAGAATTTTCAGGTTCGACACGGCACACATATGTAACAGAATTCCCGAGCACGAGACAGAAAAATCTCTTAGAATCAGTCGCCAGTCGCCAGTCGCTAGTCGTCAGCTGAAACCCACATCCGAATAACCGCGGCAGGCATCTATGGAGAATCAGCTTGCCGACGACCGACCACCGCGGACCGACGACTAGCTGGAGACTGACGACTGGAGACTGGCGACTGCTCTTATGAACCTGAAAGGCATCAAACTCACCTGGCTCGGCCACGCGACCTTCCGCATTCAAACCCCCGGCGGAAAAATCATCCTCATCGACCCGTGGGTGATGAACAATCCCATGTGCCCCGAGAACGAGAAGACCCTCAAGCGCCTCGACGTGATGCTTTGCACGCATGCGCACGGTGACCACATCGGCGACGCCGTCGAGATCGGTAAAAAACACAGTCCCACTGTGGTTGCCATTCCGGAATTGGCGGGCTGGCTCGAGAAAAAAGGCCTCCAGAATGTAATCTCGATGAATAAGGGCGGCACAGTGAAAGTCGCCGACATCAAGGTCACCATGGTGCACGCCGACCACTCCTGCGGCATTCAGGATGGCGACCAGATTCTCTATGGCGGCGAGGCCGTCGGGTTCGTGATCGAGTTCGACAACGGGGTGAAGATTTACCATGCCGGCGACACCAACGTCTTCGGCGATATGAAGATCATTCACGATTTGTATGCGCCCGAAATTGCCATGATCCCCATCGGCGACCACTACACCATGTCGCCGCGCGAAGCCGCGTACGCTTGCAACCTGCTGCAGGCCCAAACCGTCATCCCCATGCATTTCGGAACATTCCCGGTTCTGACCGGCAGGCCGAGCGAATTACAAAAGCTGGCTCCGAACGTCAAAGTGCTGGAGATGAAGCCAGGAGACACGATCTGATTTCAGATTTATTGATTTCAGATTGCAGATCGATTGCGCCGACGAGGAACTAGAGATCGAAAATCTGAAATCTGCAATCTGAAATCTACAATCTGCAATCTGTACGCCTCGGCCAGATCGCAAATTTCGGCGGAAGAATCTACAATCTGAAATCGACAATCTGAAATCTCCCTAGGGGGCCGCCTTGTCCACCGCACCGAAAGCAGCCAGCTGGCGCCATCACGGTTTCGTGACTCAACCCGACGTCGACACTTATCTCTACTCGCTGTTGCCCCCGCGCGACGAGGTGCTCTCCGAAATGGAGGCCGAAGCCACCCGCAACAAAATCCCCATCGTCGGCCCGGTCGTTGCCAGTTTCTTTCAACAGTTGGTCATGATGACGGGCGCGAAAACCGTCTTCGAGATGGGCTCGGCCATCGGATACTCCACCATCTGGTGGGCGCGCGCTGTGGGCGAGGGCGGCCGCGTGCACTATACCGACAGCGACCCCAAGAACGCCGAGAAGGCGCGGCGTTATTTTCAGCGCGCTGGCGTCGCCGACCGTATCACCGTTCACCTGGGCGACGCGATCGAACTGCTCTCCGAACAAAAAGGAGTCTTTGACATCGTCTTCAACGACATCGATAAAGACGATTATCCGCGCGTCCTGCGCCTGGTGCCGCCACGCGTGAAGAAGGGCGGACTGTTCATCACCGACAACGTGCTTTGGAGTGCCCGAGTGGTCGACAAAAATCCTGATGCCACCACCAAGGCGATTATGGAATTCAATCGCCAACTCTACGCATCCCCGGACTTCTTCACCACGATCATGCCCGTGCGCGATGGGGTGGCCGTGGCGGTGAGGAAATAGTCGTCAGTCTTCAGTCATCTGGCGTAGTCGTTGGTCGTTAGCTGTTGGTCGTTGGCAAAACCCCCAGATCTGAACGTTTCAGGGAATATCCTGCTAGGAATAGTCTGATTAGGTACCCGAAAGAAGAACGGTCTGATCAGTGGCGCTTTGAAAGGGACGGCCTTCAGGCCGTCCGCCAATTGCTTCCGAAAACTCGGGGCTTCAGCCCCTGGGGTAGATTGCCTCGACACTGGATCAGAGCCTTCCTAGGCACGAGCATCCCCGACGCCCAAGCGATGAGCGACGAATTCACTCCTATGCTGGCTGCTCACGATTGAAGGTGACGACTGGCTAACAGCCAACGGCCAACAGCCAACAGCCACTAGATACTTTTCACCGGAATCATCAACAAATCTTCCACCAACCCAACTTCCTTCTGCAGGAAAGGCTCTGCGTACTCCACGCCGCCGAGCATTCCATAGAAGCGCGCCATAGCCTCCACGCGATTGCGAATTTCTTTGTGAGCAGGGAAGAGGTCCTTGCCCGCTTCCTGATCGGAGAATTGCGTCTTGTACGCCATCAGTGACGCAAACCGTGCCTCGAACTGCTCGCTGATATCCACCACGAAGCTCGGCCGCACATCGTAGTACAGCGTCGCGTAAATAATCTTGAACGGCCGATGAGGTGTAGCGCCGGCATCTTGCCGGCTGTCCTGAGGGCGTCCCGCCCTCAGCGTTGCTGGTGGGACGTCCGCAACGACAGCCGCCGGGACGGTCGCGCTACAGTCCAGTTTCTTCAATCCCGCCAGAAAACAAGCCTCATACCCTAACGTCGAAGCCGTGTAGTGATCCGGATGCCGCCCTTTCCAGTACGGCAGGATCACGACCCGTGGCCGCTGTTCGCGCAGCACCCGCGCAACCTTCAGCTTGTTCTCCCAGGTGTTCTCTATGCGCCCGTCGGGAATATCGAGCGCGCCGCGCCACGAAGCCTTCAGAACTCGCGCCGCCTCCGCCGCTTCGCGCTCGCGATCCTCCGCCGAGCCGCGCGTTCCCATCTCTCCCCGCGTCAGATCAAGAATACCAGTGCGGTAGCCACGCTCTGCCATCTTGAGCAACGTGCCGCCGCAAGTCTGCTCCACGTCATCACGATGCGCGGCAATGGCCAGGACATCCAGGGGCTGAATTTTTTCGGAGGAAGAAATGCCCGGCGCGCTCATGCTCAGTCCAGGTTCCCCTGTTCGAGCACCACGTTCTCGCGCACAATGAGCCGGTGCGCCGCCATCTCTTTCAACTTTGGAAGCACGCGGTTCACATGCTCATCCGTGTCCACAAACGTGATAATCACCGGAAGTTTGCCGCCTGCGTCCACCAGGTGCGTGGTTTCGACCTTGTGTCGCCCCAAAAAGCCCGCGACGGCATGCAGGGCGGTAGCCGCGTAGACGCCTTCCGTGCGCAGGTAGTTGAGGACTTCCAGATGCAGTGGTCGCCGATGCCACTGATCAGCCTCGTTCAAATACATTGTGACTTGCACCGCCATCGCGCCGGCCATTCTACAGCACTCTCGCCAGGACCATACCGGCCACCACCGCCCCGCAAGCGAGCACATTGTTGGCCAAAAAATTCGCCGCCATCAGCGTCCACTGGCCCTGCTCGAAGAAAGCCATGGTCTCGTAGGCATAGCTCGAAAATGTGGTGTAGCCGCCGCAGAAGCCCACCGCGATCAGCAACCGCCAGCGCGGATCCACCAAAACCCAGCACAAAACTGCCAAGCACATTGATGCTGAGTGTTCCATAAGGAAAGACCGGCCCCAGCCAGCGGACCGCCGAGCGGCTCATCCAATAACGAAGGTTCGCGCCCACAATGGCGCCCACGGAGATCGCAAGAAAATCGAGCACGATGGAGTTCCCCCGCACAAGTTCTGGTAGGAGTTATCAGCCCGGCGGGCGGTTATGGCGAACTCCATCGCCGTGGCAATTTTCTATCACAGGCAAGCTGGAATGGGTAGATGAAGCTTTCCGCGTTCGAGGTTAGGCTCTGGGCTCTAGCCAGGAAGTTCGATTTTTGGACTTCCGATTGTCGTCTAGCTTTGACTTTGGGAT
Organism: Acidobacteriota bacterium; assembly: GCA_003225465.1. Taxonomy (GTDB): domain Bacteria; phylum Acidobacteriota; class Terriglobia; order Terriglobales; family Acidobacteriaceae; genus Gp1-AA133. Next base: position 15,286 of record QIAH01000293.1, on the reverse strand, counting down.
TCGGGTTCAACCTTCGACCTTGGGTGCCCGACGGAAAGCGCTTCCTGGTGCTGACCGAGCCCATAATCTCGCCTTCTCCCATGATGCTGGTGCTGAACTGGACAGCCGAGTTGGGGAAGTAGCTAAGGTCTCGCTGTCAGGTCGCAGCTGTCAGGTCTCAGGTCTAGCGTGTCATCACGATGGAACTGTCATCGTGAGTCTAGCGTATCATCACGATAGAACTGTCATCGTGAGTCTAAGATGTCATCACGATGGAACTGTCATGGTGAGTCGAGCGTGTCATCACGATGGAACTGTCATCGTGAGCGGAGGGAGGCGGCAGCCGAACGAAGTCGAACGATCCCACGACCCTCAGGAGCGCCACTGACCTGCGGATATTTTCTATCCGTGCCATTCAGCCACCCGAACAGTGAACACCAGAAGTCACCCGACAGGAGTGTCACTGTCTCAGGTCTTCGAATCTCTAAATCCCCGCTGTCAGCTCTCAGTTCCTGACGTGGCGAGCACCTGAAGTTGCAAAAGACTGTAAACCGACGACTGACCGACTGAGTCAACCGTGTTAACTAAAAGATAACATTTTCGCCAGGATGACTTATAGCGCATCGCCAGGATGCCGACTGACCCAAACCACTACCTGCCTGCCAAAAGTCGCCCAGAGGGCTTCTGTGCGCATTTATAGGCCATCCTGCACATCATTGCCAATGCAGTTTTGGCTTCGTACAGAGTTCCAACCAATTTTCAATAACTTAGCTTGAAGAAAATCACCTGGAGATGCAGCCCCGGGAAAAGCCTGGATGGTCGAAACCGGAAAGCTGAAGACTTGACGACTGAAGACTGACGACTCACCCTGACCTGACACCCGACCCGAACTACTTCTTCCGCTCGACCAGATAACGTGCCAGCTCCTTGAGAGTACCAGCTCTCTCACCAAACGGTTCCAATTGCGCGAGCGCATTGGCCACCAGTTCGTCCGCCTTTTTCAAGGACTCGTTAATCCCGAACAGCGCAGGATAGGTTGTCTTTTCGGCGGCCATGTCTTTTCCGGCAGTCTTGCCCAGTTGCTCGGAGGTCTGGGTGAGATCAAGCACGTCGTCGACGATCTGAAACGCCAGGCCGATCTGCTGGCCGAATGAGCGCAATCGCTGAATCTGGTCGTCGGCTCCGCCGGCATACAATCCGCCGCTCACCAGGCTGGCTGTGATGAGGGCGGCCGTCTTCGCGCGGTGAATGTATTCCAGCGTCGTTAAGTCAGGCTTGGAATGTTCTGCTTCAAGATCGATCACCTGCCCGCCAATCATTCCATCGATAGTGCCGGTCGCATGCGCGATCTCTTCAATGATGCGCGTGCGCGCCTCCGCCGGACAGGGCAGGCGCGCCAGAGCTTCGTACGCCTGGGTCTGCAACGCGTCGCCGGCGAGGATGGCAATCGCTTCCCCGAAGACCACGTGACAGGTCGGACGCCCACGGCGCAGGTCATCATTGTCGAGCGCGGGCAAGTCATCATGGATGAGCGAATAGGTATGCAACATTTCCAGCGCCGCGCCCAACTCGTCGATGTCGGAGGGCAGAGTTCCCGCGACCATGCGCCCGGCTTCCCGGCAGAGAATGGGACGCAGTCGTTTGCCGCCCGCAAACACACTATGGCGCATGGCCTTATGAATCGAGATTGGATGCAGGGTCGCGGGCGGAAGCAGGCGCTCCAGCGCCCGATCCGCCCCTTCGCGGCCCTCTTCCAGAGTGTCTTGGAGCATGGCAAACGAGTATAGCAAGCGCCGGGAAAGGCCTTAGTCTGCAGAAAGCATTCCAAAAAATGCCACTGCCTGCGCTCTTCCTGTGTAGTCGCAATTAAAAAGGGACGCCGCGAAGGCGTCCCCTGGAAATGAAGGGATTCTGTGCTAAGCCGCTGCCCGCCCCTGTTCGTGGAGAGCGCTGAGCTCGGCCGATCGCGCAATGCCTTGGGTATCGCAGGCAGGGCACATGTCACTGGCGCCCGCATTCAGAGCGGCCGCCCACATTTCTTCGTCGGGCACGCGGTGCGTGCACACGATGGACGTCCGCGGGAACGCGCGATGCAGCCTCTCGACCTCCTCCAGATGCGAGGCTTCGACGTCCAGGACGGCCACGTCGGCACGGTGCCGGGGAATTTCGACTCGTAACTCCTCCAGCGAGCCGGCAACGTGCACAGAATGATAGTGAAGGCTGAGAGTTGAAGCGAGAGCTTGTGCCAGACGAGGATCGTGCTGGAACACAACAATGTTCAGGGCTTGCATACGGCCTCCGATGAACCGCAGTTCAACAGTGAGGAGGCTGTGACTTCCGCCCTCTGTGCTGGGGGAGCGCGAAAGCACAGGCATTACGTCTAACGAGCAACCACTGTCTCCATCCGGCTATCGTCCAGCCGGAGATTTCTCACTGTGAGGTTCGAACGTGACAGCGTGAAGCTTGCCATTTTGCTTCAGCAGGATTTCCACTTTGCCCTCGGCCTCTTCGAGTTCCTTGCGACAGGTCGCTGAGAGCTGCATGCCTTCTTCAAAGAGGGTCAGCGATTTTTCCAGCGGTGCGTCGCCTTTCTCCAATTCCTGAACAATCCTTTCCAGGCGTTGGAGGCACTCTTCAAATTTTGCCAAGGGAAGAGAACTCCTGTGCCCCTATTGTAATGCAGCTCCCCCCCGCCCTTGTCCAGTAAATTTGCTGTAAACTCAACGATCCGCAACTAAACAGTCATCTGGTAATCTGCTGGCCTGACCATTTCCATGATGACTCGTCTATGCTCTATGCGAACTTGTTGCGTGTGTTTTGTTCTGTTTGTGGCCGTTTTGGCTGCCGGCCAGGGGGCAGTAAACGTTTCCACAACCAACTCCGCCCCTTCTGCTCCCCGCTTGCCTTACCGTCCCAGCCTCGATGTCAGTTCGATGGATAAGTCGGTCGATCCCTGCATCGACTTTTATCAATACTCCTGTGGAGGCTGGAAGCAAGCCAACCCCATTCCCCCCGATCGTTCCTCCTGGAGCGTGTACGCGAAACTCTACGAGGACAACCTGGTTCTCCTGCGGTCGATCCTCGAACAAGCGGCAGCTGCGAAGGATCGCGACCCGGTCAATCAGAAAATCGGCGACTACTACGCCTCCTGCATGGATGAAACTGCGGTGAACCAGCGGGGTGTGGCGGCGATCAAGCCGCAGTTGGACTTGATCGCAGGCGTGAAGTCCACGCGCGATTTGGCGCAAGTCGTCGCGCGTCTGCAACTGGAAGACGTGCACGGCGAACTGATGTTCGGTCCCGGCTCAGCGCAGGACCCGGACAACTCCGAACAGCAGATTGCCAACCTGGATCAGGGCGGCCTCGGCTTGCCCGATCGCGACTACTACACCAAAGACGACGCGAAATCGAAGGAGATCCGTGATCGCTACGTGCAGCACGTGCAGAAGATGTTCAGTCTGCTCGGCGATCCCCCCGAGGCGGCGCGAACGCATGCCGACACGATCATGCGCATGGAAACAGTGCTGGCGAATGCCTCGCAAACACGAACCGAGCGCCGCGATCCTTACAAGCTCAAACACAAGATGCCGCCGGCGGAGCTGGCCAGGCTCGCGCCGAATTTTGACTGGGGCGTTTACTGGAAGACCCTGAAGCCTCCCCCGTTTCTAACTGTCAACGTCATGGCTCCCGATTTTTTCAAACAGCTGAACGCGGGCCTGACCAGCGAGCCACTGGAAAACTGGAAACAGTACTTGCGCTTCCATATCGCCAACATCTACGCGGGATATCTTTCCGACGATTTCTCCAACGAGCGCTTCGAGTTCTACCAGAAGTATCTGCGGGGTGCGCAGGAGCAGCAACCGCGCTGGAAGCGGTGCGTGCAATTCGTCGATCACGGCCTGGGAGAGGCCCTCGGCCAGGCTTACGTGCGCGAGGTGTTCTCACCCGAACTGAAGGCGCGCACGCTCAAGATGGTTCAGGAAATCGAGAAAGCTATGGAGTTGCGCATCAATCAGCTTGACTGGATGAGCCCCGGGACCAAGCGCCAGGCGATCGTCAAGTTGCATGCCGTCCGCAACAAAATCGGCTATCCCGACCATTGGCGCGATTACAGCCCGGTGGAAATCACTCCAACCGATTTCGCGGGCAATGTTCGCAACGCGATCGTATTTGAGTCGAGGCGGCAGCTCAACAAGATTGGAAAGCCCGTCGATCACGGAGAGTGGGACATCCCGCCGCCCACGGTCGATGCCTACTACAATCCGCAAATGAACGACATCAACTTTCCCGCGGGCGTGCTGCAGCCTCCGCTTTACGACGCCAAATTGGACGACGCGCCCAACTACGGCGACACCGGTGGCACGATTGGCCATGAACTCACGCACGCTTTCGACGATGAAGGCAGCCAGTTCGATGCTCACGGGAACTTGAAGAACTGGTGGACGCCCGAGGACGCGAAGAAGTTCGAAGAGCGCACCAAGTGCGTCGAAGATCAGTATTCCCAATATATCGTCGTGGATGACATTCATCTGAACGGAAAGCTCACGCTGGGAGAAAACGTCGCGGACCTCGGCGGCGAAATCCTTGCTTACATCGCCTGGAAGGATGCCACCCGAGACCTTAAGCTCGAGTCCATCGACGGCGTCTCACCCGACCAGCGCTTCTTCATTGGCTTCGCGCAATGGGATTGCTCCAACGAGCGGCCTGAACAACTGCGCGACTGGGCGATCACGAATCCACATTCGCAATCGCGGGACCGGATCAACGGGGTGATCGTGAACATGCCCGAATTCGAGAAAGCCTTCTCGTGCAAGGCAGGCCAGCCAATGGTAAGCGCCAAGCCGTGCAAGGTCTGGTGAAGCCGCGGATGGCTAATGGTCGTTAGCTGATGGCACAAGCTTGTTTGTTGGGGTCTCGGATGACTGATATTCAATCTTCAATCTGCAATATGGCATCTGAACTCCAAGAAGTTCGCCATCAATCAGCCGCATTCCATCAGCGGTCAGCCATCAGCCAACGACCATTAGCCATGAGCAGGTTAAGCTGACGACTGAGGACTGAAAACTGAAGACTGCCTTTCACGCGAGCCGGCTCCCAGGGCTTCCAGCACATCCACGGCCGCCGCGTACTTGCCATTGGGCGCGCTGATTTGCGCGCCTTGCACCAGGTCACGCACGGCGATCAACATTTCGCGGGCGATGGCCACGCCTTCCTGGCGCGCAGCTTCCGGCGTCGGAGCTTTGGCCATGCGCTCGACAATCGAGTCCGGCACCGAAACGCGCAGTTCGTTCTTCATGAACTCGGCGTTGCGCACGCTAACCAATGGCCAGATGCCCGCAATCACGGGAATACGGCAGTGTTCGATACGGCGCAAGAAGTTCTCCAGCAGCGCGAGATCAAACACCGGTTGCGTAACCGCGTACTCCGCGCCGGCTTCCACTTTGTATTCGAAGCGGCGAATCTCCTCGTCAATGTTGGGCAGCCCGGGATTCGCGCCCACCCCGATTACAAACCCGGTTCCCGCGCCAATCGCGTTGCCGCCAATGTCGAGCCCACGATTCAGATTATGGACGATGTTCACCAGCCCGATCGCATCCACGTCGAATACCGCGGTCGCGTCCGGATAATTGCCCATCTTCGGAGGATCGCCTGTGATGCAGATGAGGTTGCGAATGCCCATCGCGGCCGCGCCCAGCAAATCCGACTGGATGCCGAGCACATTGCGATCGCGGCAGGTGTAATGCAGGATCGCTTCAATCCCCACCTCGCGCTGAACGATCAGCGACAAGGCCTGGTTCGAGATGCGCGCCGAAGCGCGCGGGCTGTCGGGAATGTTGATGCCATCGACGCCCACCGACTTCAAAAAGCGCGCGCCTTCGACTTCCTTGCGGATGTCGGTGCCTTTCGGCGGCACGATCTCGACCATCGTGACAAACTCGCCCGCAATCAGTTTGCGGCCCAGATTTGAACGCAGTTCGATGGGTTCCGTCGGCCCCGCCGCGGGTGAAGGATGCGGCTTGGCCGTCTGCACACGCGCTGCCCGCGCCTCGCCCACCCGCAAAGCAGACTTCATCATGCGGATGTGTTCGGGAGTAGTTCCACAGCATCCACCTACCAGGCGCACACCTGCGGCCACGAACTTTTTCGCGTAACTCGCCATGTATTCGGGCGAGCAGAGATAGATATTTCGACCCTCGACCGAACGCGGCATGCCGGCATTCGGTTGCGCGGCCAGCGGCATGGTAGTGACAGCGCGTACGCGCTCAATGGCGTCGAGCATCGCCACCGGGCCAATACTGCAGTTGCAGCCGATCACGTCCGCGCCCCAGTCGGCTAATTTCGCAGCGAACGTCTCCGGATCGGAGCCGTCGAGACAATTCGATTCCTCATCCACTGTGACCGAGGCGACCACCGGCAGCTTTGGATTGACGTCGCGGGCTGCCAGCATGGCCTGATGTAGTTCTTCGACGTAACCGAAGGTCTCAAGAATGAGAAGATCCACGCCGCCTTCGGCGAGCGCAGCAATCTGCTCGCGAAACGCGGCACGCGCCTCCTCGAAAGATGTCTTGCCCAGCGGCTCAATTCGAATTCCCAGCGGGCCAACCGAACCAGCAACCCAGACATCGAAGCTCTTGGCGGCTTCGCGTGCCAGACGCGCGCCCGCCCGGTTGATCTCGTGGACCTTGTCCGCGAGGCTGTACCGTCCGAGTCGAAAGCTGTTCGCACCAAAAGTATTGGTTTCAATGATTTCTGCGCCAGCCTGCAAGTAGCCCTGATGCACGGAGTGAATCATTTCAGGCTGCGACAGGTTCAACTCGTCGTACGAGCGGTTGATGAAAATACCGTTCGCATACAGCAGTGTGCCCATCGCACCATCACAAAGAATGGGCGACTTACTTAACCGGGAAAGGAAGTCCGAAGCCATACCGTTTCGAGAATACAAGATGACTGTGGGTTTTGCATCTCAACGACTGTGAGTGCAGTTGCGTCTCCCGACGGAAGAAAGGCTGTGAGACAGACCACGAAGGCGCTTGGGGACGCTCTGCTATAATCCGAAGTTTCGCATCCAAATCTTTATTCATCATGCTCTTGGGAGTCGCCTGTTTGAAGAAATGCCTGCTCGTTCTGGCGGTCATAATCCTGACCAGTCTGGCGTTGATTTCCTGCGGTGGCAGCAGCAGTAAGTCGTCTTCTTCCTCATCGTCGTCCTCCACGCCGAAACCCAGCGGACTGAAGTTCCGGGCCGTCGTTTCGCAGGATGTGCAGAGCACCATCGCGACCCCGGGGTTGATTCTCATCGACGCTCTGAAGGATTTGCGCGCGAATGTGGGCCAGATCGGCGCGGGCTCTATGGCGCCGGCGGCCTTGTTTCTTTCGAGCGACCGCAAGATCACGGTGGCCGTGAGCATCGATCAGAATCGGCTTGTGGTCCTGAACAACAATACCGAAGCGATTTCCGCGATCGGCACGATTCAGCTTCCCGGGAACACGGAAAGCCTCGTGACCTCCGCCGACAATGGGACCGCCTATGCCGCCGTGCCGAACGCTCCCGTACCGGGGGGGGAAAGCGTAGGCGCGATCGCGATTGTCAACCTGAATACCGGGGGCACGCCTCCCACGCTGCCTATACCCGGTGTCCACTATCTCACCGAGAGTGGCGATGGGAGCAAGATTCTCGCCTTCAGCGACAACACGGATCTGACCCAACTCTCAAATGTGCAGACGGTGACGGTCGTATCGCCTTTCAATATCGTGGCTGGGTCAAAGAACGCGGTCTGCAACCCAGCGCCGCCGAACCCAGTGGTCTGCCAGTACGTCACGGGATTCGATCATCCGGTAGCGGGATTCTTCAGCAGCGACAACACGCAGGCCTGGATCCTGAACTGTGGTCCCGAGTGCGGCGGAACGCAAGCCAGCATTCAGTTACTCGATTTGCACGATCCGGCTAATCCCGTGGCCGGACCACCGACTCCGGTTCCGGGCGGCGCAACCGTAGGCTTCATGCAAAATCAAACCCTGTATGTCGCCGGGAACCCACCGGTTGGATCCAATACCTGCGCGGGGGGGCCCACCACCGCAGCCACCACTTGCGGGAGATTGACGATCGTCAATCTTGCAACCTTGCCGCAAGCGACGCCCATTCAGCCGACCGCGGTCATCCCCGACGGCTATCACACCCACATCGACATCAGCGGCGACGGCCAACTCTTCGTAGGCTCGCGCAACTGCACCAACATCGTCCCCGCGACACCCGGAGCCGAGCAGCGCGGATGCCTGGCCATCCTGAACACGAATAATGGCAACCTCGTTATTCCGCCCGACAACGGCGACGTCACCGGAATGACACCCATCACCAATCGCACGGTGTTCTACCTGGTCGAAGGCGGGGAACTGCGCATCTACGACACCACTACCGACAAGATTTATCTGCTGCAGTCGATCGATATTTTCGGGAATGCGGTGGATGTGAAGCTGATTGATTTTTAAAGGCAGGCTCTAGCAAACAGGCTCTAGGCTCTAGCGAGGCTCTAGCCATCTGGCTTTAGCAGTCGGCTGTGGCGAAATCATGTTCCTGATGGGAGCTCGAGTTATCGCCCTTATGCTCCGGCAACATCAAGACTCTCGAGTCTGAGTTCTGCCTTCGAGGATTTAAAGCGAGATGTCGACCTGCCGGGTCGGGAAAAACTCATTCCCGTGAGATGAATGTTCAAATCGGTGAGTTCTTGCTAGAGCCTAGAGCCTGATCGCTAGAGCCTGAAGCCTAGAGCCCAGAGCCTGGCTCCAAAACCAACTCATGCTCCCGCGCCTTCTCCACCGCCTCCTTCGAGAACGGCAGAGAAAACGTGGTGCCTTCGTACCACGCTTTCCATTGATCCATGTAGTACGGGCTGAGAAAATTTCCGCCTTGGCCCGTCACGGTGTTTAACGTCGACTGATCGAAATCGGAAAGGTCGGCGGTGTAGCGCTCGGACGGACCGAAGGCGCGGCCTACTTGCTTCACAGTCAGTGCCCCGCCGGACTGTTCGTGGAGGCCCGGGCCGGTCCAGTGCGCGATGAGCGGCAAGCGACCCAGCACGGGGTGTTCGATTTCAATCGGCGAGAACATTCCCCAGCGCCATTGCGTCAGATCCTGCGGCGAGTCGGCAGTATTGACCGCCACCTCGACCGCCGCGGCGAGCAGCGACTCGTAGTCGGCGTAGCCGTCTGGCAACCAGCGCCTCGGCTGCTTCATCAGAACGTTTTCCAGCCAGAGCGAGGAACTGAACCAGCGATAACTCTTCCAGCTAAACGACTCAGGCGGTGTGTTTGTTTCTTTCGGCAAAGCTCTTGGAGGCGCTCCCAGTCTGCGCTCGAGCAGCAGTCGACGAAGTTCGTACTGCGACCGGTTCTCGATGGTGGCGGCGGCCGAGTTGGTCGTGAGGTGACCATCCCAGTCGCGCATCAGATCGCGCGCCTGCTGAGCGCGCTTCGAGGGATTCTTCACATGGTCGAGGGCATACACGAAACGCTCCGCGCAAAAGCGATCAAACGCCGAGTAAACGTCGGTTTGCAGCGACAGCATGTCGGCGGCGGAAAATTTCCGGCCTGACTCGAGCACGCGATAAATTCGGTCGGTGCGCCACGGCGGATCCCATTCCGTGCTGATGCTGTAGGGATACTTGTCGGGCGTGATGCGCGAATTTGCCGTGGCAATGATGCCCGAAGGCGGATCGAAGACGCTGGGCAGCTTCTCGAACGGAATGTAGCCCGTCCACTCATGCTGGTCATCGGCTCCGCTGACCGGCAGGCTTCCGTCACCCGAGGCGCGCAGTGGAATATGGCCGGTCGCATGGTAGCCAATGTGCCCGTCGACGTCAGCGTACACCGTGTTCTGCGAGGGCGTGTCCCAGGTGGCGAGGGCTTGCTTGAATTCGTCCCAGTTCTGGGCTGAGTCGATGTCGAAGAACGGATCGTGCACGGAATCGAAAGCAGTCCAGCGCAGCGCAATTTTGCGGGTCTCACCCGGAATCAGGTCGGTAATGATCGGGCCGTGACGAGTGAGGACCACATCCACGGTAACATCAGCCTGGTTCTTGACATGGATTACCTCCGCGCGATGGTCGGCCGTTTGCCATCCGCGGGGCGTCTGATACGCGCCCTGCTCGTTGAAGGCCTCAATATAAATATCCTCAACCGTGGGTCCAACGTTCGTGAATCCCCAGGCAATGCGGCGATTGTGTCCGACGATCACGAATGGCAAGCCGGGTAGCGTGACGCCCACGACGTCATAGTCACCCGCGCGGAGGTGCGCCTCGTACCACAGATTGGGCATCTGGTGGTTGAGGTGCATGTCGTTCGACAGCATCGGTTTTCCCGTGACGGTGTGCGCGCCGGAAACCACCCAGTTGTTCGAGCCCGGAACGAGTTCGGGCCGAGCCGCGAGCCTGGATGCGCCGGCCGCCGAGGGCCTCGCGCCCGCTACATTGCTGTCCGCGCCGGAATCCATCTCCTCGTCATCGTCTTGATTGTTCGACCCGGGATGAGTCTCCTCCTCGAACTGACGATTCTTCGCCGACGGAGGCCGATCGCGCCACGAGGTGTTTACGTAGAGGTCGGCAGTCAACTCGGGCCCAAGCTTGGCGAGCACTTTCTCGCGGACCAGCGCGCTTTTGTAGGTGCCGTGATTTAAATCCTGTACCAGGCGGGCGCCCAACAGCAGACAGTCTTCGACGGTCCACGTTTTGGGTTTATAGCCCAACAGGCGGAATTCGATGGGCAGGCGGTCCTGGTGCGTGCTCAGGAAAGCGGTCACTCCCCGCGCGTAGGCCTCAAAATAGGAACGGTCGCGCGCCGAAAGCGTCCCAGCCGACTTACGCGCGATTTCGCGCAAGCCGAGAATGCGCTGCTCGCGGTCGTGCTCGATGAGCGACGGGCCGAGGATCTCGGACATCTCGCCCGCGGCGTACCGTCGCATCACATCCATCTGCCAGAGACGATCCTGCGCCGTGACGTAGCCTTGTGCATAGAAAAGGTCTTCCAGTGTCTTCGCCTCGATGGTGGGAACGCCGTGAGCGTCGCGCGTTACCGTCACCGGAGCGGACAGGTCCGGCAGCGAGATCTTTCCATCCAACTGCGGCAGCGCGGAGTGGGCGATGTAATAGCCGTAGGCGGCCGCGCCCAGCAGAATCAGCAGAAGGGCGCCGGCGATCCAAATGAGGACGTGCGGGCGGGTCCGTGGCGGCGCGGGGAGATCAGCAGTCGGAGTCCAGATGGCCATGCGTTCGCATCGATTGTAGGGGCTGAGGGAATGGGAACACAAACACCGAAAGGGCTGATGGTTGATAGCCGATAGCTGGTAGCTGATGGCTGGTGGCTGGTGGCTGATAGCTGGTAGCTGATGGCTCAAGTCGCAGGTGTCAAGTGACAATTATCACCTTAGGTTTTGCCAACAGCCAACGACCAACAGCCAACGACCAACAGCCAGCGACCAACGACCGCCCGAGTTTCCCTGGCGACTTCACGACTGATAAGCTATCGCCCAGTCCTATGAGTTCAGAACGCCTGTTCAGCATCATTGCCCTGGTCTGGTTCTTCGGTGGAGCACTGTGCCTGCTCGCCTTCCCGGTGCAGTTCATCCGTTTTGCTTCCCTGGGGACGCGTCCCAGCCTGAGCTCGGATCAGCTCAAGAAAGCGCGCCTCGCCGGCGTTGTTGCCCTGGTGCTCGGGTGCATCATTCTGGTTGAGTTTGCGTATGGATTTATAAAGTAGTCGTTGGTCGTTGGCAAAACTTCGTCGTCAGTCGTCGGCAAATCTCCTCAAGTTGTCACTCCTGCTTGGATTCCAGCCGCCCCGATCAGAGCGCGCTGTCCGAAAGTGAAGACCAACGACCAAGCTGCTTGCCAAAGACTCACGAATGTTGGGTTTTGCCGACGACCGGCGACTGGAGACTGGCGACTGAATTTGAATTTCATTTTCAAGATCACCCGATGGTATCCTGAGGCAGTCCGGGCGGTTTTCACGCGGTCGCCCCTGCAGGACCCTCAACGGGCCCCAGCCAGCGATCCACGATTCCTCTCATGCTGCAAAAGCGCATCGATGATCAGCCATCCATCTCGCCCGAGATGGTGCGGGAAGCGCAGGGCATTCTCCACCAGCACCTGAAAAAGGTTGGCCTGAAACAGACGGCGCAGCGCGACACTATCCTGCGCACATTTCTCGAGACTCGCGAGCATCTTTCTACCGACGAACTGCACCGGCTGGTTAAGAAAAAAGATCCCAAGATCGGCTACACCACTGTCTACCGCACGCTCAAGCTGCTCGCCGAATGTGGCCTGGCCAGCGAGGTCGCATTTCACGACGGCATTGCCCGCTATGAGCACCAGTACAACCGGCGCAGCCACCATCACATGGTTTGTACCGATTGCGGCAGCTCGGTCGAGTTCTTCTCGAACGAAGTCGAACGCCTGGAGCAGGACATTGGCCGCAAGTATCACTACCTGACCACGCGCCACACGTTCCAGATCTACGGTGTATGCGAAGATTGCCGCAAGAAAAATGGCGTCCGCCGTCTCGTGTAGAGCTGCTCGTCAAGGACGAAAAATACAGTCTTTCCCGGATGGGAACTACAGCATCGCCCCAAGTACCTTCCAACGATTAACCGCAGGGGCGGTCTCGAACTGCTGCCCACATGAATCCAGGCAATTTGCGGTCGTGACGACCACCGGGGGAGCGGCTGATGTCGACTGAAGATCGCATTCGAGAACTGTGTGCGCGTGTTGTCTCCGAACGCGACGAGACGGCAGCGAGGCAGACGATGGAAGAGCTGCAGTCCGCCCTCGCCGAGTATATGCAGAGCCTTCGATTGAAGACTGCCAGGGTGGTGGACAAGATTTACGCGCGCCCACCCGAACCTTGAAGTATCCCCGAAGGCACCGAGAAAAAAGAGAGCGACAACTGAGACGGTGGCAGGCAAGCTGTCGCCGAGTAAGGTAACTGCCAGGACATCCCTCCATAGAATCAACTCAGCGATTTGTGCAATCACCAAGGGTGGAGCCTCGCGCGGCTCGGCGGATAGAACTGGGGGGATCCGGTGAGATGAAGGTAAGGGAAGCGGCACGCGTTTCATGCAGATTCACCCCAGCGGTGACGATAAGCAGAGTTGTTCAGCACTCGACGCGATGACGACGAACTCGAGTCCATTGCGGGAAGGTTATCGGTCTTGACCCACCCGCGAGAGATGGTCACAAGAGGACCTGATCACGAGGCATGTGAGATACTACCCCGCTCTCGCAATTTCATTTTTTATTCTGTAGGGGGGAAACCGTGCGGCTCATACCCCATGAAGCCAAGTTCTTCGAGCTGTTCGCCGAGCTTTCCGGTTATCTGACCGACGGGGCCAAACTCCTCAGGAACATTCTCGAAGATCCCCGCGATCTCCGAATGCGTGTCGAGCAGGTCCAGGCCATCGAGCACAAGGCCGACCAGGCCACGCATGCGATCATCGCCAAGCTCAACCAGAGCTTCATCACCCCGTTTGATCGGGAGGACATTCATAAGCTGGCGTCCTCGCTGGATGATGTCCTGGATTTCACAAATGCTGCAGCCAACCGGCTGGTGATGTACAAAATCACCGAGCCGCCGCCGGCGGCCGCCGAACTGGCAGGTTTGATCGTCCTGCAAAGCGAGGAACTCGCGCGAGGTGTCTCGTTGCTCGAAAAAAATGGCGCGGTGCTGAAGCATTGCGATGAGGTGAACCGCCTGGAAGATGAAGCCGACCACGTCAGCCGGAGGGCGATTGCACTGCTGTTTGATAACGAGAAGGATCCCATCCAGCTGATCAAGCTCAAAGAACTGTATGAAGTTCTGGAAGTCGCGACCGATAAGGCGGAGGACGCCGCCAACGTTCTCGAAGCCATCGTTCTGAAAAGCGCCTAGTCCGCAGCCAAGCTAGGGAAGAAACTGGGAGGCCTGCTCTCTGCTGCATGCCGATGTTGTACTCGTCCTCATCACAATCCTGGTAGCGCTGATTTTCGATTTCGTGAATGGGTTTCACGATTCGGCGAACAGCATCGCGACCGTCGTATCCACTCGCGTTCTTTCTCCCAAGCTGGCGGTGTTGTGGGCGGCAACGTTTAACTTTCTGGCCGCTTTCTTTCTGGGAACCGCGGTGGCGAAGACCATCGGGAGCGGCATGATCCGGCTCGAATACGTGGACCAGTATGTCGTGCTGGCAGCGCTTTTCGGCGCGATTATTTGGGATCTACTGACCTGGTGGTGGGGCCTGCCTACGTCTTCCTCGCATGCGCTGATCGGCGGATATGCGGGCGCCGCTATGGCGAGAGCTGCGCTGCAGGATCATGTGCACTCGATTTTTGCCGTCATCATTCCGCAGGGGTGGTACAAGACGCTGATTTTCATCGTGGTCGCGCCTGTAATCGGACTCGTCTTGGGCTTTCTTTTCATGCTGTCGGTCTACTGGATATTCCGCCGCTCGGCCCCTCAGCCCGTGGATCGCTTATTTCGTAGGCTGCAATTGCTGTCAGCGGCTGCCTATAGCCTGGGACACGGCGCCAACGACGCCCAGAAGACCATGGGAATTATCGCCGGCGCGCTCTACACCGGCGGCTTCATGAGCAAATCGGACATGCTGGCAACCTGGGGACATCTGCACTGGCCCATCATTCTCGCGGCGCATGCGGCCATCGCTCTGGGAACCTACATGGGTGGCTGGCGTATTGTGAAAACGATGGGCCAACGGATCACCAAGCTCAAACCCGTGGGAGGTTTCTGCGCCGAAACGGCGGGCGCTATAACCCTGTTTACGACCGCTCTCGCCGGGATCCCGGTCAGCACCACCCACACCATCACGGGCGCCATCGTGGGAGTCGGCGCGGTCCATCGCTTGTCCGCCGTGCGCTGGGGGATTGCGGGACGAATCGTCTGGGCATGGGTCCTCACCATTCCAGCCTCGGCCCTGATGGCTGCCGCGGCATTTGCTATCTTGCACCGGCTCGGTTGAGAGGCAAAGTTGGGCGGGACTGACGCGGGCCAATGGAATTCATGAACTGCAACAGCCAGATGCTTCCCAGGATCAATACTGGTTTGCGTCATAGCGGAATGCCAGATCCCACAAACCGTTTCGTGTTCGCCTGCCCTCGGCGCCGCACATTTCCTAAAATAATTCAGTCATACTACTTGTGCGCATAGTAATACCTCTTCTCTTTGCCCCAGCTTAAGGCTCTTGCCTGATACAGCAATCTGCGTTCTTGAGATTCTGTCTGGTAGAGTTTTTCCCACTCAGGTAGGGCATGCAGCCTGGTTCGATCGG
>QIAH01000292.1 GCA_003225465.1 Acidobacteriota bacterium | reverse complement strand
TTCCGCGCGGATATCAAAGCGTATTCGGGGCTGATAAATTGCCCAATCCATGTGTGGCCTATGTGATAGTCGACGGGTGAGATCGTCAGGCCTGCGGCTCGTTCCCAAGCAATCTCAAATACGTTATCGTTTACCGATCGTGCGGACAAGGGCCAAACCCAATCGCCCCGTAGCCGGACAATGGTCCCGGTAACGTCTGTAATCTGGTTGGTTTAAG
>QIAH01000132.1 GCA_003225465.1 Acidobacteriota bacterium | reverse complement strand
CTGCTCGGCCTCGGCGCGGTGGCTCAGCCGTCTTTCTTCATAAGCTCCCGTCTGATTGTCAAAGATCGCGATCTGCTGAAATCCAGGATGAAAATCACAGCCTATAATCAGCATGACGTTGGCTCCTTCTCTGAGAGCCTTGGTTTTTTCGCAAACTACTATCGTACTCGCCGCGATCGAGCCAACGTCGTTATGCAATCAAGCAAAGCGAGGAATCTCGATCGAGCCGGAATCTTGATTTCTCTGTCTCTCTGTGCCTCTGTGGTGAGCCAGGTTTTTACGCGGCCACAGTGCTTTCGACATCCGCCTTCATGGTCGACTCCACTTCCCCTCTCCGCCGCCAGAAGTAAATCGCAAACGCCACCGCCACGATGGGCAGCACCGCGCCAAACTCGTCGATGAACCAGGCGGTCTTCCCGCGATCCTGCGTCAGAGGCGTGAAGATCGCTTGAACGTAAAGATTGTGGCTCGCATGCAGGATGGCACCCGTCCACAAGCTGCCCGACTTCAGCCGCAACCACGCAAAGACCACCGCGATGGCGACCACCATGACCGTAAAACATGTCAGCCCATACCAACTGGGCGTGCCGGCGTTATAGTCTCCCCAGATCAGGCCGGGATAATGCCAGCAGGCCCACACGATCCCGCTGATCAGCGCGGTGCTCGTGAAGCCCATCGTCTTCGCCAGCTCTGGCACCAGGAAGCCGCGCCAGCCAATCTCTTCGCCCAGCGCCCTGGCCGTACTCTGCACCATACCCAAACTGCCCGTCAGGAGCACGTAAAGAACGGTTGAGGCGGCTGGTGACAAGCCTTGGCCAAGTCTGCCCACCAGCCCCTGCATGAACTCATGATTCGGAAATCCTCCCAGCCCAGAGATCCAGACAATGGCATACGCGATTCCGGCATAGAGCAATGGCACGTACCAACTCATCGCAGCGTATTTGCGGGCCGGCCACTTCCACCCGAGATCGGCGGCTGATCTGCCGTTGAGCCGCAGCGTGGTGAACGCTGCGAGCGCCGGACACCACATGATGCCGACAACGTACAGTCCGCCGCCCGCAGCCAGCTTGTGTGCGTGCAGGATCAGGAAATAAAAAACCGAGCTATACAGAAACACGAGCAGCAGATAGGTCCATACCTGCCCCTGTGAAGAACGAGACTCTGCCATGGGGATTTCCTGCCTTTGAATTAATCACAAAGCCTCGACGTCCCGGCCGTGATCCGGCTCGCCGATTCGAGCCGGCAAGATGCCGGCGCTACTCACGGCGAATCGGAGCGCCCGCCCCGCCCACTTTTTCGAAGCCCTTCAAAATGACCTCTTCCGTTTCCCGGGCTAGCTGCAACCTGGTGAGCTCGCTCTGACGGAACCAGCCCACCTCGTCCGCATCATCGCCCGCCAGCAGCTCCCCCGAAACTCGGAGACACAGAAAATCAATCAGCACGTAGTGATAACGGAATTTTCCCTGCTCGTCCGGGAGTACGCGCTCAAAGACCCCCAGCAATTCTCCCGGCTCGATGGTCAGGCCCGTTTCCTCCTGCGCCTCGCGCACCACGGCTTTGCGCAACGTTTCGCCCACCTCCAGCACACCACCCGGGATCGACCACTTCCCCTCCAGCGGAGGATGCCCGCGCCGAACCAACGCAACCCGACCCTGCTCGATAATGATCGCGCCCACGCCCACCAGCGGAGTCTCTGGATATTCGCGTTTCATGTGGTCAGGTCTCAGGCGTCAGCTGTCAGGTCTCAGGTCTCAGGACTCTCACGTTTACATTTTGCCGATCCACTACCGCACGCCAAAGAGTGGAGCGGCGGGCGTCCCTCCATTACAAAAGCAAGACGTAAGGATCAGGCACGAGGTCCTATGTGACACCTGACACCTGCATTCCCTATTTCAGCCAGTTCCTCGGCGACAGATCCACGATCTTCCACTGCTTTCCATCCCAACCGCAAACCAATCGCAGCGGAACGCGCTTGCGTACATTTGGAGACACACCATCGCGGGGTGTCGCGTCGAACTCGAAGTCTGCCACGGCGGCGCCCAACTCCCCATCCATTGTCACTTGCGTCACGTGGTAGCGCACTTGGAATTCGCCATAGCGGCCGAAGAACTCGGCCACCCGATCCCGGAATGCAGGGTAGCCCGGCATACGCTTGGCATCAAATGTTTTCAGGAAAGTGTCAGGTCTGTCAGATTCCAGGCCTCGCCGCAATTGTTCCAGCAACCGGACCGCGTCGGCCTCGGTGAAGGAGGAATGCCCATTATCTGGCCTCGTGTCTCGCCCAGCGTCCTGGCCTATCGACAAGGTCGCAAGAATAAGCAAGAAGCTGAGAACGATTGCAGCTCGCCATTGCTTCCAACTCATGAACTCGGCCATCGTTCACATCCCGGAATGCGAAAAGTATCCCAAGATATCACCCGCCAGCAACACTTTTAACCTCTGGGACCGTTGCTCCATCAGCAACGGTGTTTTCAGCCCGTACTTCTGGAACTTTGCTGGCTTCAGCAACGTCAGGGACTCTCACGATCCAAATGACGGCGGCGGGTACGACTACGGCAGCCGCAAAAGCCGGTGCGACGTGCATTCTTTATTAATTGCTTCTAGGAGATGCGGACGTAGCAGACCTCGCCGAAACGCGACTCGTGGATTCGCCAGTTGTGCGCAGCCGCGTATTCATTGACGGCGCGGGTGCAGCCATCGAACAGGTAATAGTCATCCACAATAATGAGGCCTCCGGAAGTGACGCAGGGAGCAAGATTTTCAAGTGCGCAAATGGTTGAATCGTACCAATCTCCGTCGAGACGCAAGAGCGCGATCGGCATACGCGGGGTTTGGGGCAGCGTCTCCTCAAACCAGCCCTTGGTGATCTTGAAGTGTCGGGCGCGCGAGAGTCTCATCGCCGCCTCGGCCTCTTGTTCCGAGGCGCGGGCATGATTGTGATAGCCGAGAGTGGCTATACCTTGTTGCCGCTCCCATGCGAGAGCGAGCGGGCCGTCGATCTCTTTAGCTGGGGGCATGCCTTCGTAGCTGTCGAACAAACGATAGTTGCGGTTTGGCCCTAAAACGTCCGCGATGCCCGCAATCATGCCTCCGCGCCAGGTGCCACACTCGACGATGTCGCCAGAAACGTTCCGCACCGTGGCGGCCAAGCGAAGATTGGCCGTATAGGAGACGCGCGGAATCATCGTGAAGTTGCGGAATTTGCGGAAGATTTGCCGGTAGCGCCATTCGCTGGCGACATAGCGCAGAGCGCGCGCGAGCCCCGTCGGATGCGAATCGGTCTGCATAAAGTCCTGAAAGTTTACCCGAAAAGCCAGCACGAAAGTCCGATGCGTCCTGCTCCTCATTCTCGTTTTCGCGTCTCCAATCATTTTCTGTAGCAACAACTAGCCCTTTTCGGTGGGGGCTGCACCATCGGGAGCGCGCCCAACCAGGTCACGCTGTGATCCGTTGTTCGAAGTTCACAGTCTCAATCAGCGCGGCATGAAGAACAACGTGGATTTTCTCGGCACTCGGTACAAGGTACTCGGTACTCCGAAGCGTTACAATAAATCCATGGCTCTAGAGGAATACAAGCGCAAGCGGCGCTTCGAAGCCACTCCTGAACCTCCACCCGAGATCTCGACCAAGACCGGCCACCGCTTCGTCGTGCAGAAGCACCGCGCCTCGCACCTGCATTACGATTTTCGCCTTGAACTCGATGGTGTGCTGAAATCGTGGGCCGTTCCCAAAGGCCCGTCTCTCGATCCCGCCGACAAACGCCTCGCCATGCAGGTTGAAGATCACCCGGTTTCCTATTTCGATTTCGAAGGCAACATCCCGCCCGACAACTATGGCGCGGGATCGGTCATGGTCTGGGACGTTGGCGTGTGGGCTCCGCTTTCTTCGACTCCGGTTGATGGCAAGTATGTTCCCACGACAGACGACGAGGCGCGCCAAATGCTCGCGAAGGGCGACCTCAAGTTCCGTCTCGCGGGCAAGCGCCTGAAGGGCGACTTTGCGCTGGTCAAAATGAAGGGCCGCCGTGCGGGAAGCAAAGGCAACGAATGGTTGCTGATCAAGAAGCACGATGCCTACGAAATTGCGGACTACGATATCGACCAATATGACAGTTCGGTTCTGAGCGATCGCAGCATGGACGAGATCGCCGGCGATGAAGCTTCGGCCGAATGGCGCAGCCGGCCCGCCGGACGCGGAAAACTCAAAGCCGCTTGGCTGGCGGATGCAGTTGCCAAGCTGGACCAGAAGAAAGCGGCCGAGAAAGCGGCTTCGAAGACATCCGTGGGAAAAGCATCTTCCGCCAAAGGTAAGAAGCCGGCTTCCGCGAAGGCAACGAAGTCCACGAAGCCAGCGCCAACTCCCATCGGCTCTGTTGACGCCGAAAAAAAAACAAAGAAACCACGCCTGAAGTCCGCCTAGCCAACGGACCGGCGCCAACCTCGCACGTCTCGCACAGCGACAAAGTTCCTTCCGACGCCATCGTCTCTGCAGTCGCAGAAGCCGTTCCACAGAGCGCTTCCAAGGCAATTCCAGCTGGCTCAGTAAAGCGTGTTCTTCCCAGGAATCTGCCGGGCGCAGTCCGCACTGCCATGCCTGCGACCGTTCACCCCATGCTGGCAACCTCGATTGAAGCGACCTTCGACAGTCCGGAATGGATTTTTGAAATTAAATGGGATGGATATCGCGCGGTCGCATTCATCGATAATGGCCGCCTTCGGCTCGTGTCCCGCAACCAGAACGAACTGACCGCGCAATATGCCGAGTTGCACGATTTGCCGAAATTTGTGGACGCGAAAACCGCCGTTCTCGACGGAGAGATCATTGCGCTCGATGAGAATGGACGTTCGTCGTTCAGCTTGATGCAGCAACGCACCGGCTTTCGCGATCGCAAGCGGCGACTGGCTCCGCAGCCCGATATTTGCGTCGTCTACTACGCCTTTGACTTGATCTATCTGGATGGCTACGACCTGCATCGCGTGCCCCTG
>QIAH01000131.1 GCA_003225465.1 Acidobacteriota bacterium | reverse complement strand
TTTCCTACGGATTCCAAATCACACCGGACGAGTTGCCGCAGGTCTACAACACAGCGGGCGTGAACGTGTTGGCCAGCGGCGATCCGAAAAAAGTGCCGGCGAACACGGTGATGGACGTAAATCGATACCAGCAAGATTTGGCAGCGCTGGCGCCGAGTCATCAGCTTTCGCTGCTGAGTCTGTCCGGGATCGACCGGCGCTTCGGCAATGGCTACCTGCAAACTTGGACGCTGGGGTTGGAACGGGCTTTCGGCGGCCTCACGGCCGATGTCGCGTATGTTGGAACATCGGCATTTCGACTTCCGAGAATGTCCTATCCAAACGCGTATCCCGGAGCGGATTCGGAATTTGCGCGGTTTACAAACTTCGACGGCAGCGGAGCGACGACCGGGGGTTTCGGATTCGAGTCTGTGCTGACAGGGACGTCGCACTCGTCGTACAACGCCTTGCAGACCTCATTGTCGGGAAATGTTGGGCACGGCGGTCCGTCATTGCAGGCAGGCTACACCTGGGGCAAATCGCTGGATGATGTCAGCGGCATTATCGGAGGAACAGGATCCACCGGGGCTGTGACGTTGTTTAGTCCGCAAAACCCGTTCGATACACGAGCGGAAAGAGGGCCGTCAAGCTTTGATGTGACGCACGCCTTCACGTTGAGCGCGGCCCAGGATTTGCATTTCGAGCATTTGGGACTTCAGTCGGATCGAACCAAACTGTTGACGAAGGGCTGGGAGTTGCTGAGCATCTCGACGATCACTAGTGGTTCGCCGTTTACGGTTTATTCGGGGATCCAGCAGACGGGCGCGGGAACGATTGGCGCGGACCGGCCGGATCAGATCGGAACGCCGGATCTCTCGAGCGCCGGCAGTTCAATGCGACCGCGCGACGACTATTTTGGGCGCGGGGCGCACAACGCGAGCTTCTTTTCTATTCCCACCGGGATCGCAGGCGGGACTGGACCGAACTCCGGGCGCTTTGGAACGCTCGGCCGTAATACATTTCGCGGCCCGGCATATTATGATTTCGAGTTTGCGCTCATCAAGACGACTCCGATTGGCCACCGGGAAAGCGGTTTGGAGCGAGCGGACCTGCAATTCCGCGCAGAGTTATTTAACCTATTCAACATCGCCAACATGGGGCTACCCGCGAACATCATCGCGGGTACAGGGTTTGGCATGATCAGCAAGACCGCTGGAACTTCGCGGCAAATTCAGTTTTCGCTAAAGCTCATCTACTGAGGCGTGTCAAGCAGTGACTCAGGTTTGCGAGACTACACCCGCTGAGACTTCCTAACAACATGGGCCGACGGAGAGGTCTCGGTGCTCTTCATGGAACTTTTCCTTTCATCTACGGAGCTAACGGAGATACTCGCAAAGGAGCCGCCGTCTATACGCGGTTGGCGTCTTGCTCCCGCGACATTCGATTACTGACTGTGCTCGAAAGACTGCGACTCGTGGTGGCCGGACTGTAGCGCATACCAGAGTACAGGTCCTCTAACATCGCTCTCACATGCTGTGAAGCGTTCCCTTTCGCAATGCCCGTTTCTTGAGGAGCAAGAAAAACACTGGCACGAGAATAAGAACGTGAATGGTGGATGTAATCATCCCACCGACGATCGGAGCAGCAATCGGCTTCATGACGTCTGATCCGATCCCCGATTCCCAGAGTATGGGGGCGAGACTGAGAATTACGGCCGTCACGGTCATCAGTTTCGGGCGCAGTCGTTGCACGGCACCATCAATAGCGGCTTGCTCGATGTCATGCTCGGTAAGCGGTGACGGGTCAGCCAGTCGGTGCTGTAAGGCTTCATGCAGATATACGACCATGACCACACCGGTCTCGACCGCGATTCCAAACAGCGCTATGTATCCGACCCAGACTGCCACGCTGAAGTTGTAGCCGAGCAGCCATTGGAGCAACAGGCCGCCTGACATCGCGTAGACAGTTGGGAAAATTAGTACAGCGGCTTCAGCAGCCGACTTGAAGACAAGATACAACAGCACGAAGATTACGAAGAAAACGATGGGCAGGATGATCTTCAGCCGCTCCTTGGCACGCAGCTCAAATTCATATTCTCCGGCCCAGCGATAGGTGTATCCTCCCGCAAGATCAAGCTTCTCTTTCAAAAGCTTGTCGGCTCGGCTTACGAACCCACCATAGTCTCTCGTCTTGAGATCGAGGTACACGTAGCCGGTCAGGGATCCGTCCTCGTCTCGAATCATTGCTGGCCCTCGCGAGAAAAACGTCCTTGCCACTTGATTGATCGGGATTTGCGCGCCCGAGGGAGTGCCGACTAGCGCACGACCCAACTCTTCTGGATTGTCCCGGAAGTCACGTTCATAGCGAACCGCGACGGGAAATCGCTGACGACCCTCTACGTTCTGTGCAATGCTTGCTCCACCAATTTCCGAGGTGATGACCCGCTGAACATCTGCCACGGTGAGCCCGTAGCGGGCCGCCTCGGGTCGATTCACTTCCACGTTCAGATAAAAGCCTTGCGAAACTCGTTCGGCGAAAATCGAACTCGTGTCTGGCGTACCTGAGAGGATTTGCTGGATCTGGGCACCGATATCCTGAATCCGAGCGAGATCGGGGCCTTGGATTTTCAAACCCACTGCGGTCTTGATTCCGGTTAGTTCCATATCGAGCCGGTTCCGCACGGGCATCGTCCAGGTATTCGTGAGGCCGGGGAACTGGAGCTTGTCATCCATTTCACGAATCAGCTTTTCGTATGTCATCCCTGGTCGCCACTGCTCTTGCGGTTTGAGCATGATCGTCGTGTCGTACATATCGAGCGGAGCATTGTCGGTCGCGCTGTCGGAACGGCCGACCGTGCCGAAGACTGTTTTCACCTCAGGGAACGAGCGGATGATGCGGTCCTGTTCCTGCAATAACGCGCTCGCTTGAGTGATGGAAATTCCCGGTAGCGCACTTGGCATGTACAGCGATGAGCCTTCGTACAGCGCCGGCATAAATTGGCTGCCCAGACGGAAATACAGAGGAATCGTCACGGCCAGGAAGATCAGATTGATCGCGACGACCAGCTTCCAGTGTCGCAGTGACCAACGCAACACCGGAAGGTAAATCGCTTGGGTCATTCTTGCAGCCGGGTTTTGCGACTCAGGCCGGAGCCGTCCCCGAATAAACAGCGGCATCAGTGCTGGCACTAACGTGATCGACAGTAGTGAGGAAAAAACAAGCGCCAGCGTCTTCGTCCAGGCCAGTGGCCGGAACATGCGACCCTCCTGGGCCTCGAGAAGAAACACGGGCAGAAACGATACAACGATGATGATCAGCGAGTAGAACAAGGCCGGACCGACCTGTTTGGCGGAGATGGTTAGGATTCGTCTTCGCTCCGATTCATCGAGTGTGCTTGTGTGCTCGCCCGCCTCAAGCCCGCTGCGCTCCGCGACATGCTTATATCCATTCTCCACCATCACAATCGCAGCATCGACGAGGACGCCAATTGCCAGCGCCAGTCCGCCCAGCGACATCACGTTGGAACTGACATTGAGGTAATACATCGGGATGAAAGCTGCCAGCAGCGCAATCGGTAGTGTGATGATCACGACCAGCGCAGAGCGAAAGTGAAACAGGAATGCGATGCTGACGAAACTGACAATGATGGCTTCCGCGATCAGGTCGCGCTTTAGGGTCTTGATGGATTCATTGATCAGCCACGAGCGATCGTAGCCGGTCGCGATCTCGACCCCCGGAGGTAACGACGGTGCAATTTCGCGGAACTTGGCTTTTACGCCCTTGATGACGTTGAGAGCATTCATGCCGTGGCGCATAACCACGATGCCGCCCACTGTCTCTCCTTCTCCCTGCCAGTCCGCTGCTCCGCGCCGTATATCTGGACCAAACGAGACCGTCCCAAGGTCCCGGACTAATACGGGAGTGCCATTCTTGGACGACACGGGAACATTCTCGAGATCCGAGAGCGATCGTAGATAACCGAGCCCGCGGACCATATACTCGGCCCCGTTCATCTCCAGCACATCGCCCCCGACTTCGTTCGTGCTCTCGCGCACACGTTCAATAACCATGGATGCCGGAACGCCATACGAGAACAGCTTGTTGGGATCGAGTGTTACCTGGTACTGGCGCACGAATCCGCCGATGCTGGCGACCTCCGCGACTCCGGAAACAGTTTCGATCTGGTAGCGCAAATACCAGTCCTGCAATGCACGAAGATCAGCCAGACTTTTCGTATGACTCCGATCAACGATTGCGTACTCGTACACCCAGCCCGCGCCGGTGGCATCGGGCCCAATTGCAGGGTGTACATCTGCGGGCAGGCGCCCGGCGATTTGTTGCAGGTACTCCGTCACTCTGGAACGAGCCCAGTAAAGGTCGGTTCCGTCCTCGAACACGACAAAGACGTAGGAGTCCCCAAACATCGTCTGCGCTCGAACGGCTTTGACTTTTGGCGCCGCCAGTAACGACGAAACGATCGGATACGAGACTTGATCTTCGATCACGTTTGGAGGTTCGCCAGCCCATTCGGTGTGGATGATGACCTGCACATCGCTGATGTCAGGAAGTGCGTCGAGCGGAACATGCTGCAGACACCACGCGCCCGCGATTGTCA
>QIAH01000130.1 GCA_003225465.1 Acidobacteriota bacterium | reverse complement strand
CCCGGCGAGATCATTGTGACCGTGCACGGGAAGCCGGAGGAATTGCCGTCAGGCATCGAAGGAGAGCTCAAGGCTGAAGGCAAACGCTTTGCAATCGTAGTCAGCCGCTTCAACGCCTTCATTACGGAACGGCTTCTTCAGGGAGCGCTCGATGGACTGCGCCGCAGCGGCGCGCGCAATCAGGATATCGAGATCATGCGCGTTCCGGGAAGCTTCGAGATTCCCGCGGCGGCGCGCGTGCTTGCTGAAACCGGCAAATACGATGCGATCATCTGCCTTGGTTGTCTGCTGCGCGGCGATACCGCCCATTACGACGTGATCGTAAATGAATGCGCTCGCGGGATCGGGCAATCGGCGCAGGAAACGGCTGTGCCCCATGCTTTTGGCGTGCTCACCTGCGACACGCTCGAGCAAGCCATCGATCGCGCAGGACTGAAGATGGGTAACAAAGGGCTCGAAGCCGCATTAGTTGCAGTCGAGATGGCTGCCTTGAAGAAAGTCGTCAGTCCTCAGTCGTCAGTCGCCAGCCGGAAAACCGACGTCGGTCGTCGGCCGTCGGTCGTTGGCAAAGACAAAACAAGAGCCAATGCCCGACATAAAGGCCCCGCCAAGAATAGACGCCGATCGTGAGCCACTAGACACGACACCACCCACCAGCCAACGACCCTCAGCCGATGCCTAGAGACTGACGACTGTTTATCGTTCCTGTAAACTAATTCGACTTACTGAAGCCAACGACTAACGACTGCTCCATGGGTACTCGACGCAAATCCCGCGAACTCTGCTTGCAGATGCTGTTTCAGGCCGACATGGGCCGACAAGGGCCCGATGATGTGCGCCGCACGTTCTGGGCGGAACGCAAGGAAGTAGGAGAAGATGTTCGCGGTTTCGCCGATGATCTATTCCGAACCGCCACGGATCGCACCAGCGACATCGATAAGCTGATCGAGGGTCATGCGGAGCATTGGCGCATGGAGCGCATGGCCGCCGTCGACCGCAACATCCTGCGCGGCGCGGTCGCGGAATTTCTGGGCTACCCACAGACTCCTCGCGCGGTGGTCATCAACGAAGCCATCGAGATCGCCCGCAAGTTCTCCAGTCCGGAATCGGTGCAGTTCATTAACGGAGTACTCGACAGCGTCGGACGCGACCTCGAAAAGGCGCGCACCTGAAGTCAACATGCAGTCCACCGCCGACTCTGCCTGAGTTCGGCGTGCCCACTGTCTCCAGCAGAAATCAGGGCTGCACGGCCACCAGATCCGGGTTGCACGTTTGCGGGATGTTGCTGCAGAGGCTCGTCTTGTTGCTGTTGTTATTGTTGGTGAACGTAATCTGTTGCAGGTCGCCCCCGGAAACTGTGCTGACCACGTGGATAGCGCCATCATTGGTACCAACGTAGAGAGTCGTTCCGTCCGAGGTCAGGCTGGCATCCAGCGGCACAGGATTTCCGGTAAGAGGCAACGCGGTCACAGTGTTCACGCCCAGATCGAACACGAACACGCTTCCGAGATTGCTGGCGAGGATGTATGCCTTGGAATTGTCAGAAGACACGATCAGCTTCAACGGTGTGAACCCGCCTTGACCGAGGTTCACGAAAGTGGAGTTAGCCGTCATGACTGGGAAAGGGCAGATGGTCTGCGTGGGCGCGCTAGTTGTGGCTGGAGTCGGACCGGTCACGAGCACGTCGAAGACATCCACGCCCGGCGACTCAAGTCCTAAGGCATGCACTCCATCCGTGAGCGCCTGAAATAATGCCGGAGTTCCGCTGGGAAAAGCAGCAGCCTGTCCATAAGCGGTGTCGCAGGCGTTGCGCATGGTGACGCCGGATGGTCCAGACAAGTAGGCCAAGGCGCCATTGGCATAGAAGGAGACGGCATTTGCCGGAGCCGCGAGAGGAATCGTTTTCAGCGACTGCACCGTCGAGTAGACATACAGGTTGCTTCCCGCAGTGATGAATGCTTTCAGGCCGTCTGGTGAAAACGCAGCTGCGGTCGCCCCTGGAATCAGCAAAGGCGTCGCAACCACACTGGGGGTACCGGTTCCGGAGAAGCCGGAAACAACATAGACCTGGTTGGGATTGGACAGCGTGTCAGAGACGATGACCTTGTCGCCGTCGAGCGAGACGGCTAATACCTTCCCGGGAACACTCGTTAGTTGAGATAGCGGGTTCGCACTTCCTGTTGCGGCGGGATTGAAGATGATGAGCCCTGCGGAGCTGCCGAGAAAGATGGATTTCCCGGTGGGTGCGAAGAGCATCGAGTTCGGGGAACTGGGAAGCGTCGCGCTATTGCCAGCCGCGTTGGTCTTTATGGCAATTGGAAATATTAGCGGCTGACAACCATTGATCGTGCCGCATTGGGTGGTCGTAACGTAGACGTTTCCGGAAGTAACGGGAGGACCGGTGATGAGGCCGATGATTGGCGTTCCGAGGTAGGAATTGTCTGACGGATTCGTCGAGGAATAAACCGGCTGAATCGGCTCGAGCCCCACATTACAGTTAGGTGCGGCGCAGGTGGCAATAATCCCTGTGCCACCCGGAACGCTGGCCTTTACGGTAGCAGTTCCGGCGAGGGAGCCGGCGCCGGTGGTCGTAACGGGAGTGAGGCTGGCGTTCGGAGGCGAAAGCGAGATCCAGTCCAGCTTGGGGACCGGGTTGGTGAGCTTGTTGCCGAGTCGATCGATGACGGTCGGCGTGATCGTGATGCCAGAAGTGTTGCTGGCGACGGCAAACGACGTGTTGCCGGGCGAGTTTCCCACCTGGAGGTTGATGGACTGCACCAGACAAGTTTCAAAATAGGGATGCATTTGACCGCTGTGGTCGGGTATCGGCGCAGGCAGGCTGCTGACTCCTGAGAGGCTGGCGAAAATCTGCGTACGTCCAGGGGTCGCAGCAGTGAAGCGCGCCTGCGTGATCTGGTTCCCATTGTTGTTGTTGAGGGTCGAGTCGGTAGTGCTGATCTTGGCGACGGTCGGATTGTTTTGGGAGAAGTTGAATGATCCGACGGTGTTTGTAATCTCAGCCCCGTTGCTGAATGCCCTCGCCTGGAACTCAAGATAATTCTGGATGCCGGGAGCCTGGGCCAGAGTGATGCAGTCGGGCTGCGGAATGGGGGGATTGATCTCGGTCAGCGTGATCGTATCTATATGCTGGTGGACGTAAACCGCAACCGGCGCACTGGCGACGCCATTGCCAGTCGCGGTGACCTGGGTCACTCCCGCGCCTTGTGGGGTACAGACCCGGCCCGACGTGTCCCATTTGCCGGCGCAAGCAAGGCCACCTGCTGACGGAACGAAGCTCAGTACCGAGGGATTGCTGGAAGAATAGACGATGGGGAGCGTGGTGATGCCGCCTCCGGCAGCGGTCACGGGACTTGCGCTGAACTGCAAGGTGGTCCCGATGTCGATGCTGCTGTTCCCCGGGGTTAAAATGATTTTTGCGGGAGTAGGAACGGCGGAAGTGCCAGTGGCGCTTCCGCCACCGCAACCGGTCAGACTGCCAAATGCCAAGGTTATGGATAAGACGGCCAACACCCAAGGAACGAACCGACGCATGCATCCTCCCCGCCTCAGCAGGCTGCACGCCTGTCGGACGAGTCTCTGTATCTTCTGGAAAACCCTCAGTGTAGAGGCCAGCGCTAATTTCGGCAAGCGCCGGCCGGACCGACTTCGCCAACTCTGAGATGCGGCAACAGTTGTTGACGATGTCGGCGCGCATTGTTATATTTAAAAGGTTCC
The DNA here is from genome assembly GCA_003225465.1 of Acidobacteriota bacterium. Lineage (GTDB taxonomy): Bacteria > Acidobacteriota > Terriglobia > Terriglobales > Acidobacteriaceae > Gp1-AA133. Next base: position 1,432 of record QIAH01000130.1, on the reverse strand, counting down.
GCGAGTTAATTCTGGCTTGCCTGGAAGCGGTGGGTTTCAAAGCCGCGCGATTTTTTGTGTGCGCAGCGCCTCCGAAGATAGCGGCTGAGCTTTAGAGACATCGTTCCTGAGCGGAAATCAGGGTTCAGGAGCTTTCCTCGCTGAAATGCTTCGCGCTCACCTCTCGTCCGTCGAGAGGCTATGCGAAGCAAGTTTGACGAAACGGAGCACCTCCGAAGTTGGGCTTGGTGCCACCGTCGTCGGCGTTAGTCTGATTGGGAAACCAAAATTTTCTTTCCGGCGATATTGCGCCCGGCGAGAAATATGGCTGGATGTGAGTGCGCCAGCCAGCCCCGGCAACGGGAAAAGCAGAAGCAACGCTGTGCGTGCGGATACGCTTGTAGCGACTCCGCGGCATGTCGCGCTGAAGGAGTGGCAAAGAGTGCCTACGTTTAATCAACTGGTGCGTTCCGGACGGAAGAAGCCCCGTTACAAGACGGCGAGCCCGGCCCTGCAGTCCTGCCCGCAAAAGCGCGGCGTCTGCACCCGCGTGTATACCCAGACGCCCAAGAAGCCGAATTCGGCGCTGCGCAAGGTCGCGCGCGTGCGGCTCACCAACGGCATTGAAGTGACAACCTACATCCCCGGCATCGGCCACAACCTGCAGGAGCACTCGATCGTGCTGATCCGCGGCGGTCGCGTGAAGGATCTCCCGGGCGTGCGCTATCACGTGGTGCGCGGGACGCTGGACGCAGTGGGGGTCGCGAATCGGAATCAGGGTCGCTCGAAGTATGGAGCGAAGCGACCGAAGAAGGCGTAAGAACAGGTTTCAAAGTTTCAGGGCGAGCGCGGAAGTTTCGCATCGCACAGCTCAAGCCAGAAGCTATGAGCCAGGAGCTAAAAGCTAATGCCCCGTAAAGGACATATTGCAAAGCGCGGAGTGAATCCGGACCCGGTGTATGGATCGGATCTGGTGACCAAGTTTGTGAACTCGATGATGTGGCAGGGCAAGAAGTCGACCGCCCAGGGCATCTTCTATGAAGCGCTCACACAGTTGCAGACCAAGGGCGGCGACGAAGCGCTGAAGCTGTTCAAAAAGGCGGTTGAAAACGCCAAGCCGCTGCTGGAAGTGAAAACCCGGCGCGTGGGTGGCGCGAACTACCAGGTGCCCGTCGAAGTGAATGCCGACCGGCGGACTTCGCTCGCAATCCGCTGGCTGATCACGTATGCGCGCGGTCGCGGTGAAAAGGGCATGACCGAGAAATTGACGAACGAGTTGCTCGATGCCGCCAACAATCGCGGCGCGGCAATCAAGAAGAAGGAAGACGTCCACCGCATGGCGGAAGCGAACAAGGCGTTCGCGCATTATCGGTGGTAAGCAGCTTTTAGCTTGTAGCTTGATTTTCAAGATGCGAGCGATGTGGCTAAAGGCTAAGAGCTAAGAGCTAAGCTG
>QIAH01000129.1 GCA_003225465.1 Acidobacteriota bacterium | reverse complement strand
GCCCGCCGACTTCAGCTTGTCCTTCAGTTCGGCCTTCAGCTTCACGTCTTCGAGCAGCAGTTTGTCGTAATCCCGCTCGACAAACCAGCGCGACTTCCACGGCTTGGTGTAACCAAGCCGAAAACCATAAGGGTGAACTTTTTGACCCATATTGCTCCTTGTAGCGCCAGCGTCTCGCCGGCTGTCCCGCGGGCATTTCGCCCGCTTCGCCGCTGACTGAGCGGCGCGATCCACGGGCTACTTCTTCGCGACCGCTTTCTTCTTACTCGCGCCCGCACGCTTCACAACGGATTTCTTCTTCGCCGTCTTCGGCGCTGCCGCCTTCTCTTGTTCCTCGCCCACAACCGTTGCTAGCGACTGGCCATTCTTGTTCTTTTCTGCCAGCACGATTTCCAGATGCGCGATGCGCCGCACATACCGGAACGCCCGTCCCATTGGCGCCGGGCGGATGCGCTTCATGCGTGGACCGTCATTCGCCACCGCACTTTTCACGTACAACTGGTCGAGATCGACGTCCACTCCCTTCTCGGTGCTCAGGAAGTTGGCGTTATCGATTGCCGACTGCAACAGCTTCCCAACTGTCGAGGCCACGCGCTTCTTGGTGAACAACAGCGTGTTTCGCGCCTCTTCCACCTTCTGGCCCTTGATCAGGTCCAGAACGAGGCGCGCTTTCTGGGGCGAGACGCGCATGTAACGGGCTTCTGCTCGAAATTCCATGTTCGCGTGTCTCCTTTACGCCTTCGGTGCCGGGGCCGCGGCCGGCGCGCTGCCTGCCGCCGGAACCGGCGCTCCCGGACCACCGGGCACACCCGCCGGACGCGCGGCTGCTTCCGTTGCTGCCTTCATCGAGTGTCCCTTGAAGCTGCGCGTGAAACTGAACTCGCCGAGCTTGTGGCCCACCATGTTCTCGGTGATATACACCGGGATAAATTTCTTGCCGTTATGCACCGCGATCGTGTGTCCCACCATTTCTGGGATGATGGTTGAGCGACGCGACCAGGTGCGCAACACCTTCTTTTCGTTGCGCGCATTCATCCCCTCCACCTTGACCTGCAGGTGGCTGTCGATGAACGGCCCTTTCTTGGTTGAACGTGCCATAAATCAGCTCTCAGCTTTCAGCTCTCCGCCTTCAGCGAACCAGGCTTGAGCGTTGCGCTCGCCCTCGGGGCGAACTACGATTTCTTCCGGCGCCCGACAATGAATGCGTCGGTGCGCTTGTTATTACGCGTCTTGAAGCCACGTGTCGGCTGGCCCCACGGGGTCACCGGATGACGGCCGCCCGAAGTCTTGCCTTCGCCGCCGCCATGCGGATGATCCACCGGGTTCATGGAGACGCCGCGATTATGCGGACGCCGTCCTGCCCAGCGCACTCGTCCAGCCTTGCCGATGGTGATGTTCTCATGATCGGTGTTGCCAACCTGCCCGATAGTCGCCATGCATTCCTGCAGGACCTTGCGAGTCTCACCCGAAGGCAGCTTGATCAGAGCGTAGTCGCCTTCCTTGGCGACCAGCTGTGCCGAGCCGCCCGCCGAACGCACCATCTGCGCGCCCTTGCCCGGCCGCAACTCGACGTTGTGCACGGTCGTGCCCGGCGGAATATTCCGTAGCGGCAAAGCATTCCCTACCAGGATGTCCGCATCCGGGCCGCTGACGATCTTTTGTCCCATCTTCAGCCCGTCCGGCTGAATGATGTAGCGCTTCTCACCGTCCGCATAGCTCAACAGCGCAATGCGTGCCGAGCGGTTGGGATCGTACTCGATCGATATCACCGTGGCTGGGATGCCGGTCTTGTCGCGCTTGAAATCGATCAGGCGCAGCTTGCGCTTGTTCCCGCCGCCCCGGAACCGGCTGGTAATATCGCCCGAATTCCGCCGCCCGCCTGTCTTCTGCTTGGGCTCGACCAGCGGCTTGAAGGGCTTGTTGGTCGTGATGTCGTCATTGACCAGCGTCGTCTGGTACCGCAACGTCTGCGTCGTCGGCCTGTATGTCTTGATTGCCATAAGTCAGCTCGTAGCTTCTAGCTCTTAGCTGTTAGCTCGATCGCTCGTCGTTTTGTCAACGACCGACGACCAACGACTAACGACTAAAGATTTTGCGCGTACTCCGGCATCTTCTCGCCGGTCTTCAACCGCACGTACGCCTTTTTCCAGTCAGGACGGTAGCCCGCGAAACGTCCGCGGCGCCGTTCCTTCCCGGGGTAATTCGCGGTGCGCACCGAGTCGACTTTCACTTTAAAAATCGACTGCACCGCTTCCTTGATTTCGGTCTTGGTCGCCTGCTTTGCCACCTGGAACACGAGTGTATTCTCGTTCTCCTTGATGGCCAGGCCCTTTTCGGTAATCACAGGACGGCGAAGAGTTTCGTAAGCCGATTTCATTACGCCACCTCCGCCGCTTTTTCATGACGCGTCCGCCGCCGAGGCGCGCGCGCCGTCTTTTTCTCGCCTTCGCCCGCCTCCGGCTTGTGCTCGCGTCGCGATGCCGACTTGGTCAGCGAAACCTGCAACTTCTCTATTGCCGGCTGCGTGAAGATCACATGGTCATAGCGCAGCAGGTGATACGGATGAACCACGTTGCTCTCCACCAGTTCCGTCCCGGCAAGATTGCGCGAGCTCAACTCGAGGTTGCGGTTTCCGTGTTTCGGGACTTCGACCAGCAACGCCGTCTTTTCGATCTTCAACTTGTCGAGCGCCTCGCGGAATGTCTTCGTCTTCACTTCTTTCACGTCGAACGCATTCACGACCGTGAGCTTGCCATCGGCAAACTTCGAAGCCAGCGCCGAGCGCAACGCGCCCAGCAACTTCTTTCGCGGGAAGGTGTAGTCGTAAGAGCGCGGTTGCGGTCCGTGAACCGTTCCACCGTGCCGCCACAGGGGCGAACGGATCGAACCGATACGCGCGCGGCCCGTACCTTTCTGCTTCCACAACTTCTTGCCGGAACCGGAAACACGCCAACGATTTTTGGTCGCGTGTGTTCCCGCCCGCGCTGCGGCACGGTAGTGCTTCACCGCTTCCCACAGCAGGTCTTCGTTCACCGCGCCAAAAACCTCATCGGCAAGATCCATCGTGCCGACCTTGGCGCCGTTCAGGTTGTAGATATCAATGGTTGCCATTTTTGTCTCTCAACTGCGGCTACTGGCTTCTGGCTAGTAGCTCCTAACGATCTCTTTCTCGGTACTCGGTACTCGGTACTAGCCCTTCTTCGCCGCGCGCTTGGCTGCCTTCAACGGATCGACTGTCGCCGCGCCCGCGAATCCGCGCCGCTCTCGCGGTGGCTTCTTCGCGCGCGTGATCACGACATATCCGCCATTCGCGCCGGGAACGCTGCCTTCGACCACCAGCAGGTTCTCATCTTTGTCGACGCCCAGGATGCGCAGATTGCGCACCGTCACGCGCTCGTCCCCCATGTGTCCCGACATGCGCATGCCTTTGAACACGCGCGACGGAAACGCCGAAGAACCGATCGAGCCGGTGATCTGAAACATGGAGCCGTGCGATTTCGGGCCACCGCCGAAATGATGACGCTTTACGACGCCCGCGAACCCGCGTCCCTTGCTAACGCCCACGATGTCGACAAAGCGGTCGCCTTCGAAAATATCCACCAGCACGCGCTGGCCGACCTTGACGCCGTTCGTCTCAGCACTCTCTGCGGGAGCTTCTTCAACATCGATGGGGACTTCACGGAGGAACTTCATCGGCGGGAGATTGTTCTTGGCAAAGTGACCGCGCATCGGCTGCGTGAGTCGCTTTTCTTTGACGAACTCCACCAGTCCGATCTGCGCCGACTCGTAGCCGTCGCGGGTCGCAGTCTTGTGCTGCGTGATCACGCACGGACCAGCTTGCAGCACCGTCGCCGGACGGACCTCGCCCTTCGAGTCAAACAACTGCGTCATCCCGACTTTTTTCCCCAGAATTCCCGCTACCTTTGCCATTTCCTTCTCCGTTCCCAGCGTGGCTCGCGGCTATTGGCTGGAGAGCTTCGGACTCACGTCCTCGCTCTTTGTGTCGTCCCTGCGGGACTCGCTTTCTATTGTGGCCCCAGATCAAAGCGTGAGGGCTAGAGCCTAGAGCCCAAAGCCCAGAGCCTACTTATGTTCCTTCCCGAACGCCTTGATCTCCACATCCACGCCCGCGGGCAGATCGAGCTTCATCAATGCATCCACTGTCTGCTGCGTGGGCTCGAGGATATCGAGCAGGCGCTTGTGCGTCCGGATCTCGAAAGCCTCGCGGGACTTCTTGTCCACGTGCGGCGACCGCAGCACGCAGTACTTGTTCTTCATCGTGGGCAACGGAATCGGCCCTGCGATCTGCGCGCCGGT
>QIAH01000128.1 GCA_003225465.1 Acidobacteriota bacterium | reverse complement strand
GGCCGCGTTGTTGTAGCGCCGGCGTCCCGCCGGCAATATCGTTTGTGGCGCGGGCGCCCTCGCCCGCGTTGCACTGCAAGACTTCTGCGGAGCTCCGCTCCGCTGCGCAGACGAGGGCGCCTGCCCCTACGTGTTACTGCACAATCTCCGCAATCGTGCCCGCGCCCACCGTGTGGCCGCCTTCACGAATCGCGAACCGCAAGCCCTTCTCCATCGCCACCGGCGTGATCAACTCAATCACCAGGCTCACGTTGTCGCCCGGCATCACCATTTCTGTTCCGGATGGCAACTCCGCAACTCCCGTCACGTCCGTCGTGCGCAGATAGAACTGCGGACGATATCCCTTGAAGAACGGCGTATGCCGCCCGCCTTCTTCCTTCGTCAGGATGTAGACCTCGGCCTTGAACTTGGTGTGCGGCGTGATCGAGCCTGGCTTCGCCAGCACCAT
>QIAH01000127.1 GCA_003225465.1 Acidobacteriota bacterium | reverse complement strand
TCGCGCACGCCGCTGTGGATCGCGGCCGGCGCAGTGGTCGCTGTCCTCATAGCTGGTGCTCTCTATTTCCGCCCGCACCACGCTGCCAAGCTCTCCGAAAAAGACACCATCCTCCTCACCGACTTCGTCAACACGACCGGCGACAGCGTCTTTGACGGAACCTTAAAGCAGGCCCTCGCCACCCAACTCGAGCAGTCTCCCTACCTCAACATCCTCCCCGAATCCCGCATTCGGGAAGCCCTGCGCTTCATGGGACGCCCCGAAGATCAGCGCATCACCCGCGATGTCGCGCACGAAATCTGCGTCCGCGAAGGCGCCACTGCCATGCTGACCGGCTCCATCGCTCCGCTCGGCACTCATTACGTGGTCTCCCTCGCCGCCATCAACGCGCAATCCGGAGACACCATTGCCAGCGAACAAGCCGAATCCGAAAGCAAGGAGCAAGTCCTCAAGTCCCTCGACAAAGCCGCCACCAGTCTCCGAGGCAAGCTGGGCGAGTCTCTGCCTTCCATTCAGAAATTCGCCACGCCGCTGGAGCAGGCCACCACTTCGTCTCTCGAAGCTCTGCAGGCCTATAGCCTCGGCCACGCCGCCCACCAGCACTTCGATGACGAGGGCGCCATTCCCCATTACAAGCGCGCCGTCGAACTTGATCCAAATTTTGCCGTCGCGTGGGCTGAATTGGGGGTCGTCTCCGCCAACACCGGTCAGACCCGGCAGATGGACGAATGCATCAAGAAGGCTTTTGAACTGAAGGATCGTGCCAGCGAGCACGAGAAGCTCTATATCGCTGGCCACTACTACGACGAAGTCACCGACGAGGCCCCGAAAATCGTCGAAGTCTACGAGCAGTGGAAGCGCACCTACCCGCACGAAAGCCTACCCTGGGATAACCTCGCGCTTACCTACGAAGGCCTCGGTCAACCCGAAAAGTCCCTCGAGAACGCCTCCCAGTCCATGCGCATTGACCCGAAAGGCAACTACGCCTACCAGAATCTGTCCGACGCCTACATGAGCCTGGGTCGTTTTGATGAAGCGAAGGCGGTGGTCGATCAGGCCATCGCCCAGAAGATCTCACCTCGCACCACCCGCTTCATGCGCTTCCAACTTGCGTATCTTCACGGCGACGAAGCGGCGGAGAAGCGCATCGTAGAAGAAGGTCTCGGCGGTCTCGACGAGCCGCTTATCCTCTTTCAGAGAGCCCGCGGCGATTTGGCTCGCGGCCGCATCCAGGACGCGCGTGCTGCCTTCGATCGGGCCGTTCGATTCTGCAAAGAACATCAGAACGTGGAGTTCGCCGCCGAAGTTCGCAGCATTCAGGCCACTTTTGAGGCCGAACTCGGGTTCGTGAATGAACCGCGCCAGCAGCTCTCCGAGGCGCTTAGCCTTGCCCTGAACAAAGACACGAAAGCTCTTGCCGCCGTTCCGCTGGCCCGACTCGGCGATATCGCTCGTGCGCAAAAATTCCACGACGAACTTGCCGCCGAATTTCCCACCAACACTCTCCTCACCAAAGTTCAGCTGGCCGTTTCTCAGGCCGCCATTGAACTCCAGCGCAATCAGCCCCAAAAAGCGATTGCCGCCCTCGAATCGTCTTTACCCTATGACTTGGGAAGCGGACCCAACGGTATCAATTACTCTTCCATCTATCTGCGTGGAGCAGCCTATCTCAAAGCGGAAGACGGTCCTAAAGCCCTGGCTGAATACCAGAAAATTCTCGACCATCGCGGCATCGACGTTTTGAGCGCCTTCTATCCGCTGGCTCACCTCGGCAGCGCCCGCGCCTACGCTCTCCAGAAAGACACCGCCCACGCCCGCACTGCGTATCAAGACTTCTTCGCCGCCTGGAAAAACGCCGACCCCAGCATCCCCATACTCAAGCAGGCCCACGCCGAGTACGCCGCCCTGCGATAAACCTAGCCGAACACCCAGAGCCGAAAGCCGAAGGCTAGAGCCCAAAGCCTAAACGCCGAACACCCAATTTGTCATTCCGACGCCGAACGTGGCGGAGGAATCTCGTTCGCCACAGCTGCGGGTGCCGTCTGAACAAGTCGTATAGGCAGGCGTTCACCTTGGCATACAGCACGCTGCCTATGCCCGGCATGATTCAGGTGTGATACCGGTTCTCGCGCTCTCTGGTAGCGCAGATTCCTCCGCCAAGTTCGGCGTCGGAATGACAAGAACGATAGAGCAGGGCGATTCCGAAAGTTTTCAGAGAGCCCAGAGCTCGGCCCAAGCAATTTCGAAACTTGTGATTCTGAGCGGCGTGAGGCAGCAGCCGAACGGACTCGAAGAACCCCCATTCGCCTGCAGCACCAGAACTGCCGGAAACATTTTCACCTCGGATCGCATGTCGGAAACGTACTCACCCAATCTGAAAGTTTTGTGAACTATGTCGCGATTTTCGCAGGGCCAACCACGGCCCACCTTGGCGGGTTCGGAAATGTGTACCCCAGCCCGGCTGCCATGCTTGCGCGTTCTGTACGCAAGAGCCTGTCGAAGGGGTGAGATTCCGAAACCGCTGCGATCTTAGGATTCTGAGAGCCAACGACTAACGACTAACGACTGCCTTTCCCCACCAACAAAAACCCCGGAGGATTCTAAGCCCCCGGGGTCAAGGTGAATGGTCAGGAGGTCACGCCGCAGCACCATTCACCATCCACCTAGGCTGCGGTGAATTCTTTGGCAGAATGTCGAGATAAATCACCGCGTAGCGGAATGCCAGCACCACCGCGGTCATCACCATGAGTGTGGCCGCGAATTCAGTCCACTTGGGAACGTAGTAAATCCCCGCGCTGGCCTGCAGCCCGGTGATGGAGACGTTTAGCCTGTTCGCCATGAATCCCATCACCACCAGGCTGCAAGTCCAGTACAGGAACTGAGGATTGTTGCGTACTTTCTCCAGGCTCAGCAGCACCAGAGGGGCCAGCACGAACAATCCGATTTCCACCCAGAACGACAGAGTTTCCTCGCGCCACTTAAAGAGGTAGGGCAGCGCGCCATGCGTCGCCAGGTCGACGCCGCGAAAAATTCCGTACAGCGCCAGCATGGGCGCGATCACCTGGCTCAACTCACCCAGGATTCTGGTGTCGAGCCGCACGTTCAGCGAGCGCACGCACAGATAAAGTGCCATCACCGTCACAGCCAGTCCCGCCGGGATGGCCGAGAGATAAAACAGTGTGGTGAGATAAGGCGTGTACCAGAGCGGATCGAGTTTGCCTTTGGTCAATAGATAAAGCCCGCCGAGAAACGACTGGTGCAGCGAAGAGAGTACGCACCCGACCAGCACCAGACCGATAAGGATGCGATGGTGCTGTTTCAAGTACCAGTTGCGCAGACCGGCAAACGGAATTTTTTCGACCAGCGCAGGCGAGAACTCGAGCGCGAGTACCGTCGAGTACAGCATCACGCACCAGGAGACTTCAAACAGCATCGAGTGACGGTTCCACATCACGATCGGATGCCAGATTCGCCAGGGCAATCCCAGCTCATACATCATGCCGGCAATCACGCTCATGTAGCCGAGGAACGACACCAGCACCGCCGTGCGCAGCACCGGTCGGTAGCGTTCAAAGCCCAGCAGGTACACGGCCGCCGCAATTCCAAAACCACCCGCCGAGAGCCCGACGCCGCACAACGTCCCCAGGCCCACCCAAAGTCCCCAAGGTTGCGGATCGGTCAAATGCGTCGACTGGCTGAGCCCCAGCGCAAAGCGCGCGTACGTGGCGTAGAGACCAGCGGCAAAAATCACCGCCACAATTACCCGCCACAAAGTGATTTTAGGAACCAGTGTCGTCGTCATAACCCACTTCCTTCCTGTTTCGCACTCCTTCGTGTCCTTGGTGCAACCTTCGTGCCCTTCGTGGTGATCATTGGATCTTGTTTTCTTTACTGTCCCTTTGCCATTCATGGTTAAGGTTTTTTCTCCGACTGCTCCCGCGCCTCGGCCCCCGCCACTGCATTGCGCCGCTCGGTAATCCAATAAATCCCCGCCAGCAACGATCCGCCGACCAGCACCACGGTGGGCACATCGGCGAGCGCCGCGGCGCTCAAGGTGGGCAGCGGTTGCTGCGGAGGGGGCACGAATCCCAAGTCTTCGAACGGCACATCCGAAATGAAGAACACCGACGTTCCGCCCGCCTCCTCGCTGCCGTAAATGTGCTTCACGTACTTGGGATCGTTGAGCACCCGCCGCTGCGCTTCTTCCAGAATCGCGTCACGCCAGCCCACGATCGACGCCCCTGTCGGGCACGCCTCCACGCATGCCGGAGCCTGCCCACTCTCCTGCCGCGCGGCGCACATGTCGCACTTCTTCACGTATGGGACAAGCTTCGTCCACTCGTAACGGGGAACACTGAACGGGCATGCCACCAGACAATATCGGCAGCCAATGCATTTCGATTTATCGTAGGTAACCGGACCGAGCACAGTTTTCTTCAGCGCGCCCACCAGGCACGCCGACGCGCACGCCGGATCCTGGCAATGCATGCACATCCGCCGCACGTACTTGTCGCAATGTTCTTCAATGACCGTCAGGGCAGTCGTCGAGAGCTTCGCTTCTGTGTCTTTCGGAAATCCGTGAGCTTCTTTGCACGCCTGCTCGCAACTGCGGCACCCGATGCACTTCGTGATGTCCACCAAGATGGCTTTCGTGCGTTCCATAACGTTTTCCTTCATCAAACCTGCACCCTCGCTGACTCTTGCGTTCTTCGTGAAGCCTTGCGCATGCACATTCTTCGTGAACCTTCGTGCGTCCTTCGTGGTAAAGCTTTACTTTCTTCGTGACCTCTACGTCACGCGAGGAAGAATTCCTTGGCCAGCTTTTCGCGTAACTCGGGCGTGACCCGCGCCAGCAGTCCTGCCAGTGGCAAGCCGCCATCAGCAGCCATCGTCGGCGCGAGCTGCGCGACCATGCCGTTCAGACGCGTGACGCTGTTCTGCAGCCACGGCGCCACCATGCCGCCCTGCACCAGGCTCTTCTTGTTGGTGACGAGGTCCGGTGATTTCA
>QIAH01000126.1 GCA_003225465.1 Acidobacteriota bacterium | reverse complement strand
CCTTTGTGGACAAGGCTCCGCAGGCAGAGGAATGGGCGGAGCGCTGGATGGAGAAATCGCGTCCGGTGTGGAGCGTTCTCTACGGAGAGCGCAGGCGACTGGCCACGGCTGGGGTGGTCGTGCTGACAGGCTGGCTGTTTCTCCATGTTATGTTTGGCGCGAATGGAATGGTGATCTATCGTTCCAAGCGAGCGGAGCGGCTAAAGTTGCAGGCCGAGATTCAGAAACTGCAGAAAGAGAACGATCTTTATACGCAGCGAATTCGCGGCTTGCAGGCGGATCCGAAAGCGATTGAGAAAGAGGCCCGGGAACAGTTGCACTACGCGCGGCCGGGCGAAGTTGTTTATGTTGAGCCCAGCCCCGCGAGGCCTGCCACCAATGCTGCGCGGAAGTAGGGTACAGTCGTCGGCGGTCAGCAAGTCATTCGCGGCAAATGTCCGGGTTCACGCCCAGTAGATTCCTCTGCCGCGTTCGGCTTCGGGATGACAGGATCTAACATCGCTGTTCGGTGCCCGCTCAGCCTTCCGGAGACATCTTTTTGGCCTGGGGTGTGGTAGCATTTCGCGCAACGCTATTTTCTGTTTGATCCTTCGGAAAATGACCGCGCCACGACCGAAGTGGATCTCTGGCTGCACGAACAGGCGCCGGAATCGTCAAGACTATCGATTCACTGAACCTTCAAGGAGGCAGTTCGATGAAGAAAGCATTCTCACTGTGTTTAATGATTTGCATGGTTGTTTCCGTTGCCTCGTTCTCGTTTGCGGGCGACAAAGCTGAGACGGTCAACGGCTGGATCAGCGATTCCAAGTGCGGGGCCAAAGGGGCCAACGCGGGAGCGGCTGCCTGCACCAAGAAGTGCCTCGCGGAAGGGGCGAAGATGGTGGTGGTTACCGATAGCGATCAGAAGATTCTGAACGTGGAGAATCCGGACGCGCTGAAGGGGCACGAAGGGCATCACGTGGCGGTGAGCGGACATGTGACTGGGGACAGCATTCACGTGATGAGCGTGAAGATGCTGTGAAGGAAAGTGATTCTGAAAGGAAGGGCGGCTTGCGGGCCGCCTTTTGCTTTTTGAGTTATCGGTTTTCTTTGATTGTCAGTCTTCAGCAAGGTTTCGGGGGATGCACGCCATTATGATCTTCAGGCAGATTCCTCCGCCGCGTTCGGCTTCGGAATGACAACGTGCAGCAGAACGAAACTTCTAACGGACCACTCCTTCCAGCGGCGAGCTGGCGGTCGCGTAGAGCTTCTTCGGCATTCGTCCAGCCAGGTAGGCTTGGCGGCCGGCGAGTACTGCGTTCTTCATGGCTTCGGCCATCAGAATGGGATCTTGCGCGCCGGCGATACCGGTGTTCATGAGAACGGCGTCGGCGCCTAATTCCATGGCAATGGCGGCATCGGAGGCAGTGCCCACTCCGGCATCGACGATGAGTGGCACGCCGGTGATCAACTCGCGCAGAATCCGAATACTGGCCTGGTTCTGAATTCCGAGGCCGCTGCCGATAGGGGCACCGAGCGGCATGATCGCAGCAGCGCCGGCGTCCAGAAGGCGCTTGGCGAACACGACATCATCCGAGGTGTAGGGAAGGACCGTGAAGCCTTCTTTCACCAAGACCCGGGTCGCCTCGAGCGTGGCCTGCACGTCGGGGTAGAGGGTGGCCTGATCGCCGATGACTTCGAGCTTTACCCAATCGGAGATGCCGACTTCGCGGGCGAGGCGAGCGGCGCGAATGGCTTCATCGGCGGTGTAGCAGCCGGCGGTGTTGGGGAGCAGAACATATTTTTTCGGGTCAAGGTAGTCGAGCAGAGATTCCTTGCTGCGATCGAGATTGACGCGGCGCACGGCGACGGTGACCATGTCTGCTCCGCTGGCTTCGAGCGCGCGGGCGGTTTCCTGAAAAGACTTGTATTTTCCCGTGCCCACGATCAGACGGGAGCGCAGCTGACGACCAGCGATAATGAGTGGGTCCGACATGCTTCTTATTGTAATGAAACCGGACGCAACCGCACAAAGTCAGTCACCCGTGACGTGACCCACAACGGGCGCGGCTTCCGCGTGAGCATAGACTTCGTCAATGAGCTGGCGGTAGCGCTCTTCGACGGCACGCCGGCGCACCTTCATGCTGTGGGTGAGCATGCCATCCTGCGGAGTGAATTCATCCGGAAGGAGAATGGCTCGTTTCAGCTTTTCGAAACGGGCCAGGTTCTGATTGATCTCTTGGACGATGCTGTCGTAGAGGGCTTGCACGTCGGGATGCTGGATCAATTGCGCGCGGGAGGAGAAGGCGATCTGATGATTGCGCGCCCAGTCTTCGAGTAGCGGGAAATATGGAGCGATGAGCACGGCCGGGAACTTGCGCTTATCGCCCACAATGATGGCCTCCGCGACCAGGGCACTGTGCTTCAAGGAGTTCTCAATCGGCTGGGGCGCGATAAATTTGCCGCCGGAGGTCTTGATGAGGTCCTTCTTACGGTCGGTAACGGAGAGGAAGCCGTCGGCATCGAGATTGCCGATGTCGCCGGTCTTAAACCATCCGTCGACGAAGGCATTGTCGGTTTCCGTGGGCCGCTTCCAATAGGCCTTGAAGACCGACGGTCCGCGGACCAGAATCTCACCGTCGTCTTCAATGCGAACTTCGACATTGCCCAGGGGCTTGCCGACGGTGCCGAGCTTATGGGCGCCGGGAGTGTTCACCGCGATGACCGGGGAGGTCTCGGTGAGGCCGTATCCTTCATGAATGCGAATGCCGACGTGCGCAAACCATTCCGCCAGTTCATGGCCGAGGGGTGCGCCGCCGGAGATGAAGACCTGGCCTCGTCCTCCCATGCCGGCACGAACCTTCGTATAGACCAGCTTGTCCGCGATCTTCCAGGCCAGGGAAGTAGGGGTCTTGCCCGCCAGGACCTCCTTCTCGTGGTCGTGGCCGACCGAGAGCGCCCAGCGGAAGATCAGGTTCTTGGGAAAGTCCTTGGCTTTGAGATCGGCCTGGGCGTGAATTTTTTCGTACACGCGCGGCACGGAAACGAACATGGTGGGGCGAATTTCGAGGAGGGTCTGCGGGAGCTGGTCGACGAATGGGCAGTAGGCCAGCGTCACGCCATTGAAGAGCAGGGCGAAATCCACGTGGCGCGCTGTGACATGCGACAAGGGCAAAAATGATACGCTGACCTGGTCGCCAACGAACTCGAATCCCTTGAGAGAATATTCGATATTGGAGGCGAGGTTGCCATGGGTAAGCATTACGCCCTTCGCTACCCCAGTGGTTCCGGAGGTGTAGATGATGGTGGCGAGGTCGTCGGCGATGATGCTGCGCGCGCGCGCTTCGAGTCCGGGATCGCCATTCTCTGGACTGTCGTGCATGAGCTGAGCCATGCTGTTGGCATGAGAGGTTTCGACCGGGTCCATGACGACGATTCTTTCCACCGGTGTTCGGGAAATGATCGGCGAAACTTTGCGCAGTTGCTGTTCGGTGGAGAGAAAAATGACGCGACAGCCGGCATCCTGCAAAATGAATTCAGATTGCTCGGCGGTGAGGGTGGAATAGATGGGGACGGAGACTGCCCCGATGAGTTGGCAGGCAAAGTCCGCGGTGGTCCACTCCGGGCGGTTTTCGCCCAGGATGGCGACGCGGTCGCCCTTGGCAATTCCCCAGGCGAGGAGGGCTTGCGCCACCCCGGAGACGTTGCGGTAAAGTTGTCGCGAGGAAGTGGCTACCCAGCCACCGTCCTGGCGGTGTAGCGTGACACGAGGATTGTCCCGGCTGACGATTGCGAAGAAAATGTCGTTGAGAGTAGCGATACTCATCCCAGGAAATGTGCTCGAGTGCGAGCGATGTGGGGTTGACGATGGATGTTCAATTGGGTGGCCCCTGTCCGGGAGTAACTGTGGCTGGACAGTGGCGCAATCGCAGTGGGACTGTACAAACTTGGCGCAACGTGATGCATACGATCATTTTCCGTACGTGACTAGAACTGTAACGGCTTTTTGAGGGTTAACGCAATGCTAAACACGAAGAACTGCTGTGGTGAATTTTAACGGTTGCCTGAAATGGTCTGAGTGGTGATGAGGAGGAGCAAGTGGAGAAAGCACGAAGGATGAAACGTTTCGGTGCAGTTTTGCTTGGAATGCTTCTGGCTGGGGCGATTTCTTGGCCTGGCCGGACGCAGGCCGCCGGGACGGAAGATATGAAGCTTCGCGTCGGAGAGGCTGCGCCGGACTTCAAGCTGCAGTACTTCGACGGGAAGGATCTGAAGGACGTTCATCTGAGCGACTACCGCGGAAAGAAGAACGTCGTACTGGCGTTTTATATTTTTGCATTCACCGGGGGTTGAACACAGCAAATGAAAAACTTCCAGCAGAACCTTCAAAAGCTGGAAGCGGTCGACACCCAGGTCCTGGGTGTGAGTATGGATAGTCCGTTTGCGAACCGGGCATTCGCCGAGCAGATCGGCGTCAGCTTCCCGCTGTTAAGCGATTGGGGAGGCGAGGTCACTCACCAGTACGGTATCTACACTGACAAATACAAAGCGGCGCGGCGTGTGAACTTCCTGATCGGAAAAGACGGAAAGATCCTGGAAGAACAGGTGGATAAAGAGGCGATCGATCCCGCGAAAATCGTGTCGGAATGCGAACGGCACAAAGTCAATCGCTGAGGCCGTGGGGCATGGGAAAAAAGAACGCGGGTGAAGATCAGAGTGTGAGGATCTGAAGCTAGCCCGGGTTCGCTGCACGGGAGAAGTCTTGCGCCGCTGCACGGTCGCGAATGCAGGAGTGACTGCAAGCATTTTGGCAAGCGCAAGTTTGACGCGTCTGGGTACGGTTGTTATGATCAATGCGCGGGGTGGAGCAGTCTGGTAGCTCGTTGGGCTCATAACCCAAAGGTCGGTGGTTCAAATCCACCCCCCGCAACCAATCCTTAAGTTGTTGACTCTCCACGTAGTTCCTTCCTGAGAAACACAATGTGTAGGAAAAGTGTAGGAAATCCACAGCCTTTTTAGGCCCTTTTCGCCTTTCTTGTCGGCCATTTGTCTGAACCGAGAGCCGATGCTACATTGCGCAGAAAATTCGCCGCGGAAGGAACGGTCCATGATCCAGGCCGAAAACAAGAATCACTCTCAGGACGCGATCAAGGCAGGCGCGATCGGGCTCAGAGCGGACAGCTCAGTTGTCACCGTCAAGGTTTATACGCGCCACAAACGCAGTTGCCCAAAGCGGGAGCAGCAGAGTTGGGCTCGTTGCAATTGCATGAAGTGGCTCTACGTCTATCGCAACGGCAGGGACCGATTCATCAGCGCAAAAACACGCAGCTGGGAAAAAGCCGAGCAGAAGGCGCGCGAAATGCGGGATTCCTTCGACCCTGCGAAGCAGCTGCAACGTCAACTTGAGGCCAAACTGAATGCGCGCAATGGTCTGGTGGAGATCGCTGTAGCCGTCCAGCAATTTCTCCAAGAGGTCGAGCGCCTGAACCGCGAAGAGGCGACATACGGCAAATACCAACTCACTTTGAGTCGGCTGCTGACATGGTGCGCGGCCCAGCAGCCTGCGGTCATCCTCCTTTATCAGTTGGACGTCTCAACTCTGCGTTCATGGATCCTCTCTTGGAGAGGCGCTCCAACCACTCGCCACAATCAGCATCAGCGCCTACGAACGTTCTTTCGGTTCTGCATGGATCAGGGGTGGGCCAGCGAGAATCCGGCGAAGAAGATTCGGAATGTCACTCCCCACCAGGAAGCCACGCTACCGTTCAGCCGGCAGCAATACGACGCGTTGATCGAGGCGACGCATTACTACGACAGCCGTGGCAAGGAAAGAAATGGCAACACCAAGAATTCCCGTCGAGTGCGCGCCTACCTTGAACTCTTGCGCTGGAGCGGCCTTCGCGCGGGCGATGCGGCTTGCCTGCCTAAGAGCAGTCTCCGTGACGATGACTCCCTGTTTGTCTACCAAGCGAAGGTCAGGACGAAGGCCAGCGCCCCGGTGTGTGTTCTGCTGCCGCACAAGGTAGCAGAGAAATTACGCAGCGTCCCTCCGGCCGGCTGCACCGATCCCAACTACTTCTTTTGGAGCGGTTCTAGCAAACGTAAGAGCGAAGTGTCGAACTGGCAGAGAATTTTTGCGAAGGTGGTGTCTAAGGCGGCCGAGATATACCCCAGGCTATTCGTTGATGCAATCGGCCGCCCGAAACCCGCTCACCTTCACATGCTGCGGGACACCTTCGCGGTCGAGTATCTCCTCGCTGGAATGCCGCTTGATGAGGTGTCGCGCCTGCTGGGGCACTCAAGTGTGACGATCACGCAGCGGCAAAAGACAGCAACGCCTCACGGCCAACCAGAGGGCGGCTTGGGTGAACATGGGAGTTGACGATAAAGGTCATCGCGCAAGGAGTCCGCAAACAGCGGGTCGACGCCAGCCGCATCACAAAACTCACTTGAGGACCAGACCACCGCGGTTATCGCGGATCGAAGCCCGGGAGTATTAACGGATGCGTAAGTTTCGTTTCTTGCCAGGAACGCTAGCCGGTTTTTCTGAGTTTCCGGTGCACTCGCCGCGCTACGCTCTCGGGGATTCGCAGCGTCTTATAGCCCCTCTTCCTCCTACGTTCACACGCACCCCACTCAACGACACCTGGCTCTCCAACGAACATTCGACGGATCGTTCTGTCGCTTAGATTCCAGAGACTGGCAAGTTCTTTGACAGAATAGTGCCTCTCAAACACAGTCGTCAGAGCCGGGCCATGCGCAGGCTGGGGACTGTTCAACGCTGGCGGTCTCCCGAGACTTATGGGAGGTCGTTTGGCGCCTTCGTCTGACTGCACCTGCAGAACCTCACCAGCAGAGCAGAGGCAGCACCTCACCAGCAGATTCGTTCATCGCAACTGTTTTCACAATCAAACCTCTACAACCAAGTTGACCTCCTTGTAGCCGCTATTGGCTTTTCGGTCAAAACAGGCATGTTTGTGAGTGATTTGACCGAAATTTGGTTCCGCATTAGCGTCTTGGCACTCGACACGGAAATTGCGCAAGTGTCGGCAGGAGGTTCGTGTGTTCTCTTCCCTTCAGGAAGTCAGCGATGGTTTGCGGGAAGCGGGCTACATCGCCGATTCCGT
>QIAH01000125.1 GCA_003225465.1 Acidobacteriota bacterium | reverse complement strand
GAAGCAGGCATTATGGTAGAAGCACTGCCAGTGAAATCCGACACCGATCGTGCGGGATATAATCCAGACTGTTTACTGGACCCTGCGCTGTTGCCCCAGCAATTGCTGGTGCGAAACTGGCGGCCCGGGGACAGGTTCTGGCCCGCCCATACGAAGGGCCCCAGGAAGATCAAGGAACTTCTTCAGGAGCGGCACATCACCGGAGCAGGGCGAAAAAACTGGCCGATCGTCGCGAGCGGAGACGAGATCATCTGGGTTCGTGGCTTCCCTTGCCCCGCCAAGCTGAAAGCAAATGAGACCGGCGATGCGATCCTCATCCGAGACGTGCCGCTGCATGAGGACTGAAAGCTGGAGCGCGCGGTGAAACTCCCGGAGGCGCACACCACCCTATGAACATAGGTTCGAAAGTGGAGCCCTTGCGACCCGCCATTTCAGCGGAGCAGATTCAGAAGCGCGTCCGCGAAATGGGTCGCCAGATCTCCGACCATTACCAGGGAAAGACGCTGCATGTCCTCGCGATCCTGGATAACAGCTTCATCT
>QIAH01000124.1 GCA_003225465.1 Acidobacteriota bacterium | reverse complement strand
ACAACAGCCCGCAACCGGTCCCTCGGATGTCCTTGAAATCGTGTTCAGCCATGATCTCGACATCCGTGGCAAGGACGTGCTGCTGGTGGAGGGGGTCGTCCACTCCGGGGTAACCAGCGAGTTTCTGATGAATGACTTGCGCGCCCGGGGGGCTTCCTCTGTTAAGCTGGCAACACTGCTTGACCGGCAATCCGCCCGGCGGGTT
>QIAH01000123.1 GCA_003225465.1 Acidobacteriota bacterium | reverse complement strand
CGGATTATTTTGGTTTTCTGGTGGATGAGGCCTTCCTGATCGGCTATGGCCTGGGGAGTCCCGAACAGACCAACCGGAATCTTCCCTATCTGGCGGCTGCAAACCAAGCTGTACCCATGACTTAAGTCATTGAAAGAAGCGCAGCTCTTTTGTGTGCGAAACGGGTAAAATGGCAGCCTCGGGTATTTACCCAATCAAAAATCCCGCGACTGGCATCTAATTAGTCAAGAACCGCCAGCGGCCGGGCTGTATCGTTCTGAGGGCAAGGTTCTTTTTCAGAGGAGTCCTGAGTGAATTCGACGGTAAAAACGGTAATTTTTTGGCTGGTGATTGTGCTTTCGGCTTTCCTGCTCTGGCAGGTAGTGCGAACCGGCAGCACCGGCCAAAAGGAGAAGACCCTGAACTTCTCCGACTTTCAGACCAGTGTTGACCAGGGGAACGTCAAGGACGTCGTTGTAACGGCCCAGGAAGTGCGCGGCCATTTCAAGGACGGAAGTGCTTTTCGGACCACCGCGCCGGCCAACTACTCCGATATGTACAAGGAGTTTCGCGACAAGGGTGTGAATTATGAGGTGAAGGACGTCACCAACGGCAGCTGGCCTTTGCAGTTGCTGGGCACGTGGGCGCCCCTGATCCTGCTGGCCGCCTTGTGGTTCTTCATGATCCGCCAGATGCAGACCGGCGGCAACAAGGCCCTGTCGTTCGGAAAGAGCCGCGCGCGCCTGCTATCCATGCAGCAGAAGAAAGTCACGTTCAAGGACGTGGCAGGCGTGGATGAGGCCAAGGAAGAGCTGCGGGAGATCATCGAGTTCCTGCGCGAGGCGCAGAAGTTCCAGAAGCTGGGTGGACGCATTCCGAAAGGCGTGCTGCTCGTAGGACCTCCGGGAACGGGCAAAACATTGCTGGCGCGGGCTGTGGCCGGCGAAGCGAACGTGCCGTTCTTCTCCATCTCCGGTTCCGATTTCGTGGAGATGTTCGTGGGCGTGGGCGCAAGCCGGGTTCGTGACCTGTTCGAGCAAGGCAAGAAGAACGCTCCCTGCATCATCTTCATTGATGAAATCGATGCGGTCGGGCGTCACCGTGGCGCCGGCCTCGGCGGCGGCCACGATGAGCGTGAGCAGACCCTGAACCAGTTGCTGGTCGAAATGGATGGCTTCGAATCGAACGAAGGCGTCATCCTGATGGCGGCCACGAACCGTCCCGACGTGCTCGATCCGGCATTGCTCCGGCCCGGGCGTTTCGATCGGCGCGTGGTGGTGAATCGTCCTGACGTGCGCGGCCGCGAAGAAATTCTCCGCGTGCACACCCGCAAGATTCCTCTTGCCGAAGACGTGGAACTCAGCGTTCTGGCTCGCGGGACCCCGGGCTTCTCAGGCGCCGACCTCGCCAATATGGTGAACGAGGCCGCTCTGAGTGCCGCTCGCCAGAACCGCAAGGCCGTTCTGCATTACGACTTCGAGCTGGCCAAAGATAAAGTGCTGATGGGCGTGGAGCGCAAGTCCATGATTCTCTCCGACGAGGAGAAGAAGGTGACTGCCTTCCACGAGGCGGGACACGCGCTGCTCGCCGTAAAGCTGCCGCATGCCGATCCGGTGCACAAGGTCACGATCATTCCTCGTGGCATGGCGCTGGGCGTGACCATGCAGCTACCCATCGACGACAAGCACAACTACACCAAGGAATACCTCGAGACCGAAATTGCGATCCTGATGGGTGGCCGTCTCGCCGAAGAGCTGTTCCTGAACCAGATGAGCACCGGCGCCGGCAACGACATCGAGCGCGCCACCGAACTGGCTCGCAAGATGGTCTGCGAATGGGGCATGAGCACGCTCGGCCCGCTCGCCTTCGGCAAGAAGGAAGAGCAGATCTTCCTGGGCCGCGAGATCGCACAGCATCGCGACTACAGCGAGGACACCGCGATCAAAATCGACCTGGAAGTGCGGCGCCTGGTCGACGAGGGCTACGGCAGAGCGAAGTCGCTGCTCTCCGACAGCCGAGACGTGCTCACCAGAATCGCCAACGCTTTGCTGGAGCGCGAAGTGCTCGACGCCAACGAGATCAAAATGATCGTCGAAGGCAAGGAACTTCCGCCCATCAAGCTCCCCTCGAAGGACGACGGCGTACAACAGGTCCTGAAACCGGAGCCGGGACGCCCAGGCATCGCCAAGGGAGGAGAAAGTCCCGCCCGCGCGTAAAACAGGAAATTTGGGAATGAAAGAAGGGCGGCTGAAAAGCCGCCCATTTTATTTCGGGTAGCGCCGGTGTCTCGCCGGCTGTCCGGCGGGCGTCCCGCCCGCCGTTTCGAATCAGCAAACATGCCGGCAAGATGCCGGCGCTACAACTCACGCTGCTCGCTGGCTTCTCATACTTCCAAACAACTCCGCCACGGCCCGATTAAACGCCGGGATATCCGACGGCTGCCGGCTCGTCACCCAATTCCCGTCACGCACCACTTCCTGATCTTTCCAGTCTGCACCTGCATTTCGAAGATCGTCCTGGATGGTGTAGTAGCTGGTCATATGACGGCCCTTCACCAAGCCAGCCGAAACCAGGAGCCAGGGCGCATGACAAATGACGGCGAATGGTTTCTTTGCCTGGTCCATCTCGCGCACAAACCGCCGCGCTTCCTCGTTCATACGCAACTTGTCGGCATTCAGCGCACCACCCGGAAGCAGCACAGCATCGTACTCTGCCGCCTTGGCTCCCTCAATCGCGCCTTGTGCAGGAATTTTGTCTGCCTTGTCCATATGTTGCACGGCCTGGATCTGCGCCGCCTTTGGGGTCAGCAGAGTCGTTTTGACGCCTTGCTCCTCGAGGAACTTGCGCGGTTCCGTTAACTCAGATTGTTCAACGCCGTCGGTCGCTAAAATTGCCAGTCGAATTCCCTTCAGATCTGCCACTGTTGTCCTCCATAAACAGGTATCTCCTTACCCTAGCCCTGGCTTGCTTTCGCCAGAATCAGGTGGACGCTCCAAGGTTCTCGGGAAATTTCGGTAGCCGAACTGCGTAGGCCGGGCCCCAGCCCGGCAGGGTTTTGGTTCCGGCGCATCAGGTCGGGCAGCGGAGCTGTCGCTCGGCTGGGCAGACGGGGCGTCCGCCCCTACGCGAGGATTACTGGTTCACGAGCTGCATCATGTGTTCCGGGTAGCGCTCGCCCGCTGCGGCTCCGGACGGGAAAGCCTCCTCAATGCGTCGCAAGTCCTCTGCGGTCAGCCGAACGTTCACGGCGCCGACATTGTCTTCGAGATACTTCCGCCGCTTGGTCCCGGGGATCGGCACAATGTCTTTGCCCTGCGCCAGCACCCATGCCAACGCGAGCTGCGACGCCATGCAGTGTTTCTCTTTAGCGATCTCCTCCACGCGTTTCACGAGATCGAGGTTCTTCCGGAAGTTTTCACCCTGGAATCGCGGAGAAAGGCGCCGGTAATCGTCTTCAGGGAAGTCCTCGAAACGTTTGAACTGCCCAGTCAGAAAGCCGCGCCCCAGCGGGCTGTAAGCGACGAAACCAATGCCCAGTTCGCGGCAGGTGGGAAGCACTTCGCGCTCGGGATCGCGCGTCCACAGCGAGTACTCCGACTGAAGTGCCGTGATCTTGTGAACCTTCGCAGCGCGCCGCAACGTCCGCGGGCTGGCTTCGGAGAGTCCAATGTGTCGAATCTTTCCTTCCTTCACCAACTGAGCCATCGCTCCGACCGTGTCTTCAATGGGCGTATTCGGATCGACACGGTGCTGGTAATACAAATCGATGCAGTCTACGCTGAGACGACGCAGGCTGGCTTCGCAGGAAGAGCGCACATAGTCCGGTTTCCCACTCACACCGCGCACTTGAGGATTCGTGGGATCGCGCACGATGCCAAACTTGGTCGCCAGCACGACCCTGTCGCGGTTGCCTTTGATCGCCTTCCCAACCAGTTCCT
>QIAH01000122.1:3805-8914 GCA_003225465.1 Acidobacteriota bacterium | reverse complement strand
CAAGATCGCTGCGCTCCTCGATAAACCTTCGCGGCGGAAGTTGCCTATTGAGGGTGACTACGTCGGGTTCAAGATCCCGGATGAGTTCGTGGTGGGGTATGGGCTGGATTATGCGGAGAAGTACCGGAATCTTCCGGACGTGTGCATTGTTCCTCGGGAGTAATCCGACGGGCGGGAACGCCCCTCGCTCCATGAAACTCGTGTGAACGAATTAGCTATTCGTCGCTGCATCTGTGCCGAGCTTTGCTCGGCCGGGCAGACGAGGGCGTCTGCCCCTACGCGTGTGCCGAGCTTTGCTCGGCTGGGCAGACGAGGGCGTCTGCCCCTGCGTGATCAACAGGCCCCTGGCCTGCGGCTGCTATCATAGTTGCAGTGCATTCCACCACATCCCAACCTGAGACCCAGCTGAAAGTTGAGCCTTTGCTGCTGGAAGTGGCCGACGTGGTCAATACCACGCTCGACCTTGATACCACCCTGCGCCGGGTTGCGGAGCTGGTGCGCAAGGTCATCGACTACGAAATTTTTGCGATCCTGCTGCTGAACGAGAAAGCGCAGGAGCTGCGGTTCCGCTTTCAGACGGGATATCCGCGGGAATATTCGGAGCGCGTGCGGATCAAGGTCGGCCAGGGAGTGACGGGGCGGGCTGCGCAATTGCGGCAGGCGATTCTGGTGAACGACGTCACCAAGGAAGAAGGCTATATCGAAGCCATTCCGAACGTGCGCTCGGAGCTGGCAGTGCCGCTGATCGTCAAGAACCGGTTGATTGGGGTGATTGACATCGAGGCGCGGGAGCCGGGCTACTTCACGGATGAGCATCGGCGGCTGTTGACGCTGATCGGCTCGCGCATGGCCGTCGGGATCGAGAATGCGCAGCTCTACACGCGCACCACGCGGCAGGCTCGCACGCTCCTGCTGCTGAATGAGATCGCGCGCGAGTTGTCGTCGATTCTGAATCTGGATCAGCTTTTGAAGCGGATCGCGGAACTGCTGAACCGGATCATCGACTACCAGATGTTCAGCATCCTGCTGCTGGATGAAAGCGGACAGACGCTGACTCATCGCTTCTCGCTGAGATTCCAGGAAAGTATTCATCTCAAGCACGACATTCCGCTCGGGCAGGGCCTGGTGGGAGCGGCGGCGGCCGAGAAGACGGCGGTGCTGGTGCCGGACGTGAGTAAAGATCCGCGCTACGTGATGGCGAATCCGGAGACCAAGTCGGAGCTCGCGGTCCCGCTCATTTACAAGGACAAGGTCATCGGCGTGCTTGACCTGGAGCATACGCGGCGGGGATTTTTCACGGAAGACCATAAGCGGACGATCACGACTCTGGCGGCGCAGGTAGCCATCGCGCTGGAGAATGCGCGTTTGTACGAACAGATCGCGCGGCAGGAGCGTCGGCTGGAACGCGACCTGGCGTTGGCGCGCGAGTTGCAATTCCGGCTGCTGCCTCCGGCGATGCCGAAGCTCGAGAATCTGGAGGTCGCGGCAAAGTTTGTTCCGGCGCGCGCCATCGGCGGAGATCTTTACGATTTTGTGCATTACTCGGGTTCGCGGCTGGGGATTGTGATCGGCGATGTCAGCGGGAAAGGCGCTCCGGCTGCGATTTACGCGGCGCTGGTGAGCGGCATACTGCGCTCGCATGCTCCCATTGAACCGGCGCCCGCGGAGATGCTTTCGGCGGTGAACTTCTCGCTGGGCGAACGGCGCATTGAAGCGCAATACATCTGCCTGATGTATGCCGTGTGGGACGATGACCGGCGGACTCTGCAGGTGGCAAATTCGGGGCTGCCGCGGCCGATCTACCTTCACGACGGCAAGATAGAAATCATCGAAGCGACAGGGCTGCCGCTGGGCCTGTTCGACGACGCCGAGTACGAAGAGTTCAGCTTCCGCACCAGGCCCGGGGACATGTTCGTGTTCTTCAGCGACGGCATTCTGGATGCCAGCAACAAGGCCGGGGAGATGTTCGGGCGCAAGGGCGTGGAGCGCGTGATTGCCGCCTGCCCCGAGCAGACCCCGGAGTGCGTGGTCGCATCCTTGTTTCAGGCGGTCGAGGAATTTTCCGAAGGCCAGAACGCGTTCGATGATCAGACGGTGGTTGCCATCAAGGTAAAAGGGAGTGCTTCCAAGCGCCCGTGAACCGCCACCTTGCGACCCCCGTGGGACGTCCCCCGGCATTTTCATACCGTGAAGTACGCCACGGATTGCTGCGTCGATCGGCAGGCTTCGTTCTTGGCTGCGACGAGATCCCGTTGACGCGGCTAGCGGAACGCTTTGGCACGCCTTTGTACGTTTATTCCGCATCGACCATCCGCGAGCGCATGCGCGCGTTTCAGCGTGCGTTTCGAAAAGCACCGCACACGGTCTGTTATTCGGTAAAGGCTAATTCCAATTTGACGATCCTGCGCCTCCTGGCCGGCATGGGATGCGGATTCGACGTGGTTTCGGGCGGCGAACTCGAGCGCGTGCTGCGGGTGGATCGGCGGGCAGCCAGGCGGGTCGTGTTCTCCGGCGTCGGCAAGACCCGGGAAGAAATGCAGGCCGCGTTGAGAGCGGGCATTCTGCTGTTCAACGTGGAAAGCGAATCGGAATTATGGGTGCTGGCGGAGTGCGCCGCTCGGCTACATAAGACCGCGCGCATTGCCCTGCGCGTGAATCCGGATGTTCCGGCCAACACGCATCCCTACATCTCCACTGGATTGCAGAAGCATAAATTTGGAGTACCGATCGGCGAAGCGCGGGCGCTCTACGCGAAGGCATCGGGCACGCGACATCTGAAGGTGGCGGGCGTGAGCGTACATATTGGCTCGCAGATCACCGAAATGGAGCCGTTTGCGGCGACGATGGAGAGGGTGGCTGCGCTGGTTCGTGAACTTCGGCATGATGGCCACGAGATCGAGTACATCGACGCAGGCGGCGGGCTGGGGATTGCGTACGAAGGTGGAGGGACGGAGGTCTCGTCCATCAAGGCGGGCGGGGACGCCCGCCTCTCCATTACTGATTTCGCCGATTACGCCTTCCAATATGCGCAGGCCTTGCTCGGTCCGCTGCGCGGGTTGAAAGTTCGCCTGTTGCTGGAGCCGGGGCGAGCGATCGTCGGACCTGCGGGCGCGCTGCTGACCACCGTGTCTTACCGCAAAAACAACAACAGCAAGAAATTTCTGGTGGTGGATGCGGCCATGAACGATCTTCTGCGGCCATCACTGTACGGCGCATTCCACGAAATTGTTCCGGTGGAAGTGCCGCGCGAGGATCGTGCGCGGGAGACCGTGGATGTGGTGGGACCGATCTGCGAGTCGGGAGACTTTCTGGCGCGGGACCGAGAGTTGCCACCGGTCGATGAAGGCAAGCTGATTGCGATTCTCGATGTGGGCGCGTACGGGATGGCATTGTCTTCCAATTACAACAGCCGCCCGCGAGCGGCCGAGGTGCTGGTCGATGGGAAATCCGCGAAGCTCATCCGGCGGCGCGAGACGGCGGGGGATTTGATGCGGTATGAGCTATGAGCTGCGAGCTTCGGGCTCCGAGCAATCTTGTATTCGCTGTGTAGTGCGCCGTTTCTGCGGTTGATTCTGGAGGATGCCGGCGCCCCTTGGAATCAAGTTCCTGCTCCGAAATTTTTCACCACGGAGACACAGAGGCACAGAGAAATCCAAAATAATTCTTCTCTGTGGCTCTGTGACTCCGTGGTGTGAGTATCTTTCGCGTTTACTTTGCTTCGTAGACCCACTTCCCGCCTACCATCGTCTTGAGCACCTTCACATCTCGAATTTTGGCGGGGTCGATTTTGAAGATGTCGTCGCCCAGGAGGACAAGATCGGCCAGCTTGCCGGGGGTGATGGAACCTTTCTCTTTCTCCTGGAATTCCGCGTAGGCGGAGCCCATGGTGTAGGCCTCGATGGTCTCGGCGACCGTCAACTTCTGTTCGGGGAACCATCCGTTGGGATTCTTGCCATCGAGGGTGGTGCGGGTCACGGCCGCGTAGACGCCGAGCATGGGATTCAGCGGTGCGACGTCCCAGTCGGTACCAAACGCAAGGTGGACATGGTGGTTCAGGAAAGTGCGGAAAGCGTAAGTGCGGCTGGCACGATCGTGGCCAATGCGGCCTTCGGCCCAGCGCCCGTCGTCGATGGCGTGATAGGGCTGCATGGAGGCGATCACACCAAGCTCGGCGAAGCGGTCGAAATCTTTCGCAGCCATGTGCTGCGCGTGCTCGATGCGGAAACGGCGATCTGCCTGGCCGTGTTCTTTGACGACATTGGTGTAGAAATCGAGGATGATCGAGATTGCCTGGTCGCCGATGGCATGCGTGCATAACTGGAGGCCGGCGGCGTCGGCTTTCATCATGCGATCACGCATCGCCGCCGGCGGTTGCATTTCGCTGGAGAGCAGGCCGCGGTTTGCGGGTGTGTCCGTGAACGGTTCGAAGAAGTAGGCGGTGCGCGATCCCAGGGAGCCGTCAGCGAAGCCTTTGAGCGCTCCGATTCGCAGGTATGGACCGCCGAAGGCACGCCGGACGCCGATTTTCGCGAGATCCTCGAAACCGACGATCGATGGAGCGACGTAGATGCGGGTCGTCAGCTCGCCGCGCTCCAACAACTCGCCATAGACCGCGATGTCTGCGTAATCCGCGCTCATGTGCTGCACACTGGTGACGCCCAGGGAACCGGCATAGGCGAGAGCGCGTGTCACGGCGTGCATGCGCTCGTCATGGGAGAGCGGCGGAACGGCTTTGTAGAGCAAGTCCTGAGCGGCGTCTTTGAGCGCGCCGGTGGGATTGCCCTGGGCATCGCGAACGATGGCACCGCCGGGTGGGTCGGGAGTTTGTGCAGTAATGCCCGCGGCACGCAGCGCGGGCGAGTTGGCGAGACCCATGTGGCCGTCGTAACGACTGACAAATACGGGCGTGTCGTGCGTGACGGGATCGATCAGCTCTTTGGTCGGGAACTCCGCGGGAGTCCACTTGGTTTCATCCCAGTCACCGCCGAGAATCCACGAACCCTTGGGCGTGACTTTGGCGCGGGCGTCGATGCGGCGGGCGAACTCCTGGGCGCTGGTCGCGTCGTTGAGTTGGACGTTATCGAGCTGCACGCCACCGGAGACGAAGTG
>QIAH01000122.1:0-3735 GCA_003225465.1 Acidobacteriota bacterium | reverse complement strand
CCAGGCAGAGACTTCCGCGTCCGTGCCTACTGCGACGATGCGGTCACGCAGGATGGCGACCGCTTGCGCGGAAGGTTTCGCGGGATCGACGGTCCAGATGTTAGCGTGGATGATGATGAGGTCGGCAGCGGGTGGCGACTGGGCTTTCGCGCCGCAGAGCGCCAGGATCAAACCGCAGGATAGAAGGAAACGAGAAGATACTAATTGGTTCATCGCATGTCGACGGGCGGGAACGCCCGCCGCTCCAATGAAACGTTGAAACCTTGAAACTTTGCAGCTTGCTCTTATCTCTGTCCCCATTTCAATTTGGTTCGCAATACTTCGAAGAAGGCGCGGCGGATTCGCAGCAAATGGACCCGGTAGTCCGCTTTACGGCAGATCACCCTATCTTGGTCGCGAACCGGCGTGCCTACCTGGCCGTCAACGCTGAGATAGGCCTCCTCCTCGCCGGTCTTCACGACAATTTCGATTTCCGAGGAGTCGCGCACCACCAGCGGGCGATGCGTGAGCGAGTGCGGCGAGACGGGCGTAATGACGAAGGCATCCACCGAAGGGGTCAGGATCGGACCTCCGGCGGCCATGGAATAGGCCGTCGAACC
Source organism: Acidobacteriota bacterium (assembly GCA_003225465.1). Lineage (GTDB taxonomy): Bacteria > Acidobacteriota > Terriglobia > Terriglobales > Acidobacteriaceae > Gp1-AA133. The sequence goes on along the minus strand of QIAH01000122.1, from coordinate 3,136 downwards.
GGTCGGGGTCGACACGATGAGGCCGTCGGCTTTGTAGGTGCTGACATAAACTTTGTCGATGAACAAATCATAGGTATTGAGGCGCGCGATGGCGCTCTTGTTCACGATGACGTCGTTCAGCGCGGAGTAATTCAGGATCGGTTTCCCTTCGCGCAGGAGTTCACACAGAAGCAGCGAGCGCGCTTCGGTGGTGGCGCGCTTCTGATCTACTTCGTCGAGCGCCTGGTAGAGTTCCGGCAAGGGCACTTCGGTAAGGAAGCCGAGCGAGCCGAGATTTACGCCGAGCACGGGGATGCCGGACTTGGCAACCACGCGCGAAGTCGAGAGCAAGGTGCCGTCGCCGCCGAGGACGACGACGAAGTCGAGCGCACGGGAACCCATCGCGCTGCGCTCAATCACTTCCGGGCCGCTGCAGTAGACGGCGGTTTCGGGATCGATGACGATCTGGTAGTCGTGTCTGCGGAACCACTCGAAGAGTGGAGGAAGAATTTGCGCGAGTTCCGGCTTGGCCGGTTTGGACATGATGCCGACGGATTTGGGGCGCGCTGAGGGCGCTGAGCCGTGCATGGTGAAGGAGCATTGTAACTTAGAGGCTCTAGCAATCAGGCTCTAGCGATCAGGTACGCTCTAGGCTCTGGCTTGGAGTTTCAAGTTTCGGGTTTCAAGTTTCGAGTGTTCATGCAGGTCGCGGCGGCATTGCACACTCGAAACTTGAAACTAGAAACTCGAAACTGCCTTTCAGAATTTTGCGTACAACAGGAATTCGCGATTGCCTTCCGCGCCCAGGATCGGGGAGTCGATGTGATCCGTCTTTTGAGCGCCGAGCTGAATTAAGCACTGACGCACTCGTTCGACGGCGGCTTTCTGGGCCGCTTCGTCACGGACGATTCCTCCCTTCCCTACCTGTTCGCGTCCGGCTTCGAATTGCGGCTTCACCAGGACGACGACATTCTTGTCTTCCTTCGAGTTCGTGCCTGGACGGGCGAGGACGCCCGTCTCTCCACTATCTGAGCTTGGAAATGCGGTGGCGATCACGGCCGGGAGGACTAGCGTCGCGGAGATGAAAGAGACGTCCATGGCGGCGAAGGACACAAATTCTCCGAGTGCTTCGTGGGTGAGGTAGCGGGCGTTGGTTTTCTCGAGCAGGCGAACGCGCGGGTCCTGGCGCAGGCGAAAATCCATCTGGCCATAGCCGGTGTCGACCGCGATCACGCGAGCAGCGCCGCGTTGCAGAAGGCAATCGGTGAAGCCTCCGGTCGAGGCGCCCACGTCGAGGCACACCAAGTCATTCACGTCGATGCGCCAGTGATCGAGGGCACGCTCGAGCTTGAGTCCGCCGCGGCTTACGTACTGCAAATCGTCGCCCAGCAAACGCAGCGTGACATCGGGCTCAACGGCGGCTCCGGACTTTTCGATCTTCTGCTCGTTCACCAGAACTTGTCCGGCGAGAATCAGCGCTTGCGCGCGTTCGCGCGACGCCACCAGGCCGCGTTCCACGAGCAATTTGTCGAGGCGCAGTTTCATCGGTCAGCGATACGCACGTTGTGCATGCGAGTGCGGAGCAGTTCTACCACGAAAGTGCCAGCACTCGTCCCAGTGCAAGGTGTTGAACTAATTCTCAGCGAATCACTTAGGTGGCGACTTTCCACGTTATCCACAGAATTTTCCACGGGTGTGTTGAAAACTACAGGAACACTGATAGCTCAGTATGGCAATAAAAAAGCCGCCTGCATCAGGCGGCATTGAAAATTTGTTCGCAAGCGTACTAGTGCAGCTAGCCGGCGACTTCCTCGAGAAGTTTCTGATCGATGTCAAAATTGGCGTGAACGTTCTGCACGTCGTCCTGCTCTTCCAACGCTTCGAGCAGGCGAATCATCTGTGTGGCTGCCTGCCCTTCCAGCTTGATGTAGTTCTGCGGAATCATGGAGACGCTGGACGAACTCGGCGTGATGCCCGCCTTTTTCACGGCTTCGAGAACGGCTTCGTAAGCGGAGGGCTCAGTCAGGATCTCCCAGTTTTCGCCGTCGTCGCGAAGATCTTCTCCGCCTGCTTCAAGGACAATGCCCATGAGGTCGTCTTCTTTGGCTGCAGACTTGGGAATGACAATGTCGCCTTTTTTGTGGAACATCCAGGAGACGGCGCCGGCTTCTGCCATGTTTCCGTTGTTTTTGCCGAAGACATGGCGGATTTCGCTGACGGTGCGGTTGCGGTTGTCGGTGTTGATTTCGGCGAGAATGGCAACTCCGCCTGGACCGTAGCCTTCGAGCATGAACTCTTCATAGGTAGCGCCGGGAAGCTCGCCCGTGCCGCGCTGGATGGCGCGCTTGATGTTGTCGGCAGGCATGTTCTCGCTCTTGGCGGCGAGGATGGCGGTGCGCAAACGAGGATTAGTGTCGGGATCGCCGCCACCGTTTTTGGCGGCAATGCCGATTTCCTTGATCAGGCGCGTAAAAATCTTGCCGCGCTTGGCGTCGAGCGCGCCCTTCTTGTGCTTAATTGTGGCCCATTTTGAATGGCCAGACATACGGATACCTCGTATCTAAAGAACTGGAATTGCGCAGGATTCGCCCATGGAGGAAATCACAGGATAGCCTCGGAAACAAAGCAGGCGAAGTTGGATTATAGCATGGGGGGTTTGGGGGTCCGAGAGCAACGAGTGACTTGGGAGGCACTTTTCAGGTTTCAGGTTTCAGGGTCGAGACGCATTGCTTGCGGGTATTGCCCTTCCATAGACCGCGCCTGAAGGCGGCTGACAAGAGGCTTCCGTACGGCGCGTCTGAAGGCGCGCCCTGATACGAGCAAAAGCAACAACCAGATCTCGACTCGCGACCTCCGACGACTCGTGGGACCGGACCTGAAGACGTGATTGATTTGCCATGTTACGGCCGGGTGAGCCGAGCGCTTTGATTGCCCCGTTGCTGTCAAGCGTTGGTGTTTGGAAAATCCCACCCTAACCTCGCAAAGAACGCGAGGTGAGGGTGGGGCACCCTCAGAGCGCTTTTCACAAGGCGGCTATCGCGAGATTTTTTCGCAAAGTACTAGGATTTCGCAGCGGTTTTTGCCTGGTGCTCTTTGTAGGCGTAGATCACGGCCAACAACGGCGCGGCGATCAGGACACCCCAGAACGGAATGAGGA
>QIAH01000121.1 GCA_003225465.1 Acidobacteriota bacterium | reverse complement strand
CATGGAAGCGGCCGGCGCGCGCGAGGGTGCGCTTTTTACGTTCAGCGATAAGCCTTCCCTGCTCAGCTCCGTTGCATCCCGCGGATTCGCGCTTATACCTGATCCCGCCGTGATTCCTCTGCTACCGAAACATGTTCACGCGCTAACCGCTGCGCGCGGTCCGGTCGTGTTCAATGAGACGACGTACGACGTGTTCTTCAGTTCGAACGGCAACGTCGCCCCGGAATTATTCAAATGCGTCGCGCCCCTGAAGGTGGCTGGAAAACTGGCCGGCTTGCTTGCCCTGGGACGCCGCGAAGGCGATGCGCTCTACGATGACGATGAACTGGACGCGCTGAGCCTGCTGTCGAGCTACGTGGCGCTCGCGGTCCACAACCACACGCTGGCGCAGACACTGTCGCAACGCGTGTCGGAAAATTTGCGGCTGCTGGCGTCACTGCATGGTTTTTATGACAATGCGCTGGAAGCATTCGCGGCCGCGATCGATGTCAAGCACGTCAACATTCATGGGCATTCTTTGCGGGTGGCGCGCTACGCCGCCGCCATCGGCGAAGCCCTGGGCCTCGATCCCACGGAAGTAGCCGCGCTGCGTTCGGCAGGATACCTACACGACATCGGCAAGGTCGCCGTCGATAAGCATCTGTTCGGCAAGCCCACCGCTCTTGATCCCGACGAATTTCGCGCGATGGCCGATCACACGACCGTGGGGCACCAGATCGTCAGCGGCATCCAGTTTCCATGGCCGATGATTCCGGAGGTGGTGCGCTGGCATCACGAGCGCGCGGACGGATCCGGCTACCCGGACGGCCTGGAGATGGACGAGGTGCCCATATCGGCGCGCATCATCGGGCTGGCCGACACGTTCGATGCTATGACCAGCATGCGTCCTTATCGTGAGCCGATGTCGGTTGGGGGCACACTCAGCGAACTGGTGCGGCTGGCCCCTCAGAAATATGATCCCAATGCCGTGCAGGCGTTGCTGATTCAGGTGCGGCGCGATGCTGTCGGCAGCAGTCGCGTTCCCTTTCTCGACGATCGCATCGCACCGAGCATTGCGCCCGGCGATATCGACCAACTGGCTGCCAGCCTGCAGCACAAAACCAACCGGAACCGGCTTTTTCTCGCGCCGCCAACATCGTCGTAAGTCGTTTATTTTCATTGTCATTACGTTGGTAGCCTGCGCGTTCTTACAACTTTTCCTGTACCTTGGGTTCATACCAAAAGGCTGCATCTCCGCCAGTGGGGTAAGTCCATGCCATCTCCGCATTCTCGTCAGGCCCTGATTGCTGCTGCTCTTGCCCTCGCCTGCTTCACGCTGCTGGCATTCGGGAAGAAGAAGGATCAGAAAGTCGCAACGCAAATGCCCGAGTCGAAGCGCGCTTTGCATGCGCTGCAGCGCTTGAGTTTCGGTCCTCGACCTGGAGAAGTGGATCGGGTTGCAGCGATGGGGGTCGATAAGTGGATCGACTTGCAACTGCATCCCGACAAGATTGACGACAGCAGTCTCGATGCCCGCCTGGCGCCGCTGCGGACCCTCCGGATGGATACACGCGAGATCGTGGAGAATTTTCCGCCGCAACCGGTGATCAAGGCGGTGATGGAAGGCAAGCAGCGGATGCCATCGGATCCTGTGAAGCGGGCCGTTTACGAAGCACAGATCGAGCGCCTGCAGGAGAAGCGGGAGCGCAAGCAGGAGGCGACGGCGAACGCCACTCCTCCCACGGCCAACTCAGGTGCTGAGCAAAGCAACGGCGAGCAGGCTACAGCATCGACGAGTGCAGAGAACTCCGTTGCGAGCAAGCCCAGCGCCCAAGATGAGCAAGCGGATAAGCGTCGCGAGGACCGTCTCTATGCGGATATGAAGGCTCAGGAACTGCTCGACCTGCCGCCGGACCAGCGCATGAAACAGGTTCTCGAAATGTCGCCCGAAGAACAACGCGCGCTTTCCACCTCGCTTAAAGGTCCAAAGGGCGATGAGTTTTTCCAAGGCATGGATCCCAAGCAGAAGGAAGCGGTCAAGGCGCTGAGCAATCCGGAGCAGGTGGTGGGTGATGAACTGATGCAGGCAAAGCTGCTGCGCGCCATCTACAGCGAGCGCCAACTCGATGAAGTGATGACCGATTTCTGGTTCAACCACTTCAATGTGTTCATTGGAAAAGGTCCGGATCGCTACCTGGTCACGAGTTATGAGCGCGACGTAATCCGCCCGCACGCCCTGGGTAAGTTCGAAGATCTACTGGTCGCCACCGCGAAGAGTCCTGCCATGTTGTTCTATTTGGACAACTGGCTGAGTGTGGGGCCGCAATCGGACGTGGCGCTTGGCATCCGCAGGAATCCCTATCCTCGGCCGCGTTACCGACGTTTTCCGCCGCCTCCGCCTCCCCGTCAGGCCAAGGGCAAAGGCAAGCGCAATAGCGGACTCAACGAGAACTACGGGCGAGAACTCATGGAATTGCACACGCTGGGCGTGAACGGTGGCTACACGCAGAGGGATGTTACCGAGGTCGCCCGCGTGCTCACCGGGTGGACTATCGATCAGCCGCAGAAGGGCGGCGGCTTCAAGTTCGAAGAAAAGATGCATGAGCCGGGCACCAAGATCGTGCTGGGCCACAAAATCAAGCAACACGGGGAAAAAGAAGGCATGGAGGTGCTGCACCTGCTGGCGCACCATCCATCGACGGCGCGCTTCATCAGCACGAAGCTTGCGATGCGCTTTGTCTCGGACGATCCGCCGCCGGCATTGGTCGACGAAATGGCGCAGACTTTTCTGAAGAAAGATGGCGACATTCACGAGGTGCTGAAGACCATGTTCAAGTCGCCCGCGTTCTGGAGCGACGATGTGTACCGCGCGAAGGTGAAAACGCCGCTTGAATTCGTGGCTTCCGCGGTGCGAGCGACCGGAGCCGACGTTTCCGACGCGCTGCCGCTGGCACGTCAACTGAACACGCTCGGCATGCCGCTGTACGGAATGCAGCCCCCCACCGGCTATTCCATGAAGTCGGATGCGTGGGTGAATTCGTCGGCGCTTTTGGGACGCATGAATTTTTCGCTGGCGCTCATGTCAGGAAAGATTAAAGGCGTGCAGGTAAATGCCGATTCGCTCGTGAACACGGGCGCGCAGGCAAACGCAGCGTCACCAGGGGCATCCGATCCGGAGCGGACATTGTCGGTACTGGAGGCTTCCCTGCTCGCGGGGGAAGTCTCCAAGCAGACACACGATGCGATCATCAAGCAGCTGGAAAATCCGGCGGGACCTCAGGCAGAGGCCAAGCCTGCAGCTCGCAAGAGTGACAAGCCTCCTGCGCTGACCTCGAACACCGGGACGATTGCGGGTTTGATTTTAGGCTCTCCAGAATTTCAGAGAAGATGAGGAAGCAGCGGGTGGCTGACAGCTGATGGCTAGCCGATCGCCGAAGACCGATACTTGGAGTCGATGATGAGCATCACTCGTCGCATATTTCTTCGCAATAGCGCTCTGGCAGTTGTGGGCACGGCCGCTGTGCCAAGCTTCTTGACACGGGCTGCGTTTGGGTCGGTCGAACTTGGCACACGCACCAAGCGGCTGGTCGTAATTTTTCAGCGCGGGGCTGCGGATGGCTTGAACATTGTCGTGCCGCATGGCGAGCGCGCTTATTACGCGATGCGTCCCGGCATCAACATTCCTCGCAACGACGTCCTCGACCTGGACGGGTTCTTCGGACTGCATCCCTCGCTGGCCTCGCTGCAGCCCATCTGGAACCAGCGGCACCTGGCCATTGTGCACGCGGCCGGCTCCCCCGATCCAACGCGCTCGCACTTTGATGCGCAGGATTTCATGGAATCCGGCACTCCCGGATTGAAAGCCACGCCGGATGGATGGCTCAATCGAGCGCTGCATTCGCTGCCAGCTTCCGAGGATAAATCGGCTTTTCGGGCGATCGCACTCGGCCCGGCTCTGCCACGAATTCTCACTGGATCTGAGCGTGCGGTTGCCGTGAATAACATCAACGACTTTGGCGTGGGCGGGCGCAATCCGAACGCGGCGCCCATCGCGAACACCTTCGAAGCGATGTACGACCAGTCGGTAGACTCCGTACTTCACGGCACGGGCCAGGAAACTTTCGATGCGGTGAAGATGCTGAAAGCGGCCGACCCGGCGAAGTACAAGCCGGCGGCTGGAGCGGATTATCCGCGCGGGCGTTTCGGTGACAGCCTGAAGCAACTTGCGCAACTGATTAAGGCTAACCTTGGAGTGCAGGTCGCGTTTGCCGATATTGGGGGCTGGGATCACCACGTCAACGAAGGCAGCACGCAAGGTCAGATCGCAAACGTATTGCGCGAGTTTTCGCAATCGTTGTCCGCATTCTGGATCGATCTCGGCGACCTCGCAGAGGACACGGTGGTGGTCACCATGTCGGAGTTCGGCCGCACGGCCCGCGAAAACGGTAATCGCGGCACCGATCACGGACATGCTAACGTCATGTTCGTCATGGGAGGCCCCGTGAAGGGTGGCAGAGTATACGGGCCGTGGCCGGGACTGGAGCAGCCTCAGCTTTATGAAGGGCGCGACTTGGCGGTCACGACGGATTTTCGGAAAGTGTTGGGAGAGGCGGTCGCGAAGCATCTGGGGAATTCGAGGCTGGAACAGGTGTTCCCGGGATTCGAGAGCTCGTCTGCGGGTTTTCTCAGATATTTAGCAGTCTCCTGAGCTTCCTGAAAGAAATCTTAAACCGCAGAGAACGCAGAGAAGGGCCGCAGAGGACGCAGAAGACTCCGGGAAGCGGCGGAGCCATGATTTTCTGTACTTAGGTCGCGGCTCGAAGCGACAATTCAAAACCGGATCGAAACCTCGGCATTTGAGCAACTGCAAGAGAGAAGAGTGGAGCAAGAAGCGACCTGGCAGTCGCTTAAATCTCGATCATTACTTCGCCGTTGTCAATCTTTAATGGGTACACCGCGATTTTCGCGTTGGGGTTGTGAGCGGCCTGCCCCGTCGCCGGGTCCCACGCCCATCCATGCCAGGGGCAAACTACTTTTCCCTTCTCAATCACGCCTTGCCCCAACGGACCGCCCCGATGCAGACAGACATTGTC
>QIAH01000291.1:16706-21728 GCA_003225465.1 Acidobacteriota bacterium | reverse complement strand
GCATGGACGCGCTTCCCCGATAGCAGCGTGTTAGCCGCCGTCGCGGAGAGTGCTGCGGTCACCACTCTCGTGACCTCGGAAGGCAAAACTCTCACCGAAATCAAGCTGACCGTAAAAAATCAGGCGCAGCCATTTCTGAAAGTAGCTCTGCCACCCGATGTCAGCATTCTCTCCGCTGAGGTTGCCGGTGAACGAGTGAAGCCGGTACAAGGGCCGGATGGAAATCGCGTGCCCTTGTTGCGTCCCGGCTTCCGCCCCACCGGTCCATACGAAGTCTCTTTCGTGTTCATGCACGCGGGCGCGCCCTTTGCAAAAAAGGGCGGCTCCGAGCTGACACTTCCCAGCATGGATCTTCCTATCAGCATGTTGAACTGGGAGTTGTTTCTGCCCGAAAGGTATCAGGTAAAAGATTTCGGAGGAGACGTTATCTCGGCCGGACTTCTGCCCGAGACCTTCCGCGAGGAGATGGTCGAGGCCGGTGGAGGGATGGGCGCGGGCGCTGGGATGGGCATGGCGAGCGGAGTGTTCGATAACCTGTATGGTCTCGATGCGGAGTTCCCGGGACAGCTTGGCGGTGTCGTCCTCGACCCATTGGGCGCTGTCGTATCTGGCGCCCGTGTATCGATCACAAACTCGGCAAACGGTATCACGATGAGTGCAATCACGAATCCCGCCGGCCGTTGGATCGTTTCCAACTTCCCCTCGGGACCTGGCAAGCTCCGAGTCGAGGCGAATGGATTCCAAAACCTGGAACAGTCCTTCAACTATGACGCGAGCAGGCCCGCCCAGTACCTGAGCAAGTTAAGCTTGGGCGGCACCGCCGAAAGCGTAGAGGTAATGGCTCAAGCTGTGAATGGCCCCATGAACGGTCGGAATGACCAACAACTTGCTCAACTGGAGAGCAACGCCAAGAAGCAAACCGCTAACCCGTCTGCCAACGTTGTCAACCTGCAACGACGCGTAGCAGGTGTTCTGCCAGTCGCAATCGATGTACCGCGCACCGGCACATCTTTCCAATTTGCCCGGGCACTTGTGCTCGACGAAGAAACGAAGGTGACATTCAGTTATAAGAGCAGGTAAAAGCTGATGTGCCGATCCAAACAAAATGGCGGCTTCAGCCCCAAGGCCGAAGCCGCCCAATCACACAATTTCTCCTTAGGCCACGGATTCCACCGGCTCCGAAAGATCCACGTCCATGTCCGAATCCCTCACCTCGGCCGTGTGTCTCTTCGCGACCAGCATATAAATCGATGGCACCACGAACAGCGTGAACATCGTGCCAATGATCATTCCGCTGACCAGCATGATACCGATGCTGTTGCGTGCTCCCGCGCCCGGCCCCTTGGCCAGCACCAGCGGGAAGTGGCCGATTACGGTCGCGGCGGTCGTCATCAAGATCGGCCGCAGTCGAGTACTCGCCGCCTCAATGATCGCGTCCAGTTTTTCTTTGCCGGTTTCCTGAAGATGGTTCGCAAACTCCACGATCAGAATCCCGTTCTTCGACACCAGTCCCACCAGTGTGATCAAGCCCACCTGGCTGTAAATATTGAGCGTCGTCAATCCCAGGAACGAGAACGTCAACGCTCCCGAGATGGCCAACGGCACCGATCCCGCCAGAATGATAAACGGATCACGGAAGCTCTCGAATTGAGCCGCCAGCACCAGATAAATGAGGACGCCCGACAGCAAGAAAGTTCCCAGGAACTTGCTGCCTTCCACGCGCAACTGCCGCGATTCGCCCGCATAGTCGACCGAGAAGCCCTGCGGCAGAATCTTTTGCGCCTCGTCCTCGAGCAATCGAAGCCCCTTGTCCAGCGGCACTCCCGGTGGAAGCACGCCCTGAATCCGAACCGCATTCAACTGCTGGAACTTCTTCAGGTCACGTGGCTCGGTCGTGGTGCGCAGATTGGCAAAGGTGGAAAGCGGCACCATCTTGTTCTGCGATCCGGTTACATAAATCTGCGACAGTTGCTCGGGAGTCAGACGCTCCACGCGTTTGACCTGCGGAATCACCTTGTAACTCCGCCCCTGAATGCTGAACCGGTTGACGTAGTTCCCGCCCAGCAGCGTGGAAAGGTCCTGTCCAGCCTGACTCAAGTCCACACCTTGCGAGCGAAGCTTGTCGCGATCAAAGACAACCTCAGCCTGGGGCTGGTCATATTTCAAATCCGAGTCGGCGTAAATGAAGATACCGCTCGTCATTGCCTTCTGCACCAGTTGGTTCGCGAATTGCACCAACTGTTGCGGCTCGCCCGCCGATGCGATCACGAAATCCACAGGGAAGTTGCCGCCGCCGGGCAGGGGTGGCGGAGTCAACGGGATCACTCGAATTCCCGCAATCTTTGAGAGCGGCGCGGTCGATTCGACCAGCAATTGCTGCGCTGTCTTCTTCCGCTCGCTCCAAGGCTTGGTCACCATGCCGCCAAACCCACCATTCGGATTCGTAATCTGAAAAATACTCTGGCTCTCTGGAAACGAATGGTAGACGTCGTAAACCTCGTTCGTATACAGATTGGTTTGATCGATGGTGGAGTTCGGCGACGCCTGAATGACGCCGAACACGACGCCCTGGTCCTCTGCCGGCGCCAGTTCCCGTTGCGAAAACATGTAGAACGGAACCATCAGCGCGGCGACGATTGCCCATACCGTCAACACCACCGGCCGGAACCGCAACGTGCCGGCCAGATTGCGCGAGTAAGCAGCCCGGACCCGTTCAAACAGGCGATTGACCACGCCTGCGAAGCCACGGTCGGTCGCGCCTTCTCTTAGCAGCCTCGATCCCATCATCGGCGACAGTGTCAGCGCGACAATGCCCGAGACGATAACAGCGCCGGAAAGCGTGAACGCGAACTCACGGAACAGGGCACCGGTCAAGCCGCCCTGAATGCCAATCGGGGCGTACACCGCCGCCAGCGTGATCGTCATCGCGATAATCGGCCCGACCAACTCACGCGCCGCATCCATCGCAGCCTTAATCGGCGGCTTGCCCATGTGCAGATGCCGCTCCACGTTCTCCACCATGACAATCGCGTCATCCACGACCAAGCCGACCGACAGCACGATTGCCAGCAGCGTCAGCAAATTGATCGTGAAACCCGCGATCAGCATCAGGAAGACTGCGCCAATCAGCGAAATCGGAATCGCGACAATCGGGATGAGTACCGACCGGAACGACCCCAGGAAAAGGAAAATGACGATAATGACGATGATCAGCGTCTCGCTAAGAGTGCTGAGCACCTCGTTGATCGCGTCTTGAATGTATGCCGTCGAGTCGTACGGGATGCCCACCTTCATTCCCGCCGGCAACTGCGCCTGAATCCCGGGAATTTCCGCGCGAACTTGCTTGATGACCTGGAGTGAGTTCGCTGTCGGCAGCACCCAAACGCCCATGAACGTCGCCGTCTCGCCATTGAACCGAACATCCTGGTCATAGTTCTGAGCACCCAGCTGGACGTCGGCGATATCGCCGAGACGAACAACCACGCCGTTGTTCTCTTTGACCACCAGTTGCTTGAATTCTTCCGCGGTCTTCAGATTCGTGTTCGCGATGAGGTTCACCGACACCATCGAGCCCTTGGTGCTCCCGATCGCGGACAGGTAGTTGTTTTTCGCCAGGGCATCATGTACCACCGACGGCGAGATGCTATATGCCGCCATCCGATCCGGCTTCAGCCAGATGCGCATCGCGAACGTGCGGTCACCGAGAATATCGGCGCGCTGCACGCCGCTCACAGCGCTCAGTTTCGGCTGCACGACGCGGGTCAGATAATCGGTGATCTGATTTTGATCGAGATCTGTCGACGAGAAGCCGAGGTACATCGCCGCAAACTGGTTGTCCGCCGTCTGTAACTCGATCACCGGCGCTTCTGCCTCGGTCGGCAGGTCGTTCCGCACTTGCGCCACTTTCGCCTGAATCTGCGTTAGCGCGGCAGTAGTGTCGTAATTGAGCTTCAGGTGCACATCGATCGTACTGAGACCCTGCGCGCTCGATGACTCCATGTAATCGATGCCGTCCGCGCTGGCAATCACCCGCTCCAGCGGAGTGGTGATGAACCCACGCACCAGGTCCGCATTCGCTCCCACGTAGGTCGTGGTAACTTCCACCACCGCGATATCGCTGCGTGGATACTGCCGAACACTCAACGAACGGATCGATTGCAGCCCAGCGATCAGAATTACCAGGTTCACTACAATCGCGAGGACCGGCCGTTTTATAAACAGGTCTGTAAACTTCATGGACTTTCCTTGCTTAGCTGTCCTGCGGTTTAGGAGCCGGATTGTCTCCGGGCTGCACTTTGTTGTTAACGTTGACTGCCGCTCCATTGCGGAGCTTGAAAACTCCCGAGGTCACCACCTCATCCCCCGGGTTCACCCCCGACACGACCGCCACCTGGTCACCGCGCGACCCGTCGATCTTCACAAACTGCTGGCGCACTCCTTTGTAGGTCTGTCCCTTCGGATCCTTCATTTCCGAGATGATGAAGACCGAATCTCCATACGGCGCGTAGCTGATCGCCGATGCCGGCAGAGTAATCGCCTCCTTATCCCTACTTCCACCTGCACGAACATTCCCGGCTTCAGCTTGCCCTGCGAATTGGGAAGCGTCGCCTGCACCTGGACGTTGCGCGTGGTCTCATCCACGATCGAATCCAGCGCGTTGACGCGCCCGCTGAAGGTCTGTCCGGCGATATCCTCCGATGTCACATGCAAAGTGCGCCCCACGCGCACTTGGTTCGCCGCTTGCTGCGGCACACCGAAGTCCACATAAATCGGATTGAGCGCTTGCAGCGGAACAATAGGGTTGCCCGCCGCGAGGTACTGCCCGAGGTTCACCTTCCGAATGCCCAGCACCCCGGTGAAAGGCGCCCGAATCGTCTTGCGCTCGATCGTTGCCTTGATCTCCGCAACGTTGGCTTCCGTCTGCCTCTGCTGAGCGGTGGCTTGGTCATAGTCTTGCTTCGAGATGACCCCTTCTTTGACCAGTTGCTCCACCCGACCGTAGTTGATCTTCGCGAGATCGCG
>QIAH01000291.1:0-16652 GCA_003225465.1 Acidobacteriota bacterium | reverse complement strand
CTTCTGTACGGTCTGCCCGGAGTCGAACGCAATCCGTGCCACAGTTCCGGGAAGGTCCGCGCTTACCGTGACGCCCTGTACTGCCTCCATGGTGCCGATGATCGACATGGTCGCGGGCCACAGCTCTCGCTTGGCAACGATGCTGGTGACTGCTTCCGGCGGAGGCTGAAACGACGAAGAGGCATGCACAGCCGTCTCCACTTGGCGGTACTTCACAAACCCCAGCGCCGTGAGCAACACAGCCGTCACGGACAGCACTAGCACCATTCTCTTAACCATTACTCACACCCCAGTTGGAAACATTCCATCATTAGATTGAACTTCCTTTTGGAAGGATTCGCTATCATTTCGCTTCTCGACGTGATCATTCACAAAACAACATCGAAACGTTTTATTCCCAATTCTCGCTAGGCTGCTCAAAGCCTTAACAAGTAAGTGCGTGATTTCACCCACCCCACAACTGCGTCTGTTATCCCCCACAGCCTAGTGACGAACGAGACCTAGAAAAATCGACATACAACTCGCACTTATTTTTAGTACGACGTCTTCGGCCTGACCGTTCCCTGGGAGCAATGGAAGTCAATTTCTGAGCTTTTTCTCCGGCCAGCACCCTTCTATCTCATTCTTTTTTCAGCGTATAATCTCGCTGCACATGACTCTGACGCCGGACACGAAACTCGGCCCCTATGAAATCGTTGCCTTGATTGGCGCCGGCGGCATGGTGAAGTGTATCGAGCCCGCGACGCCCGCCTGGGCCGGGATGTCGCAGTCAAGGTCCTCCCGACGTCTTTTGCCGCCGATCCGGAGCGCCTCCGCCGGTTCGAGCAGGAAGCCCGGGCCGTCGCCGCTCTGAGCCATCCGAACATCCTCGCCCTCCACGACATCGGCCAGCATGACCGCGCTCCTTTTCTGGTCTCCGACATTGGCGGCGTGTTTGCCGATCCTCCGCTGGTCACTCGCGACGGCGCCAGCTTCGCCTTCGACTACCGCCTGCGGCTCTCCGACCTCTACACCGTAACAGGCATCCAATGAGCACAATCGCCTTCCGTCGAATGTCATAATCGTCTGCGTGGCGACCTTTCCAAGCACGCCCGCAGGCACTCTGCGACGGATACAACGCCTCCAGGCTGTCACCATTGCATGGATGACCTTCGAGGCCGCATTTTCGCTCTGGGCGGCCTGGAGAGCCCGCAGTCCCGCCCTGCTCGCCTTCGGTGGCGACAGCGCGATCGAACTCCTGTCGGCTGCAGTGGTTTTGTGGCGTTTTCGAAGTGCTTCCTCCGAACACGCCGAGCGAACTGCGGCCCGCACTGCGGGAGCGTTGCTGATCCTGCTGGCGGTCTATGTGATTCTGGCTTCTGTCCTGTCTTTAGGTGGCTACGTGGAACCCAAGTCCAGCTACCTCGGCATCGGTGTGCTTGTTGCTGCCGCCCTCATCATGCCGTGGTTGGCCAGGCAAAAACGTCGTCTCTCGGCCGAAACCGGTAGTGCTGCCCTTCGAGCCGATGCCACCGAATCCGCGTTATGCGCATACCTGTCGATCATTGCTCTCGCTGGGCTCACGCTTCACGCGGTGTGGCAGCTCCAATGGGCTGACCCGGTCGCGGCCCTGGCCATCACGCCCCTTGTTCTCTATGAGGCTCGGGAGACGCTCCGCGGAAAACCTTGTGGCTGTTACTGACATACAGGTTTTTCATCGTTCTTGCGATGATCCAGATTCGGCCTTCATTGCTTGCGCGACGCCGGAGGCACCAGTCCGTTCGCGCGGTAATATGCCACCAACAACCCGTAATGCTCCGCGGAATCGTGCCCTCGTGAGCGCCGATGACTTCTCTCTCAGAAAATACCGCGCCTCTCAATCCTCCACGAACGACTTCAACCTCGCCAATGCCTGGTCCCACTGCTCGGAGACGATATCGAGATACTGCTTAATCTCCTGCATGGGTTCTGGATCGAACTCGAATCGCTTCTCGCGCCCAGCCCGTACACCATGCACGATTCCTGCTCGCTGCAATACCCGCAGATGCTTGGTGATCGCTTGCCGCGTGAGCTTCGAGTCCAAAGTCAATTCCGAAATCGAGTGCGGCTGTCCGCTGCATAATTTCGCAATCAGCAACAGCCGCGTCTCGTCGCCCAAAGCGGCAAAAATCGCTGCGCGATCACGCGCTGCAGCAGCCATTCCTCTACGGCTTTTCAGTGACATGATGCTCGATGTTTTTCATTTGCTGCGTCCAGCCTCCGTCATTCATGCGAAAGGCCTCCAGGCTCCGGCCGGCCGGGATTTTGTCGAAACCAGATTCGCTCAGAAGTAATAGGGTGCCCGTCGCTGTCTTCTCCAGCTTGAATTCAACCAGCGTTTGCGGCTCCTTGGAGTAGTCCACCTTGGGATCGATTGCATAAGGATGCCAGGTAAAAGAAAATAGCCGCTCCGCTTCCATCTTTTGCACGACCGCTTCCCACTTGAGATGCTCGTATCCCGGGTAAGTAATCTGTCCGCGGGAAACCTCCCCAGCCACAAATGGCCCATCCAGTTTCACTCGAAACCACTCGCCAAACTCACGATAGTCCGTCAATGCCTGCCAGACTCGCGAAACTGAAGCCTTCAGTTCGATTCGCTTCTCAATACGATCATTCATGTCCTGCAACCTCCAGGTTGCATAATACCAGCCGCCTGAAATAAATGCAACTTCTTGGTTGCCTTTTTAAATTAGGGTCCGCCGAAACAATGATTCTTAGAGAAGCCTACCGGAGGCTTGCCGTTCTGAGCTTCTCCGCGGCCCAGTGCGCCATGAGGTCGAGCACTGGCGACGAAGTCAGAAAAGCAGGCAGCAGTACCCATCCACTCGAAAGCCCAATTGGATCTGGCAACATGGGGTGGCTCACCCCTGGAAAAATACGCACTGTCACGTCCGAATTCCCATTCGAGCGCATGGCCGCCGCAATTCGTTCCGCCGACCGCATCGGAACGTGCAGATCCATACCACCCTGCAGGATCAAAGCCGGGCAATGCACCCGCCGGGCGAATTCCAATGTGCGCCTGTGCCGCACGCACGATGCTAGAATTTCCCTGGAATGCGAATGAGGATAGGCGGTTTTGCTTTTATGATCATGGCGGGGGCGTTGCTCGCGCCTCTCGCGTTGTCTGCTGACCATCCCACGCTCGAGGCACGCCGCAAAAGCCTCAATCGACTGCTCGCCGATGAATGGGAATATGAGCTCCGGGAATCTCCCGAACTCGCCACGCTGCTCGGCGACTACCGCTACAACGATCGTTGGAGCGATTTCTCCCTCGCGCATGTGCAGGAGCAGAAAGATGACCTCGCGCACTGGGTCGCGCGCTTCGCGGCCATCGATACCACCGGCTTCCCCGAGCAGGAGAAGCTGAATCAGGTCCTCATGCTCCGCAATCTCAAGGAGCGCATCGAGGCCATCAACCTGAAGACCTTCGAGATGCCCATCGACCAGCAGGACGGCGCTCACCTGCAGTTCGCCGAGGCCCTTACCATCATCCCTTTCAACACCACCCGCCAATACGAAGACTACCTGGCTCGCCTGCGCGCACTGCCTCGTGCCCTTGATCAGATCACCGGAATCCTTCAGCAAGGCCTGAAGGACAAACTCATCCCGCCGCGCTATCTACTCGAGAAAACTGTGAAGCAGTGCGACGACATCGCCGCCCCGGCTGGGGATGCCAACACGTTTGCTCAGCCTCTCACGCATTTCCCAGAGGCAGTCTCTGAAGCCGATCGCAAGCGCCTTCGGGCCGCTATCATCGCTGCCATCGACCAGGAACTCAGGCCCGCCTACCGTAAGCTCTCCCGCTTCCTCGCCCAAGACTATGCCCCCAAAGGCCGCGCCCAGGAAGGGATCTGGTCGCTTCCTAACGGCGATGCCCTCTACCGTTTCGATATTCGACAGCAGACTACGACCAGCATGGATCCCGAAACCATCCATCAACTCGGCCTGCGCGAAGTCGAGCGCATTGAAGCCGAGCAGCTCATCATCGCCAAGAAACTTGGCTTCTCTGATCTCAAGAGCTTCCGCGCCTCTCTGGCCACCAATCCCAAACTGATCCCCACTTCCCGCGAGCAGATTCTCGAGACCTACCTGCGCTACATCGCCCAAATGTCGCCCCAACTTCCCAAACTTTTCGGCTTGCTCCCACCCACCCAGCTCGACGTCAAGCCCGTCGAAGAATTCCGCGAGAAGGACGCGCCCTCCGCGGAATACATACCCGGCACCCCCGATGGCTCTCGCCGCGGAACTGTGATGGTCAACACTGGCGACCACCAGCACCGTTCGCTGGTCGCCTGCGAGTCCACTGCCTATCACGAAGGCGTCCCCGGCCATCACATGCAGATTTCAATCGCCCAGACTCTGACCGCTCTTCCCACCTTTCGCCAGCAAGCCGGCTACAACGCGTACGTGGAAGGGTGGGCGCTCTATTCCGAGAGCCTCGGCAAGGACGTGGGCTTCTACCAGGACGCCTATTCCGACTTTGGGCGCCTCTCCGACGAACTCCTGCGTGCCGTTCGTCTCGTTCTGGACACAGGTGTCCACTACAAACACTGGACGCGCGCCCAGATGGTCGACTATTTCCATGCCCACTCTGCCGAAGACGAGCCCGACGTCCAGTCGGAAACCGATCGCTACATCGCGGCCCCCGCCCAAGCCCTCGGTTACAAACTTGGCCAGCTCGACATCCTCCGCCTCCGACAGCTAGCCCAGAAAGAACTCGGCCCACGCTACGACATCCGCTCCTTCCACGACGAGGTCCTCAACGGCGGCGCCTTGCCTCTCGATGTCCTCGACCAGCGAGTTACGTCCTGGATCGCCGAACAAAAGGCCGCTTCTAACTCGCAATCCGGAAGCGCGAAGTAGGCAGGAATTCATCGTTGGAGAGTCGGGGTTTCGCCCGACTGGACGGACGAGACGCCCGTCGGATCAACCATGGACCCAAATAGCCAGTTCGTCCGCGTACCCATTCCTGCCCGTCCCTTATAATGAAACTTTCGCGATGCTTGCCACCCTCGATCAAATTCTCGCGACCACGCGCCGCAAGCTCTCGCAAAAGCGCCGCGCAGCCGACCTCCGCGCTCTCGACCGCCTCGCCGCTGAACATAAGCCCCGAGGGTTCCGGAACGCGCTGACGTCGGCAGGATCCCAGGGCGTGGCCGTTATTGCCGAACTGAAAAAAGCCTCGCCGTCCAGAGGCCTGATTCGCCCCGAGTTCGATCCCTCGCAACTCGCCCGAGAACTCGAACAAGGGGGCGCCGCCGCTCTCTCCGTTCTCACCGAGCCTGACTACTTCCAAGGCTCGCTCGACAATCTGCGCCTCGCCTCCGAAAGCACCAGCCTTCCGTGCCTGCGCAAAGACTTCATTCTCGACGAGCTTCAGATCGTCGAAGCCCGCGCCCATCGCGCTGACGCAATCCTCCTCATCGTCGCCGCCCTGGAGCAACCCGACCTCGAAGGGCTCGCGGCCAAGGCCCGCGCCCACGAACTCGACGTCCTCTGCGAAGCTCACGACGAAGAAGAATTGCAGCGCGCACTCGACGCAGGCAGCGATCTTATCGGCGTGAATTCCCGCAACCTGCGCACTTTCCAGGTGGACTTGAACACGCCGCTCCGCCTGGCAAAAAAATTTCCACCCGGCATATTGGCGGTCGCAGAAAGCGGCATCGCCTCCGCCGCCGACATCGCCGAACTTCGCTCGGCGGGGTACGAAGCCTTCCTCATCGGCGAATCGCTCATGAAGGCGGCCTTTCCAGGCAGCGCTCTGCGCCGCCTGCTGGAAGCAGCCGCGGTCCCGAGCGAATGAATTTGTTCTTCCGAAAGGAGCTACTCAATCGAGCCGGATGTTTTGCCTTTGCCGACGACTGAAGACTGACGACTGCCTTTATGACTTGGATCAAAATCTGCGGAATCACGAATCTCGAAGACGCGCTCACGGCAGTTGACGCAGGGGCCAACGCCCTCGGCTTCGTCTTTTACGACAAGAGTCCGCGCAAGGTGGAACCTGCTTCTGTGCGCGATATTATCGAGCACCTGCCCGAGCACATCGAAAAAGTCGGCGTATTCGTCGATGCCGATGGAGATCACATCCGCGACGTCGTTTCGCAGACTGGCCTGACTTCCGTCCAGCTGCATGGCAGGCAGTCGCTTCAGAGTCTTTTGCAGGACTCGCGCCCATCCCTGGAGCACATCGGAGTCTCGAAAGTCATTCCGGCGGTCCCGGGTGACTCGTTGAAGGAAGGCGGGGTCCTTATTACCCAGAACGCCCGCGAAAAAATATTCGCTCTCCTGCTTGACGCGCAATCCAATGGAATGTTCGGCGGAACTGGTACCACCTTCGACTGGAAAGGAACGCGCGCCATGGTGCAGGTCATCAGTCTCCAGCTTCCCATCATCGTCGCCGGAGGCTTGACTGAACTCAATGTCTCCGAAGCCATCAGAATTCTTCAACCCTTCGGCGTCGACGTGTCCTCCGGTGTCGAGGCCAGTCGCGGTAAAAAAGACCCAGAGAGGGTTCGTGCGTTCATCGAAGCCGTCCATCACGCCGACAAGCATGTCTGACCGTAGCGCCGGCGTCTCGCCGGCTCTCGGGCGGGCGTTCCATCGGCACTTTCGCACAACAACCGATGCCGGCAGCATGCCGGCGCTACACATGGACGATCATCAATCTGAAATCTACAATCTAAAATCTGAAATATTTCTCTAAAATGGCCACTGCAAAAATCACGTCCGCGCCGAACAAACACTCATCCACGGCTCCCAAATCCGTGCCCGGACGTTTCGGCGTTTACGGTGGCCGCTATGTTCCCGAAACCCTTATGGCCGCGCTCGAGGAACTCGAATGCGAATACGACAAAGCCAAGCGGGATCCTAAATACCAGAAGCGCCTGGACCTCCTCCTCCGGACTTACGCTGGACGCCCCACTCCACTCTTCTTTGCCCGCCGCCTTACGGAGAAGCTCGGCGGCGCCAAAATCTACCTTAAGCGCGAAGACCTGCTCCACACTGGCGCTCACAAGATCAACAACTGCCTTGGCCAGGCATTGCTGGTCGAGCGCATGGGCAAGCATCGGGTAATCGCTGAAACCGGGGCCGGCCAGCACGGCGTTGCCACCGCTACGGTCTGCGCTCTGCTCGGCTTCGAGTGCGTTGTCTACATGGGCACCGAGGACATGCGCCGCCAGGAACTCAACGTCTTCCGCATGCGTCTGCTGGGCACTGAAGTACGCGGCGTGGACTCCGGCTCGCGCACGCTCAAAGACGCCATCAACGAAGCCATGCGCGATTGGGTCACCAATGTCCGCACCACGCATTACCTGCTCGGCAGTGTTCTGGGAGCCCATCCCTACCCCACCATGGTGCGCGATTTCCATCGAGTGATCGGCCGCGAAGCCCGCGCCCAAATCCTCAAGGCAGAAGGCAAGCTTCCCACAGCGATCATCGCCTGCGTCGGCGGCGGCTCCAATTCCATCGGAATCTTCTACGACTTCATTAAAGATAAAAAGGTCCAGTTGATCGGCGTCGAAGCGGGAGGTCGCGGTGACCAGTTAGGTGATCATGCCGCCCGTTTTCGTGGAGGCTCTCCCGGAGTTCTGCAAGGCACCTACTCTTATGTATTGCAGGACCGCGCTGGCCAGATTGCAACCACGCATTCCGTCTCTGCCGGCCTCGACTATCCTTCGATCGGCCCCGAGCACGCCATGCTCAAAGACCTGGGCCGAGCCGAATACATTCCCGCCTCCGACCAGGAAGCGCTGGAAGCGACTACCCTCCTTGCTCGCACGGAAGGAATCATCCCCGCACTGGAATCCGCGCACGCGGTCGCCGAAGTCACTAAGCGTGCCCCCAAAATGAAGAAGTCCGAGATCGTGCTGGTGAACGTCTCCGGTCGCGGCGATAAAGATATTGGAATCATGCGCGAGCATCTGAAAATCGAGGGATGATTTCAGATTGTAGATTTCAGATTGTAGATTTCAGATTGAGCTGCATAGATGTGACAATCTGAAATCTGCAATCTAAAATTTACAATCCCAGCATGCCTTTTCACTTCGAAAGAAAGCCGTCCCTGGTCGCCTACGTCACCTCGGGGGACCCTGATCTCGCTACCACGCGCGAGGTCATCCTTGCTGCCATCGCAGCCGGATCCTCTGTCATCGAGCTCGGTGTCCCCTTCAGCGACCCGCTGGCGGACGGCCCTGTGATCCAGCGTGCCAGCGAGCGCGCACTCAAGCACGGCACCTCGCTCGATCAGGTCCTCAAACTCGCCGCGGAAATCCGCGAGCAATCCCAATCCGTGGGGCTCATCATCTTTACGTACCTGAACCCCATGCTCCAAATGGGACTCGAAAAATTCTGCAAGATCGCGCGTCTGGCGGGCGTCGATGGCGTGCTGGTCACCGACCTTCCGGTGGAAGAGGCCGCTCCCTACCTGGCCGAAATGCGCAAGAACGAACTTGCGCCCATCTTCCTGGCCGCCCCCACTTCCACCGACGATCGGCTGAAGAGAATTGCGAAAGTTTCAAGCGGATTCGTCTACGCCGTCTCACGCACGGGTGTCACCGGTGCCAGAAAACAACTTCCCGAAGATGCCCAAACGCTGGTCCGCCGCCTGCGCAAGTACACCAAGCTCCCCATCGCGGTAGGTTTCGGCATCTCCACTCCCGATCAGTTCGCGGCTGTAGGAGGCTACGCCGACGCCGCCGTAGTCGGCAGCGCGATTGTCGACATCATCGAACGCAGTCCCGGCAAGGAAGCGCAAAGCGTAGGCGAATTCGTGAAACGGCTGCTCGCCAATAAGCCTTAGCGCGAGCGGTCGGCTACTCTTAGCTCGTTAACTTTAGGGAGAGTCCGATTAGTGCGCTTTGAAAGGGACGGCCTTCAGGCCGTCCGGCTCACAGCCGGAATTGCGGGCTTCAGCCCTCTGAGGTGATTTGCGTCGACACTTAGGGGTCTGTTTTTTCAAGATCGCGTCAGCCTCACCAGCTATCTCCACCTTTAGGCGGCGGCCACAATCCGAAGCACCGCAGCAGGAGCGTGATCTGCCCGATGTGATAGCTGTTGTGCACCAGGATCTGCCACAGCACGGCCTCCACGCTCGACGAACGCGACGCTTCGCCCGCATGCATCGCTTCCACTTGCGCGCCCAGGGCTTCGGGCGGGGATTCAGACAGTGCATCGAACCGTTCCAGCCGTGCCGCCAAGCCGTGCCTCGCACTGTCCCACTCTGCCTCGTTCGCCGGACCCAACTCGGCGGGCCAGCCCTCGATGGCGTGTTCCGGATACGCCGGCCTTTGCCCCGTGATCCGGCGCAGCTCGTAATCCATCCAGTAATTCATGTGGCCGACAATTTGCCACACCGAATGCGGATATCCCTCCATCTTCCGTCCGGCGACCGCGGCTGAAACGTGCTCCAGGCTGGCGACCGGATCCACGTGCGCGCCCTTGCCGCGCAGCAGTTCACGATACGTTGTTTTGTTCATGAGATTGGCTCGGTCACCGCGTCGCCGACCCGGATCACGCCTTGCGTAAGGATCTGCGCCCGCAGTCCGCCCCGATGTCGCAGCGCCTTGATCACTGGCGATCCAGTGAGGCCCTCCAGGTGACTGCAAGGCTCGCACAAGCGAATACCGTGAACCTTTACTCCGCCGATCATGAAGTCCCGGCCCACCAGGTGATTCAAGGGAACATCGCGCGTCACCACATTCCGTCGCGGCTCGCCGGGTGCGAGACTCACCTTGTACTCCCGCAATGCGGCCTCGATGGCCTCCGCCTCGATCAGGGTGAGTTCATGCTGCGGCTCGGGCTTGAAGAACGTGCCCTGCCGGAGGAAATACCGATCCCCCACCAGACCTGCTCCCGGAATCAACTCCACGTGATCCACGGCCTGCGTTGGCGCCTTGGCGGCCGGCGCAATGTGAATCGAGTCAACTTTACCTTTCCACATACACTCTCTCCCGTTGCTTATGGATGTGCCTTAACACAAGAAAGGCTCGCCGAATTCTCGACGAGCCTCGCTCATTAACATACCCGTAAGATTCAGCTCTTACGCGCCCTTGCTGACCGTTTCGATCGACTCCTCGAGAATGTCGATGGCTGCGTCGGCTTCGTCTCTGGTAACCACGAGCGGTGGCGAGATGCGCACCGTGCTCGGCCCGCATCCGAGAAACAGGATGCCGTGTTCGAAGGCTCGCTGAACGATTCGATCCCGCAGTTCGGCCCCGTATTCCTTCGTCTTCTGGTCCTTCACGATCTCCACGCCAATCATCAGGCCCCGGCCACGCACGTCCCCGACGATGCGGTACTTCGCGGGCCAGCCCGCCATGCGCTTGAGCATGTAGCTGCCGAGTTCCGCCGAGTGCGCGAGCAGCCCTTCCTTCTCGATCACGTCGAGCGTGGCCAGCGCCGCCGCAATACACACCGGGTTTCCACCAAAGGTGGAAGCGTGCGAGCCCGGTACCCAATCCATGATGTCGGCGCGCGATACAGTCACGCCCAGCGGCATGCCGGAGGCAATGCCCTTTGCCATGCAAACAATATCCGGCTCGACGCCCGTGTGCTCCACGGCCCACCACTTGCCGGTTCGGCCGACGCCGCTTTGTACTTCGTCCACAACCAGCAGGATTCCATGCCGGTCGCAAATACGCCGGAGTTCTTGCATGAAGGGCGTCGGCGCGATCACGTACCCGCCTTCTCCCTGCACCGGTTCGACGAAGATCGCAGCGACCTCTTCGGGAGCCAGCGTCGTCTTGAACAGCTTGTCTTCGATAAATCGCGCGCACCCCATCGCGAACGCTTCCGCATCCTGCGGGCCGCCCGAGCAGCCCCGGTACACATCGGGATAACGAATGTGCGTCACTCCTGGAACGAGAGGAGCAAAACGCCGCTTCTGTTGAGGCTTGGAGGCGGTCAGCGAAAGCGCTCCCATCGTCCGGCCATGGAACGCGCCGAAGAAAGCGATCACGTTCTGCCGCTTGGTGTGATAGCGGGCCAGCTTCAGCGCGGCTTCAATCGCCTCGGTACCGGAGTTGCCGTAATAAATCTTGTGCGGCCCGGGCATCGGCGCGATCTTCGAGAGCCGTTCCGCCAGCTGCACCATATTCTCGTAGTAGAAGTCGGTGCCCGACATGTGAATGAGCTCTCCCGCCTGCTTTTGGATGGCGGCGACCACCTCAGGATGGCAATGGCCAGTCGAAGTCACGGCAATGCCCGCCGAGAAGTCAAAGAACTCGTTGCCATCGACATCGGTCACGACCACGCCGCGGCCGCTCTTCGCTACCAACGGGTACGACCGCGTATAGGACGGCGAAATGTACTTGTCATCGCCCGCCAGAACGCGTTTGGCATTGGGGCCGGGCAGGGCGGTCTTGATCTTGGGGCCGGCAATCAGAGTCTTGGTTGGCATCGGAATTCTCCTCCATCTTTGGTCATTCGTCGTTGGTTGTTGGCGATTAGGGCCTTGATTCGCCGCTGACTTTTCTCCGGGCTAGTCAACTGAGCGGACTACGTCCCGAAGAAAATTTGCACAGGAGAGGATTCGAACTAATCGCTTCCGAAAAGACTGGGACGGAGGCGGGAGGGAAGCCCTGCCAGATGGCGCCGTGGGCAGCATAGCTGGTGCAGCCAGCACGCGGGCAGATGCGAATTGGGATTCTGCAGGGTCATGGGATAAAACCACTTACTTCTTGAGTATAGCCTGAAAACCGCGGGCAGAACACCCCCGAAATACGTTCCCCAGCTCACCTGCTCAAATTCCAGTGCAGCACGGTGGTACCTGTACGTGTGGGTAGAGGGTAAATTCGCCGGGGAAGCTTCAACTGACCCGCATGCTGTCTAGCTGGCGGTGATGCGAGCGCGGCGACGAAGCTTCACGATTTGATCGAGCACTCGTTGCGCGACTTCCCACTTGGTGGTTTCGG
This sequence comes from Acidobacteriota bacterium, assembly GCA_003225465.1. Classification (GTDB taxonomy): domain Bacteria; phylum Acidobacteriota; class Terriglobia; order Terriglobales; family Acidobacteriaceae; genus Gp1-AA133. The sequence goes on along the minus strand of QIAH01000291.1, from coordinate 4,722 downwards.
GGACTTCAAGAACTTCGTCCTGGGTGAGGATGGTGACCGCATTGCGATCGGAGTCGAAGCCAACTCCGTCGCGCGAGACGTCGTTCACGACGATGGCGTCGAGGGACTTCTTGGCAAGCTTCTTGCGCGCGTTTTCCAGGACATTCTCCGTTTCCGCGGCAAAACCGATGATGAGCTGAGTGCTTTTCCTCGCGGACAGCTCTGCGAGAATGTCACTGGTAGGCTCCAGCTCGAGCGACATGGGACCGCTTCGTTTGAGCTTTTGGATCGCCGCGGCCTTCGGGCGATAGTCGGACACAGCAGCGGTCTTGATCACGATGGTGGCTTGCGAGAAGAGCTGCAAGACGGCAGCGCGCATCTGATCGGCGGTCTCGATTCGCGTGACCTCGGCCGCGTTCGGGGGCACGATGGAGGTTGGCCCGGTGACCAGCAGGACGCGGGCACCGCGCCTCAGAGCAGCCTCGGCAAGTGCGTAACCCATGCGACCGCTGGAGCGGTTCGTGATGTAGCGCACTGGATCGATTTTTTCGCGAGTGGGGCCAGCCGTAATCAGAACAGTTTCGCCAGCCAAGTCCTGCGAAGCGCCCAGAGCCTGCATAACCGAGGCCACAATGCTCTCGTTGGCGGCGAGGCGTCCAGGGCCAATCATGCCGCACGCGAGGTAGCCGCTGTCGGGTTCGACAATCTTCACGCCGCGCTTGCGCAGAATTTCAACATTGGCCTGGGTGGCAGGATGATTCCACATGTTGACGTTCATCGCGGGAGCGACGATGACCGGTGCGGTGGTCGCGAGGTAGAGCGTGGTCAGGAAATCACTGGCAATCCCCTGCGCGAATTTCGCGAGTATGTCGGATGTGGCTGGCGCGACCACCAGAGCATCGATGGATTGAGCGACCGCAATGTGCTCTACGGCGGAGTCGATGTTGGGCTCGGCGTTTCCGGCTTCGAACATGCCCGTGATGACTTTTTCGCCGGAAAGGGCGGCAAAGGTGAGCGGGCGCACGAATTCCTGCGCGGCCTCGGTCATGATGACCTGTACGCGGATTTCGCGATCCTGCAGCAGACGGACGATTTCCGCTGCTTTGTAGGCTGCGATCCCGCCGCTTACGCCAAGAGCTACCTTCATGGTGTCCGTAGTTTAGATGACAGCAGAGGAGCTTTCGAATGTTGCGGTCGGGCGCTGCCGAAACAGATCGGCGTCGACCAGCAACAGCGGCAAGACCCTATGCGTCAGTTTGAGGAGTTGGATCGAGAGCCTCGCTGGCGACCTCAGCTGTGGACTTGGGAACTTCGGGGATGACCCATTTCACCTTCCCGGCACGGATTTCGTCCTGGGCGATGCGGCAAGGCTTGCGGGAACTGGTCTCTACGACCGGAGGCGCGCCACCTTGGAGTTGGCGGGCCCGGCGGGCGGCCACGAGGATATAGCGATAGTTGCTGTCGAAGCCTTCGATCAACTTCATACTGTTCTCCCCTAAAGCGCCGCCTTGGGCTGGCAATGGCCTGGGGTGTCGCGGAAGGAATCCAGAATAGGTTGAATTCGAGTCCGCATGTTTTCCAAGCGATTCCGATCCGCCAACGCGACTTTTTCTTGTTCGTCGTTGGTCAGCGGTCGGCCCGAGCGTCGCAGACGTTCCGAAAGCAGGATGGCCTTCAGTTGGTCAATCGACTGCTCCAAGCGGTCGTTCACTAAAATATAGTCGTACTTATCATAATTCTCAATCTCCCGACGGGCCGTGTCCAACCGGCGGCAGATGACGGCCTCGGAATCGAGGCCGCGGTTCCGGAGGCGCCACTCCAATTTCTCTCGATTGGGCGGAAGGACGAAGATACTGGCAGCAGCGGGAATCCTTTTCTTGATTTGCTCGGCGCCTTGCACATCGATGTCGAGCAGCAGGTCATCGCCGTGTGCCTGGGCCTCGCGCAGAAACCGCCGGGCCGTGCCGTAGTAGTTTCCGAAAACGTCGGCGTGCTCCAGAAATTCGTCGTTGCGGATCATGTCCTCAAACTCAGCGCGCGATACGAAGAAATATTCCCGGCCATTCTGTTCGCTGCCCCGGGGAGCCCGGGTCGTATAGGAGATGGAGAAATCGAGTCCGGAGACGATCTTGCGGACTTCATTCACGAGGGTGGATTTTCCCGAGCCGGAAGGCGCAGAGATGATGTAGACGGTCGTCATTCGACGTTCTGCACCTGCTCGCGCAACTTCTCGATTTCCGACTTCATGACCAGACCCATCTCGGTGATTTTGAGGGCGTCGCCGGCAAGGCCAGAGGTCTTCGAAAGCAGCGTGTTGGCCTCGCGGTTCATTTCCTGGAGAAGGAAGTCGAGTTTCTTGCCGACTTCACCCTTTTCGTCCAGCAATCCGAGAAAGTGCTTGATGTGCGTCTGCAAACGCACGAGTTCTTCCTGGATGTCACTGCGATCGACCAGCAGGGCGGCTTCCTGGAGCAGGCGCTCGGGATCCACCTGCGCCCCAATGAGTTCCTGCATGCGCGCGCGCAGCTTTTCGACGTAGCCTTGCAGGATGGCGTGGCGGTGGCGATCGACGCCGGCACTGGCTTTCTGGATATGCTCCATGCGCTCGCGCAGCTCGCGTTCGATGCCACGGCCTTCCTCATCGCGCATCTGGTTAAGACGCGTGAGAGCTTCTTCGATCTGACCTAGAACGGCAGCCTCGAGTTCGCCGTCAGCCGCGCCCGTAGAGACGTCCATCGCGCCGGGCATGCGCAGAATGACATTCAAATCGGGCTCCGCGATAATGCCGAACTCGGAAGCGGCGGCGCGAAAGGCATTCACATAACCGCTCACCAGTTCGCGATTAAGGGCGAATCCCTCACTCGTGCCGCGATCGATGCTGAGGGTCAGCTCGACATGCCCGCGGGCAACCTTTTCCTTCAGCAGCCGACGGAGTTTCATTTCGAGGGCGTCGTTGTCGGAGGGCATGCGGAAGTGCAGATCGAGGAAACGGTGATTGACGGACTTGAGCGACAAGCTGAAGCTCAGCTTCCCGTTGATCTGGCCCTTCACCTGGGCGAAGCCGGTCATGGAACGGATGGGCATAAGAGCAGTTCTCAGTTCCCAGTTGTCAGAAGCTATCTCATAAATCGGTTTTGAAAGGGCGCGGCTTCAGCCGCGCCGTCCAGAGCAGCATAAAATTGGGGCTTTAGCCCCTGAGGAGACCGAAGCTTACACGTTTGGTCCATTGTGAGATAGCTTCCCCGTTCTCAGTTGGTACTGGCGTTTATCTGCTAGCCTCGGCGTCATGTTGGCTATCAGCTATCAGCCGTCAGCGATTCGCTAATCTCCCACCGGAGCCGCCCTGGGATGATCAACTTCCAGGAACTGCAGGTCGTACAGGCGCCGATAGGTGCCTAGCTTTTTCATCAAGTCTTCGTGCGCGCCCACGTCGGTGATGGTGCCGTTTTCGAGAACCACGATGCGATCGGCGCGGCGCACGGTCGAGAGCCTGTGGGCGATGACGAAGACGGTGCGTCCCACGACCAAATTCTGCAGGGCCGATTGCACGAGCGATTCCGACTCGCTGTCGAGCGCTGAAGTGGCCTCGTCCAGAATGAGGATTGGCGCGTTCTTGAGGATGGCGCGGGCAATCGCGATGCGCTGGCGCTCGCCACCAGACAGCCGCAGGCCACGCTCACCGATGATGGTCTCGTAGCCGTTCGGCATCTCCGTGATGAAATCGTGGGCAAGAGCGGCGCGGGCCGCCGACTCGACGGCTTTCTGCGAGACATGCGGCTGACCATAAGCGATGTTGTTGCGCACCGTGTCGTTGAACAGCACGGTTTCCTGCGTGACGATGCCGATCTGCGAGCGCAACGAGGCAAGGGTCACATCGCGGACATCGTGACCGTCGATCTGCAGACGACCGGAAGTCAGATCGAAGAAGCGAGGAATAAGGTGGACGAGAGTGCTCTTCCCGGCGCCACTGGAGCCTACGATGGCGAGCACCTCACCCCGCTTCACTTCAAGATCGATGGCGCGGAGGATGTCGCGGGCGCCCTCCTCGTCACCGTAAGAGAAGCTTGCGCCTTCGAAAACGATGCTCTTGGAGAACGCCGGCAGCGGCTTGGCTCCCGGCTTCTCGCGGACATCATCTTCACTCTCGGTAAACTTGAAGATCTCCGAAGATGCACCGACGGCTTGCTGGAAGCTGTTGTTGAAGAGCGCGAACTTTCGAATGGGCTCGTACAGCTTGAAGACCAGCGCGATGAAGGCAAGATAGGTACCCGGGGTGAAAGCACCGTGGCGGATCTCGTTGCGTCCGAGCAGGAGCAGAAGGGCGATGGCGACTGCGCCGAAAGTATCCATCAAAGGAGAACTGACGGCGGCGGCCGCCACCGAACGCAGGTTAGCGCGCAGGAGACGCTTTGCGGCAGTGCGAAAGCGGGCTACCTCCCACGATTCCATGCCGAATGCTTTCACAATGCGATTGCCCGTAATGGTTTCGTGCAAGATATTCTGGATTTCGGCCAGCTTGTCCTGTCCGCGGCGGGTGGTGTGGCGGACGCGGCGGCCAATCTTGGTGGAGGAAAACAGAATCGCGGGAAGAAAAAGAACCAGCACCCAAGCAAGTTTGCCGCCCAGCAGGACCACGGCGGCAATCGTGAAAATCAGGGTGAACACCTGCTGGAGGAATTCTCCCAGCACGCTTGAGAGGGAAAACTGCACGCGCTCGAGGTCATTAATAAGGGTAGAGAGCAG
>QIAH01000290.1 GCA_003225465.1 Acidobacteriota bacterium | reverse complement strand
GTGCTTTTGGAAGAACGCTGCCGAGCGCCGGAGGATCGCGTTGTACATGGCGTCGCGCAGGTCGGTGATCATTCCGAATCCGGCGTAGCTGACGAGATAGGTGCCTGCGTAGTCGAAAATTCCCTTCAGCAGCGTGGAAGCAACCAGGGCGAAGGCGACGACCGCCCAGGGATTCTGGAAGCTGGCGGGAACGAACTGTTCAAGGTGGAGGGATTGATGCGTGCCGGGGATGGGCAGCAGCTTCATCTCGTGCGGAGGCGCCGAA
>QIAH01000445.1 GCA_003225465.1 Acidobacteriota bacterium | reverse complement strand
TTTATCTGTGCTTCGAGCACGTCGATAACTTGGGAGCTTACAGCATCCCGTCCGGAGACCGGCCTTCTCATCCCATCTGTTTGCGTCAAGTACGTTCGATTGGAGCTGCGTTTCACCGAGCACCCTTTGCATCTTCCGATAGGAATTGATCGTACAAATGGTGTCTCTGCATGAAATGAATGTAACGATTTCCTTCCGAGAACGTGTAGAGCCAAACAAGTCTTTGGTAATTTAGTTCTTCAGCCGCATCAACCTCAGCAGCGCAAGAGTGAAGCTCAACCTCACGGACCATCAATTGCCGAAGCGTGAGGGCATCGAGGGCAGTCTCATAATTTGGCCGAGTTTCTGCATACCACCGATGGACATCCGCTCGGCATTGCTCTCTTGTGGGCCCAAGAGTTTGTGCCATGGCCGATACGCATAGGGTTAATAAAATTCCGCTCTTACACGTACGATTCATAGCTCCTCCCCTAGCGCAGACGTCGGTATATCTCAATTCTTAATTCACTTTGTTGCTCGGACAGTCCGGGTTCGGGCATTTGGCAACCTCGGATCTTCCAGTTTTCGGGTCGAAAATAGTGTCTAGTGGCTGATCACAGACTGGACAGCGTGAATCACTGCCGTTTGACATGGAATACTCCCGTTCATCCGAGTTTGCTTTAAAAGAAATCGTCGCCGGTAAGACTGGGACTTGTCAGTGATGCCGCTCACGTGGAAATGTGCTGCGGCATCGCATGGAGGTCAATTGATGAAAAATCGCCATTACACTCGTTAACGCGTTTTAATCATCACCGCGAGCCGTCTGGCGACAGCAACAGCGATACCTCACCGTCCTGGTTGAGCCACTGATAGTGCCCCGGCTTGCTTGCGGAGTCGCAGAACGGTTCCATTAGATCGACTACTTCCGACCCTCTGTCTGCTGTCTCTGGCGCGTACCGATGTACTACTGGCCACGGGCCTACTGAAAGAGTTGCTGGCCATCAGTAACCTCGAAAAGCCCATTCCCCGGACGTAAGCTGCAGTCCTCTGGCAGTTCTGAACGACGAAAACGCACTTCGTCAAATCCCCAATCTGGAGAATATGCGATGAAGAAGTTTATCCCCCTCGCTACGTTTGCTCTATTAACAGCCACCATCACTTTTGCCCAGAGCGGCACGCCCAGCTCCAAAGCCACCGCAGCCTACAATTCAGCTGTGGGCTGCAGCATCACTGCTACTTCCGGAACATGGAGTTGTGCCGATGTTTTTAGCGGCGCCGCCAAATCGGTAACTTCGGATGACTACGTTGAAGTCATGGGCAGTACCGTGAAAGTCTCCAACAGCCAGTCCCTATTTGTTTCGACTTCGTTGGTGACCGGTCTGTACACCAATACCCTGGTCACAACCAAACCGTCGAAGACGGCGGGCGGCACGAATACTTCCACGGCAACCGCGACCGGCGGAGTGTATTTGCGGGCTGTGTTGCTGAACGCCCCCAACGGCAGCCCTGTCGCTTACGGCTATCCGGCGGCCGCGTGCAACACGGCCGTGCTGGGATGTTCCGGGACAGGAGCCGATTCTGGCGTCGTTCTGGACTCTCGCGTGCAGACGCTCACACAATCGCTGAGCGACTGCGTGGTCAACGTAACCGTCAGCGGGCTGGCGGGCACTGGAACGTGTGATTTCACTTCAACCATTCAGCTCATTCTGCAGACTACCAGCGCTCACGGGTACAACTTCATCTTTCCTAATGTTGGCGTGGGCACTTACTACATGTCGATCCAGGCGGCTGCGGACTCCGCTGCGGTCGTCAACACCGGCACCGGATCAGCAGTGGGAGGCGCGGCTTACGGTCTCGGGTCGGTAACCATAGAAAGCGTCAGGATGGTGAACAATTTCTCCTTCTAGCCATCAAATTGAGCCGGGGGCTGGAAGTAGCCTCCGGCTCTTTCTAATTTCCGAAACGAGTTAGGAGGATCCGTATTGCGGTTCTGGATTGTTCATTCCGTAACAGCGCCATCACACAAGCAATTCTCAACGGATGAAAAGGCCCCGATTTCAGCAATGGGCAGGTCCTGTACTGTCGTAATATCTCGATTTCACCAACTACGCGGGTAGCAGGGTCTCGGTGAATCGCCAATAAGGCGTTGCCCAATGGTTCAAACGAACGAGATATTCAGCTCTTACTGGGTTCGTAATATTTGCCATTCACTTCCTCCCCGATCACCGCAAAATCACATTTGGACATGTCGAGCGGATCAGTCTTGAATGCGAAGTCGATCGATGGCACTCGCACACTCACTTCCAATTTCGCGATCGCCTTAAAGCCTTCAAACCGATACTGCCGCATCGGGTCTTCGTATTTGACCGATTCCTCCGTGGGAGTAAAAACGAGCTTGAAGTCGAGAAACGCCGGGGTGGTTTCAGCATCCATTGCCGGCCAACGCGGCTGGTCGATGATAGGTACGTTGGTCATCTGCAGTGTGGCGGTCTTTCCGTCCGCGCTGAACGTGAGCGCGCCTGTAGGCACTGGAGTGACCCAGTAAAGACCTTCGGCCGAGATCGGCGAATGGAAATCATGAACTTGGTTCGCAGGGACAGCCTGTCCCTTGAATAGCGTCAATCAGGTGTGGGTGAATACGCCTTGATGCGCCTGCCGCGCCGCCCAGTACTCGCCCGCCATGTAGCTGTAGTCAGTAGTCGGTGTTCCCCATGCATGACGATTGCCCTGTTTATCTGTTCCCATACCGTGAAAGCCACTGCAGCGGGCCAGCTTTCCTTTGAAGTGATAGATGTTCGAGAGCTCGACATTCGGTCCAGCGGGTTGATTGTGATTTCCATTTTTATCGAGCCAAGGAATTGGATACGGACACGATCCACCGTTCGAGGGCTCGTGCTTTTGCGGAATGAGAGGGGCGCAGCTTTCCGGCAGGGATTGTGAATGAACCGGCACTGCACCCAAGGAGGTCCCTAGGGCGGTGGCGATCCCGAGTCCGAGCCAGCTCCGGCGCGTGAGTCCGATTGCACAACTGTCAACTTGAGCCATGAATGCTTCCTTTCGAATACGTGAACAGCTAAGCCGATAGTCTAATCCCCAACAACCAACTGGCGAAATATCCCCATTTCACTCATTGACCTTGGTCTTGCTCATCGCTCTGAATAAGGCAATTCCAACCGAAACCACGAGACCGTAGAGCACTCCGCTCATCAAGATGACCTCGGCGTAAAGCGCTGCAACCTCCCGAATGATGGCCTCCCTCGGGGCAACCTCCATAAGAACGAATCCTGGTGGACATAGAAGGAATGACAGACCAGACAGGGCGTCTCGCGATTCGTTAGTGATGCTGATGTGATCGAAGTTCATCAGCCTCCAAAAGACTGCGAGAAAAAGCGCGATGCCCATCCCGACGCATGCTGAAAGAACAACGCTCTGAGAATCCAGCGCCTCATTCCGCCCAGTCTAGCTGGTCGCTTTATCCTCTCCTAGGGAGACTCTGATTAAGTCCTCCCTTTCCACAGGGAGTATAGATAAAGTCGTGCCAGCATGAACTCGTTGCGCAAGCAGAGGACACTGGCAATGATGACGGGATTCGAGCGGTACACGAAGAAGACTCGGCGGGCAATGTTCTTGGAAGAGATGGAGCAGGTGGTGCCGTGGGAGAAGCTGTGTGCGCTGATCGAGCCGCACTATCCCAAGCCGGGCAACGGGCGACGGCCGAAAGAACTGGAGCAGATGCTGCGGATTTATTTTCTGTAGCAGTGGTTCAATCTGGCGGACCCGGGGGTGGAAGAGGCTTTGTACGACTCGGCGACCCTGAGGCAGTTTGCGGGGGTTGACTTGGGAGCCGAACCGGTGCCGGATGAGACGACGGTGTGCAAGTTCCGGCACCTGCTGGAAGCGAACCATCTGGGGGAAGAGATTCTGGGGACGGTGAACCGGCATTTGCAAGCCAAGGGCGTGCGAATCACGACGGGCACGATTGTGGACGCGACCCTGATTCACGCACCTTCCTCGACCAAAAACCGCGAGCAGAGTCGGGACCCAGAAGGGGAAGAACTGGTACTTCGGGATGAAAGCGCACGTGGGCGTCGACAGCAAGACTAAGATCATTCACACGGTGGTGGCGACGGCCGCCAATGTTTCCGATGTGGCGATGTTCCCGGACCTGCGGCATGGTGAAGAAACGCGGGTGTGGGGCGACGGAGCGTATCAGGGCCAAACCGAGGTGATGCGCGAGTGCGCGCCACGAGCACGGGATTTCACCCAGCGGCGCTGTCGCTACAAGGGCCAAATCGTGGATGAAGTGGCGTGGGCGAAGAACCGGACGAAGTCGACGGGTGGAGCACGTGTTTCAAGTGATGAAGTTGAAGTTCGGATTCGTGAAAGTACGCTATCGCGGGCTGAAGAAGAACGCGCACCGGCTGTTCGTTACCTGTGCGCTAGTGAATCTGTTTGTGAGCCGCAGAAAACTGCTGGCCGTAGCGTAGGCTCGCCCGCCTTTGCCCCGTACGCGAGGTTACAACGGCGGTGCTGAAAAGCTCCGGCATCCGAGACCCGAACCGGCAGTGCGGATTCCTGAACACTGTTGTTAGCCGACTTAGCATGAGCGCTTATTCAGAGTGTCCCTAGATTACGTTCGGCCGCTTAGCTGTTGTAACATCGCCATATGACTCATTGAGCCTGGCGTGCTCGGCGAAGCACGCCGAAGCGTCAATTAACTGTCCAGCAACGGCGGGCCAACGACCTTCATGCCGTGCCTCTCAAAACGAGAGGGGTCATTGACCTTGGCATCCGGTTTGCTCGCTTCCTCGAAGAAACTTTCAATCTTGGCCGCCGGGGTGAAGGCGAATAGCATGCGTCCGGGCTTCTGGCCAAGGTAAGCCCATACGTGCGGGACATTTCTCGGGGCCAGAACCGAATCGCCGGGTTTCAGCCGCAACATTCCTCCTGCTCGTAGTGCACGTGTCGCGACGGTCCGCCGCGGACCATATTGCGGTTCTCCATAATGAAGAGGGCACCGTTGGTTTCGCGGGTGAGAACTTTGAAGTCCAGATGGGTGTTGGCACGTGCCGCCTTGTGCGGCTGTCCTGTGCGATCAGTACCGGCTTCCACGAGGTGAACCTTGCTGTCTTTTTCGTCCGCAAGGGCAGAATGAGGAGCCAAGGAAAGGGCAGCGACTAGTTTCAGCATCGAACGACGGTCGAACTCATGCATAGAGGAGTTCCTCCCAACGAATGTTGCAATGCTAGTCGATCATAGGTGGTAAGAAAAAGGTCAATTGGCGAAACATCCCGATTACACTCGTTGGACCTCAAAAAAGGCGAACAGACGGCGCAACCTTGTGAAATGGCCTGGTTTCGTCAGTTATCATTCGCGTCTTAGAATTCATAACGCATGGCAATCAAACGGCTAGTGTATCGCGTCATAAATAGTAACGAGTATGTGTGCTGCTGCATCTTTACAATAGGAGGCAGCAACCCATGCGCATCGCTCGAGCGGTCACGTTGGACTTGAAACAACGGGAGCAATTGGAACAGCGGGCTCGTGCTCGCTCCCTTCCGGCACGGGTGGTGGAACGGGCCCGCATCGTGCTGCGGGCTGCCGAGGGAATGCAGGACAAAGAGATCGCTCGGGAATTCAGCATCACTCCAGAGAAATCCGCTCGCTGGCGCAACCGTTTCCTGGAGGGTGGACTGGCGGCCCTGGAGAAAGATGCCCCGCGACCGGGACGCACACCCACGATCACTCCGGCGAGGGTGCAAAGGGTGATCGACAAAACGATTCGAGAGAAACCCCGCAACGCCACCCATTGGAGCACACGGACCATGGCGCAGGTGGTAGGCATCAGCGAAGCCAGCGTGCGCCGTATTTGGCATGCTCATGGTCTGAAGCCTCACTTGGTTAAGACTTTCAAAATCAGTCGGGACCCCGACTTCGCCCAGAAATTGGAAGCCATCGTGGGGCTGTATATGAATCCCCCGGAACACGCCCTGGTCTTATCGGTCGATGAGAAGAGCCAGATCCAAGCGCTGGATCGTACCCAACCCGGGCTGCCGTTGAAAGCCGGGCGGGCCCAGACCATGACCCACGACTACAAGCGCAACGGGACGGCCAGCTTGTTTGCTGCTCTCAACGTCCTCGATGGCACCGTCATCGGCATGTGCCAGGAGCGACATCGGCATCAGGAATGGCTGAAGTTCTTGCGGGTCATCGACGACGTCACGCCTACCGATCAAGCTTTGTATCTCATTGCGGATAACTACGCCACTCACAAACATCCCAAAGTTCAGGCTTGGTTAGAACGCCATCCGCGCTTCCACATGTACTTCACACCAACCGGTTCTTCCTGGCTAAATATGGTGGAACGCTTCTTCCGCGACCTCACTCAGAACCGCTTGCGCCGTGGCACCTTCCGTGACGTAGAAGAACTCATCATGGCGGTTGAGGGCTACATCGATAATCACAACGAGAACCCCAAACCCTTTATCTGGACCGCCAAAGCCGCTGACATCCTGGAACAGGTCAAGCGGGCCCGTCGCGCACGTCATAATCGGCCATCTGCCTGACGCACACCACTAGATGCAGTCTCGATCTTCAATGACAAACTGACGTTCTTGATCCCACATGAGTGGATCGAAGTCGAGTCCGATGAAAACGACGTGTACCAGTATCAGTTGCCAAATGCGAGATCCGGGTTCTTTCGAGTCTCGTTAATCACCGGGCATGGCCCAGCGGAGAAGCTAAGGAAGAGTTTCCAGGAAGAACATGGCAATGTTGAAGTGACCCCCACGACCGAAAACTTCATAGCAGGATCAGAGAAGGCGTCAACACAGGATGGGACGCGGATTCACATCTACTACTGGTTCGTGGGCGGTTCCGTTGCTCCGGATGTGATCCGCGAGGCAGTATTCTCGTACACGGTTCTGGCTGATCTGGTCGATGATAGTGAGACTCAATCTGACGTGAAGATCATTGGACAACTCGTTGCAGATGCTCGTTTTAATCGTCCAGCATAACGATCATTGTTGTGAAATCCCGATTTCACTCAAAACCGCTACGGTTGGCGATAAAAAAAGTCAGTGAGTGTAACCGCCCGGTTTCCAATCAGAATCCGGAGTCGCTAGACCCACCGTGCGTTCCCATGCCTTTGCTGCGGTTGTCGCTTGTGCCCTTCTCGGGCTAACATCTCCCGCTATCGCGCCCGGCGCAACCCCACTGCCGTGGTTGCGCGGGCGATGCTGCCTTGATGACGCTTGGAATGACGCGCCTTCGTGGAGGTGCTGCGCAGAATCTCGAATGAACGACCGGGCCGTGTGCGAAAAATGTCAAGGAGGATGCAATGCGGAAAATGATAGTGCTGGGAGCGATTTTGTTCGCAGCAACACTTTTGGTTGCGGCTGATAACATTCAACACTTAATGTGAAGGCCGGTCTTTGGCAGGTAACGACGATCCTGACCATCCAAGGTATGGGAGCTCCGCAGACCCAGACTTATAAATCCTGTATCACAAAAGAAAACATGAACCAGTACCCGTTCAACGATCCCGACAACGACTGCAAATATAAGGTTCAGAGTTCCACGGGCACGCACATGGATGTGAGCGCAAGCTGCGTGTACCCGGGAGGCGAGAAGGCCGACTTTAAGATTCAGCTTGAGGTTATGGACGCGGAACATGCTCAAGGCAGCGGACAACTCACTCTTGCCGGTCCTCAGGGCA
>QIAH01000444.1 GCA_003225465.1 Acidobacteriota bacterium | reverse complement strand
CGCGAGGTGTTGGTCCGGTTGGTGGCGGTCCGCTTGACCGTCTGACGGGCGCGCTTCAGCGCCGATAAATGATTCGCCATGCTCTTTGGTTACCTTCGTTTCTACGAGAGAGATATTCCGGTGGGTGCCGAATACGTTATTGTACGAGAGTAAGTCCTGACTGGTCAAACGGATGGACAAGGTCCTCGATCGCCTGAAAGTGCTCATGGATTCCTCCACACCCATCGTGGTGATGGAGACGGTGGAGGAGACGCGCGCCGTGCGCATGGCGCGTGCCGCGTGCTCCGCACTGAATCTGGCGGCCTTCGAATGGACGATTGCTTCCGGGTTGGCTCGCTGCGGAGTCAGCACGGTCGCCACAATCGAGCAAGGCGCCTTTCCAGCGGGAGGCTATCGCGCCGGCGAGGTCAACGACTTTGCTGAAAGCGCCAAGGCGCTTTACGACAGCCGGGATCCTGGAAAAATGCTCGCCAATCTCGAGGGCATCAGCATTGAAGCGGCTTTCATTTTGAAAGACCTGCATCGCCACATGGAGGACCCGGTGGTGGTGCGGCGTCTGCGCGACGTGGGGCAGAAGTTCGCCACCAATCGCCGCACCGTGATTCTGACCGCACCCAAGATTTCAATTCCGCCGGAACTTGCGAGCCTGGTCGAGTACCTGACGTTGCCTTTGCCCGACCGGCAGCGGCTGCGCCAGATCGTTGACGAAGTGCTGGTGCGCATCTCGAAGACGCACACGCTGCAACGAAGGCTGGACGCGGCCGGCCTCGATACCATTGCGGACAACCTCCGCGGTTTGACGGAAGAAGAAGCGGAGCGTGCGATCTCGCAGGCGCTGGTAACGCGCTACGCCGTTTGTCCCGAGACTGTCACCGATGTGCTTGAAGCGAAGAAAGCGCTGCTGCGGCGCTCGGAGATGCTGGAGTTTGTCGAAGTCAGCGACACCCTTGCGAGCGTGGGCGGCCTCGATAACCTGAAACGCTTTCTCGCGCAGCGCCGGGGCTCGTGGGAAGAGCAGGCACGCGCCTTCGGGCTCGACCCGCCGCGGGGCGTCATTATCCTCGGCGTGCAGGGTTGCGGAAAGAGCATGTGCGCGCGGGCGATCGCGGGGGAGTGGAAACTGCCGCTGGTGAAGTTCGATACCGCGGCAGTCTACGACAAATACATTGGTGAAACCGAGAAGCGCATTCAGAAAGTTTTTCAGGTTGCTGAAGGGCTGGCGCCGTGCGTGCTCTGGATTGACGAACTGGAGAAAGTGTTCGCCGGAAGCGGGGCGGATTCGGCCTCGGCGGACGCGGGCGTCTCCTCGCGTCTGCTCGCGTCATTTCTGTCGTGGATGCAAGATCGCAAGGCCCCTGTCTTTGTGGCGGCGACCTGCAACAACGTCAGCGTGCTTCCGCCGGAGTTGATCCGCAAAGGGCGGTTCGACGAACTGTTTTTCGTCGACCTGCCGAACCAGGCGGAACGCAAGCAGATTTTTACGATCCAGTTGGCCCGCCGGAAGCGGAATCCCACGGAATTTCAGCTTGATCGGTTGGCCGCCGCCGCTCGCGGATACTCCGGCGCCGAAATCGAATCGGTGGTGCAGACCGCGCTGTACGCGGCGTACTCTCAGAAACAACAGCTCGGCGATCAACATCTGCTCGAGGCCATTCAGGCCACGGTGCCTTTGTCGACTACGCGTGCCGAGGAGATTGACGCGCTACGCGAATGGGCCGCAAAACGGGCGGTGCCGGCGTCACTGCCGGACGCACGGGCTGAAAGTGCCTGAGTTTCTCGTGCAGGGTTTCCTTCGCGAACTTCGCGGTCGTTCTTTGCGAACTTCGCGGTTAAACGCTTTGCCGTCGGCGCGTCCAAAAACAAAAGCGCTTAACCGCTAAGATCGCGAAGGGATCGCGAAGAGCGCGAAGAAGAACATCAAGCTGCATGCGTCTGGAATACCGCACGCGGGTGTCTACCCCGAGCGACTAGGCGAATCGCCTTAAGCGGGTCCAAGCTCTTGAGAGGCAGCGATTTCCTGCGGCGAAGCGCACGGAACACGGGAATTGATCGAATTTTGCGGCCTTTCAGCCGTGCGTTCGGTAATTTTCCTGCACTTTTGACTTTTATCAGTAGCGGGGTGGGGCGGTAACTGGCCTATAATGATCGAAAGTTTTCCCCCACCGTGTGGATCCATGGACAAAGGCCTGGAGCTCCTAAGTTCGGAAACGAGTGTTGCCCATGAGGGCGAACCTCGTCTGAACCTGCTGGTCGAGCGGGAGCCCGCGCACGAAATTTTCTTCAGCAACCTGGTGCACACATTCCAGCCGGCCCCGGCCGTAAAATCCTTGGCGCCGGGCGAGCTCTGGCATGACGTTTTCTTGCCCACCAGCTTGCCGTGGAAGTCGTTTCAGGAATCGCTGCTCTGGCATTTTGTTGTGATCTTCGCGGGCTGGGCGCTGTCGCAGGGATGGGCCAGCCGGCCGCAGCCGCATGTGCGACAAACCTACCGGGCTGCGGAAGCGCTTTATTATTCGCCTTCGCAACATCACTCCTCCGAGCGCAGCAGCGCTGTTCCGAAGACCAAGCCCCAATCCCAAGGCAAGCCTCAGACAGCCGCGCGGGCGCACGGTTCGAGAGCAATGCCCGTGGCCGCCGAACAGCAGGGAACACCGAAATTGGTAACGCCCCCAGACTTGAAGCTGGCCGAAGGTCCCCGGACGCCGAATCTGGGACCATCGAACCCCGCGATGCCGTCGGTTCCGCTGTCGGCCACGGCGCGTGCGCAGGCCGGACTGAAGGGCTTGGATTCGGCGGTTGCTCCTCCGCCGGCGGATCTGGCGGCAATGGGTGGCCGACGAAGCCTACAGGGGCCAGGCACGCGTGTGGTTGAGCCTCCGCCATCGATCCAAGCATCAGGACGTGGCATGGGAAGCCTTGGCGCCGCAGGGCAAGTTGTGGCGCCTCCGCCGCAGTTGCCTGGGCAAGGTTTGCGAGCCGGTTTGGGGATGGGGCCACGTGCGCTCGCTTCGGGAGCGTCCGGAGTCGTGGCTCCGCCGCCTTCCATTGAACATCAAGGTCGCGCGGGAATAGTTTCGGGACCGGGCGTCGCGGTGGTGCCTCCACCTCCGGCAATTCAAGGTGCGGGAATTGTGGGCGGGATCGGTCGCGCGGGTTCTGCCGGCGGCGTCGGATCTCAAGTCGTTCCACCTCCGCCTGCAGTCCAGAGTAGTGGCGGTGTGTTGGGCGCCCTGAGCGCATTCTTCTCGGGAGGCTCGTCCAAAGTCGTTCCGCCTCCGCCTTCGGTGCAAGGCGCGGGTGCGGGTGCGGGTTCAGGCGAGGGTAGCAAGATGGGTTCTTTGGGTGGAGGCGCCGTACCTCCACCTCCTGCCATGCAAGCAGGCGGGGGCACAGGACGAGGGCGTATCACATCGCTGGGTACAGGTGGTTCGGAGATTGTTCCACCTCCGCCGACGATGTCTGGCGCGGGTGGCGCGGCGACAGGTCGTGGCGGTCTGGGTGGGTCGCTATCGGGAGGCGGCTCGGGTGTGGTTGCGCCTCCGCCTTCGTTGGCGGGCATCGGTGATGGGTCAGGCGTGGGAAGCGGCGGCCATGGACGCGGGGGTTCGTTATCAGGGAACGGAACCGAAGTCGTGCCGCCTCCACCGTCACTGCAAGGCGGCTCGGGGAAGGGCACGGGATTTGGCGGCGGCGATGGTGCGGGGGCCGGAAATCGGTTCGGCTCTTTAGCTGGTACCGGTACAGGTGTCGTTCCGCCCCCTCCAGGACTTCAGGGTAATGGCAGTCGCGGCCACGGCGGTGCGCTCATGGCCGGAGACGGAAATGTGGTCGCGCCTCCTCCTTCGATGGGAGGCGGCGGAGGCGCAGGCGGAAGTGGTTCGGGTGGCAATGGGGGTGGTGGTTCCAGCGGCCGTGGTCTGGGTGATCTTCCGGGAGGGAATCTGGGTGCCGGCGCACCACCGGGCGGGACTGGCTCGGTCTCGACCGGACCCCTGGAGCAGATGGAGCCCTTGACCGACGCGCCGGGCACTGGGCAATCGCCTCAAACAATGGGTGACAATGCTCTTGCTCCAACCGAAGAGGTTCCCTTGCGTTTTATCTCGGTGCCGGGTGGTTCATCGAAGACATCCTTCTTTTCCAACTTCGAGGTGGTCATCGCCGAACGCACCGTCAACGCCAAGAAGACCGAGTACATCAAGCTGGTGTATATCTCGCTGCCGTATCAAAAGCGGCTTTCGGAGTACGACTGGAACACAACCAGGATCTACAAGCTGCGCGCTACGGCTGATCCGCGCTGTGACGAATCGCTGATGCAAATGATGATGCCTGAGGGCGGAGCGCAGCCCGATGCGGAGGTCCTGGCGGAGGCAAACCAGCTGGCTGCCGAGGTGGGCGACAAAAACACCAAGCTGCATTGCTATGAGACCACGGCCGACGACTTCCAGCGCGCCATGTCGCGCAGCAAGTAGGCTTTCCGTAAGTAGGCTTTCCCCAAGTAAGCTTTCCGTAAGTAAGCTTTCCCTAGTAAGCTTTCCGTAAGTAATCCTTGTCATTCCGAGCGCAGCGAGGAATCTGCCACGTCCGGTCCCGGGAGACGAGATTCCTCGCTGCGCTCGGAATGACAAGACTTGAATAAAACGACGAGACTTGGATAAAACGACAAGACTTGAATAAAACGACGAGACTTGAACAGCCGGTCCATTCTCCGTTCCTGATCCCATTCTCCGTTCGTGATCCTATCCTCCGTTCGTGATCCCATTGACTCGCACCAGCACCCGGGGTACGCTTAACCCTAATGGTTGTTGCTTGCACCTCAGGGCGAGCACTTCGGCTGGTTTCTACCTCCACGCAAGACAATTGTTTGCTTCACAGCGGGAAGCGTGCCGGATTGTCCGGTTCC
>QIAH01000443.1 GCA_003225465.1 Acidobacteriota bacterium | reverse complement strand
AACGTCAGCGAAAAGGATATCCCTAACGCGGTGGACCGGTTGGCCGACACCATCCGGCAAAATCTTTCCGTATCGCAAGACATTCTGTCCGAATTGAAAGCCAGCTCCTACCAGCCCACGTCGAAATCCCCGGAGGCTCTGCGCGCCTACAACCAGGGACTGGAATTGCTGCGCGAAGGAAAGAACCTCGAGGCGGCGACGAGTCTTCAGGCTGCGGTGAAGGAAGATCCGCAATTTGCGTTGGCCTATTCACGTCTGGCGGAAGCCGATTCTGCACTCGGATACGATAGCGAAGCAGAAAGCTCGGCTCGTAAAGCTGTCGAGTTGGGCCGGAATCTTCCATCACGCGAGAAGTACCTGATCGAGGCCAGTCATTTCCGCATTTCCAAAGATTACACCAAGGCAGCCGAGGTGTACCAGAATTTGGCCAAGGTATCGCCGGACAACCCTGACATACAGTCTGCACTGGGAAGCATTTACGAAAGCTCCGGCGACTTTTCCAAGGCTCGAGAGTTCTATCAAAAGCTGCTCGCCGTCAATCCAAAAGATACCGTTGCACTACTAGCGGTCGGCCGGTTGGAGATCGAGAGTGGCAATCCTCAAGACAGTCTCGACCCATTGAACCGCGCCCTGAGCCTGGCCATTCAGGTCGATAACCAGGAACAGAAGGGAACAATTCTCCAGGCTCTGGGCATCGCCTATTCCCGTCTCAACAAACCGGATGACGCCCTGCAGAACTACAAGCAAGCCTTGGAAATAAGACGCCGCTTGGGGCAGAAAAAAGGAATTGCCGACGGCTTGAGTATGATTGCGCAAACCTACGACGGATTAGGGAAATCCGACCTCGCCTTGAAAAGCTACAACGATGCGCTGCAGACCTACCGTGAAATCGGCGACCAACAGGATACAGGCAGCGTCCTGCTCGACTTGGGCCAGTTTTATAGTGATCGGGGCAAGTACGATGAGGCGCTTAAACTTCTCAAGCAGTCGCTGCAAATTCAGCGCGATTTGAATGACCTCAATGAATATGCCCTTTGCCTCAACAATATTGGCAACGCATATTACTTCAAGAGCGACTTTAACGACGCCCGCATCTATTTCGAACAGGCATTGCAAATCCGGGAAAAGATTAATGTTCCGACCGATCTTGCCTTAACCGTCCATAACCTGGCTGAGGTTTCCACAAAATTGGGGCAGTACGAGCAGGCGCTGACCTACCACAAGCGTGCGTTGGATCTATACCGACGCGCGGACGACAAGCATGGCGCCGCGATGGAAGCCTATACGATGGGAACGGTATTTGAATACCAGGGGCGCTATGGCAGTGCAGTGAGTTCAAAGAAACAAGCTGTGCAGGATTTTCGTGCCACGCAGGACCGCAGTTTCTGGATGTCGGAGGCGCTTAGCGGTTACGGCAACGTGCTTTCTGAAACCGGACAATTCGATGAAGGGTCCAAGACGCTGGACGACGCGCTCAAGTTAAGCCGCGATCTTAAGAACGATGCACTGGTGGCGCAGGTGTTGAATTGGCAGGGCGACAATTCTTTTTACCGTGGCGACCTTAAGGCTGCCAGATCCTTGTATGAACAAGCCCTGCACACGGCCTCGAAAAAAGCGGACCGCAATCAGCTACTGGTGTCAAAATTGAACTTATCTAAGGTTTATCTAGCCAAGGAACAGCCGCAGAGTGCCCTTGTCACGCTTAAGGGTGTAAGCGATCAGGCTGAATCGCTCGGACTGAAGTACCTTTCCATTGAGTGCTCCATCTACGAGGCTGAAGCCGCAATCCAACTGAAGCAGTATGCGCGTGCCCAGCAGCAACTCGAACGTGCCGTCTCACAAAGTGAAAACCTGGGGCTTCGACCGTTGCTGCTGGCTGCTCACTTGTCGCTCGGCAAATTGTTCCGGCAAAAAGACGCGCCTGCCGATGCCACGCAACATTATCGGCAAGCACTGAGTTTGCTTGATGCTCTCCAGAAAGAACCTGGTGCAGACAAGATAATGCAGCGCTCCGACCTGCGCGCCAACTACACCGAATCGGACCGGTGGGTCCGTCAGCACCAATAATTTAGTGTTGTGGTCTGAACGAACCGACCAGTCCGCTTCGCAATGCCCATTCATCCCTCTCACGGGGCAACCGCTGATCACGGTGCCTGATGTAGCTCCGTCCATCGGTTCAGCAGTCGCACATAGCCATCCCGCGGCTACAAAATCGATCGTAAGTATTGCTACCCTGTCATGGACACTTCCGGTTCAGAATTTGTGAAACCGTACAGAGCTTGAATTTCTTGGTGACCGGTTGCGCGAAGAGATCCGAACCGATCTGCAAGGTATACACGGTATTCGGAGTTCCATCCGACAACTTGTAAGGAGCCGGCGACAGGAAAATGTAGTAAACCTTCAGGAACGGATTGAAGGTAAACGTCTGTGGGAAGCGCAGGGGGAACTGCACCGGTATTGGTACCCCGGTGGCGTCGAGTGTCGCGACGTTCACCGAATGTGGTTTTGTCAAAGCGCTTGGGTCCGTAATCTCTGTCCCTACCCGTTCCAGTTCGAACGCAACCAGCATCGGTGCAGTGCTCACATACGGGAATGGAGAGGTGCCCGGCAGCGGCACCACCGTTTCGACCTCATCCGCCTTCCCCGTGGGTGGGTTGGGCGCATCAGCCCACACGAAATCATTGAAACGTGTTGTATGACCGCCTCCGCTCTGATCGCCCGGCAAAAGCTCGGGGAAGGCGCAGCCTGAAGCCAAATCGCAAGTCACACTGTAGTAGTCGGTGACGTCGAACTTGAAGAAGTTCAGCGGGTCGTCTCCGTGCCGGTCATAGAGCCGGGCATTCTGGTTATTCCATCCCGGTGCGTACTCAGGATTCGGCGACGGGGTCGCAAGAAGCAGATTTGTGTTCCATCCCATCTTCTCGTAAACGGGGCCAATGTAATCGTACCCTGTGCTTACCTGATCCGCAGCCAGCGACGTAGTGGTTACTCTGTACCACACGCACATGTTGTTGTGGTAGGGAGAGCAATGCGGGACCACCTGGTCACCGTTTGGCAAGGTTTGATAAACGAATCCACCAGCAGCCAGGCGGCAGTCGAGGTCGGCATCGTTCGTCGGCCTTTGCCCGCCTTCGCAGATTCCATCGTTAATGTTCTTTCCCGTGGTTCCCGAGGAGATCTCCGTTGGCACGTAGTTCGCCGTTATCAGCACGTCGATGCCATTCGGGTTAGTTACATTGGTCGTAACCGACATGGCATGAGATGCGGGATTCGTGAGGTCGTTGTTTGTCAGGAACGCGGCAGTCGCACTGGAAGTAGCACCAAAACCTAAGTGAATGCTTACAGTTTGCTTGGTCTGGGTAGGTTCACCGAAAACCAACACTCCACCTAAATTCTGACCCGTGGTAATACCCGTGCCGATAGTCGTTAGGATAGCTCCGGAAGCTATATCGATCTTCCAGACGGTTCCTGCGTTAAGATCCCCGGTCCAGAAGCTCGTCCCATCCGGATCGAGGCTCAGCGCAAACAGCGCTGGCGCGGTCTCAGGCTCGATGTCAGAAGCGAGGTAGGTTTGCATGACCGCCCCAGAGCTATTCAGGTGAACAACTCGGTCGGTATCCGCGACCAGGACACTTCCATCATTCAGAATTCGCAACGCATAGGCAAACGCGCCGAGAAGAGGAATGGAATTGAGGTCCGAAAGCTGCGTGTTCGTGCTCAGATCGAATCTTTTGACATGTGTTCCTTCCGACGCGTAATAAAGCGTCTTCTGGTCGGCCGCTAAATCAATCCAATCCGTACCGCGGTCCTCTGTCTTCGGAGAGAATGCCGCCAGGAAATTACCGGAGGAGTCAAACTTGCGAACCTGATGAGTTCCATCCGCCTGCCCCACGTAGGCGTTTCCGCCGGAATCAAACAGGATCGACTCGGGATCATTGGAGATCCCATCGACGGAATAGCCGCTGCCAAATGATCCGAGACGGTTACCGTTTCTGTCGAACCTGATAACATTCGCTGCGTTGAACACTGTCACGTATAAGTTGCCTGCTGCGTCGAACGCCATGCCAGCGGCGAACGTGTTCGCCTGACCCGTATCAAGCGTGGTCAATAATGCTCCATTTCGGTACCACTGTACCTGACCCTCACTTTCTAAACCCCCGATAGCGACGAACACATCGCCGGTTTGGACTACTAGCGGTGGCGTAACCTCACTCTGACCAGCGGAAAGTCCTGCCAATACCAGCACCATCGCAATCAGGCAAACCGCTTCTGTGAATCTCTTCATTTCACCCCTCCCGTCGCCATGATCGATTTATTTCGGAATTACGCACAGCAGACTTTTGCTCTGCCACAACTCAGACAGATCAAAGAAGTCCGACATCCGCGCGGGGAATCCGCACCCTCGGATCTCACCCTGCCAATCTTCTACGGTCCCTTGAAAAATTCGGAGTCCTAGAGGCTTTTGGGGGAAGGAAAGCCAAGCTGGGCGCGGATTATAGCCCAAAAGGCCGCGCTGGATACATGTTTTGTAGGTTAATTTTCGGCTCTCTTTGGTTCCGCTGGGCCCTCTACCCGGTCTCTTCGCACCGAAGCCAGTGTCGAACGGCAGTCATTTTCCCCGGTCAAGATCTGTCACCCGTGTGTCCGGGCCCGGACCGTTGATGTCTCCAACGAGGTCTGATTGGCGAAGGTATCGAACTCAATGGCGACGCTGTTGTCGATGCCGGGGGCGTCGCCAGAGCTACCCTAACCGATTGCCCCTCCGCCCTGTCCGAGTTGCCTTCAACTCCGTTGCCGAGTTTTGGTCACGAATGCGAATCCGTCGGCAGAGAAAATGTGGGGCCTGTGAACCGGTACGACTAGATGGAACGGACTTCAGTGGACTCTTGTGGAGGGGGGACCCAAGAACCCGCGCAAACAACTGAATGTCAGTGGGTGCGTTTCGGATTGTTCACGGAATCGACGCGTACCGTGGCCGAAATGCCCGCCGGAAGCCTCATTTGAACGGATACCTCCGCCCAAGAGAGCGTCCGAATTGTGCCCTTGCTGGTTACGAAAGTCAAGGCTTTGTACTCGTCCAGTGGATAGGTGACACTTTCATTCTTTCCGTTGAGATGAGTTCAGTCTGAGGAACTGGAGTGGGGTTAAGAAGCCCAGCGCCTGATGAGGGCGGACGGTATTGTAGATTTTCTCCCAGTGGC
>QIAH01000289.1 GCA_003225465.1 Acidobacteriota bacterium | reverse complement strand
CACGTTGGGAGCACAATAAGGTGGCGATAGTGTGCGTTCGAATCTCATTGGCCGCGTGAAGATTTCGACGGATACCTCTAAGGCCGGAAGCACCAGCGTCCTTCGACTCCCCAAAAAGTCCCCAAACTAGGAGCCGGCAAGGATTAAGGCGTGTCTCGACAACAACTTAGGAGAGCGCTGCTCTGACTCTTAATCAGTAGGTTGAAGGTTCGATTCCTTCCGCGCTCACCATCTTTAAGCAGTAAACATGCGGGTTTGATGCGCATTGTCAGAGTTTGTAGATTTTGGCATTTCGTTCTGTGTCACTGGCATGTCGCTAGTGGGAAGAGGTCGCACTTTTGTAGGGAGAAGCTGAAGTGAATTGCCTCATTGCTTGACCAGTTTTCATAGCGTGATGATGAAGATCATGTTGCTCACCTCTCTTCGGAGGCGATCGACCGGAACCAGCCTACTCATTCAGCGAGCCAGAACCATACGATTGCCAGCGCAACGGCGATGACTGGTATCGAGCGATAATCGGGCCACCCAGTCACTGATCACTTTACGACTTGTAGGGGCTGACTCCCAGTGTTCGCACCTGCGCCGTGAACTCCCGCACAACTTGCGCGAACCTCGGCCCCTCGGCTGCGGAAATCCATTCCAGGCGAAAGCGTTCCTCCTCGATGCCAAAATCCGCGAGCATGAGGCGGATGGCTTCCGCGCGTTTTTCGGCTTTGAAATTACCCTCTTGATAGTGACAATCTCCATGATGACAGCCACAGATGAGAACGCCGTCTGCGCCCTTGGTGAACGCATCAATCACCAGGTTAGGATGGACCATTCCCGAACACATGACTCGGACGATGCGGATGCTGGGTGGGTATTGGCTCCGGGAGACGCCGGCCAAGTCCGCTCCGGCGTAGGAGCACCAGTTGCAACACAGAGCGATGATCAAGGGCTGAAAGCTGTCTTCCATCACTCAACTCCCAAAGCGGCATGGATCTGGGCTTCAATCTGATCGAGGGTAAATCCACGAATGAATACGCCCTTCTTAGGGCATGTAGCTTGACAGCAGCCGCAGCCTTTGCAGATGGAGTCGTTGGTTTCGACGACTTTCTTGATTCCTCCCTGCCACTTGTATTCCAGCATAGAGATCGCTTTGTAGGGACAGGTGTCGACGCAGTAGGCGCAGCCGTCGCAGTTCTCGTCGACCACGTGTGAGATATTCGCGCCCAGTTCAAGGCTATCCTGGACGAGGACGGATGCGGCTCGTGCGGCCGCTGCCTGCGCCTGCAGGATGGATTCCTCGATGCTCTTGGGAGAATGAGCGAGGCCACACAGGAAGACGCCGTCCGTCATAAAGTCTACCGGGCGCAATTTCATATGGGCTTCGAGGAAGAATCCCTCGCTGTTGAGCGGAACCTTGAGGAACTGCGCGATCTTTCGGTTGTCTTCATTGGGATGAATGCCCGCGGACAGAACCACGAGGTCGGCGGAAATCATGAGCGGCATTCCCAGGGTTTGGTCGTAGACGGTGACCTCGAGTCCTTCGACACTTTGTGACACCTCCGGCTTGCGGTCATCGTCGTAGCGAACAAAGACGACGCCTTGCTGGCGCGCCTTGGAGTAGTAGCTCTCTTTGAATCCGTAGGTACGAATGTCGCGATAGAGAATGTATACGTGTGTCTTAGGGGAGGACGCCTTAATCTTCAGGGCATTCTTGATGGCGTCGGCGCAGCACACTCGTGAACAGTAGGGATGGTCGGCATCTCGGGACCCCACGCACTGGATCATGACGACAGTCTTTGCGGGCCGATTGCCTTCCTGCGACATGAAGCCATTGCCGGAAGCGAGGCGCGCTTCGAGTTCGCGCTGCGTGATCACTCTGTCGTCCTTGCCATAAAAGTTTTCCTTCGGCCGGTACTGGGTCGCGCCCATGGCCACGATTACGACGCCATGCGTAACCTCGGCGGTTTGGTCATGGGCTGTGAGGGTTGTTCGAAAGTCACCGATTGTGCCTTCGATCTTTTCGATCGCCGCACCGGTAAATAGATGGATTCTGCCGTTCCGTGCGATTTCATCGCGGAGTCGCGCGAGTTCGTCCTGTGGCTTTTCTCCGTTGAGTAAGTAGTGGATGTAGCGCAGGTTTCCGCCGAGCTCATCTTCCTTTTCCACCAGGTAGGTGTCAAAGCCCTGCCGCGCCAGTGCCAGTGAGGCGGTCATGCCCGATAAACCTCCCCCTATGACCAGGGCGGACTTTTGTACCTTGATTGTTTGCCGGCGGAGCGGCTCCAGAAGCCGGGCCTTGGCCAGCGCCATCCTGACCAGGTCTTTGGATTTCTGGGTGGCCTTCTCCGGCTCGTGCATGTGCACCCAGGAACACTGGTCCCGGATGTTGGCCATCTCAAACAGGTAGGGATTGAGGCCGGCCTCTGCCAGCGTATTGCGGAACAGAGGCTCGTGGGTTCGCGGGGTGCAAGAGGCCACCACGACCCGATTCAGATTGTGTTCGGCGATCTTCTCCTTGATGTGATCCTGGGTATCGTTGGAGCAGGTATAAAGATTGTTCTCCGCATACACAACGTTGGGTAGGGTCTTCGCATATTCCACGACGTCGGGAACATTGACCACGCCGGCGATATTGGTTCCGCAGTGGCAGACAAAGACCCCCACGCGCGGATCTTCTCCGTTCACTTCTCTTTCCGGTGGGTAGACCTTGGGAGTGATCAGAGTGCCGCGTGCTTCGCGTAAGAGCGAGAGCACCTGGGAGGCAGCCGCCGAGGCTTGCATGACAGTTTCTGGAATATCCTTCGGCTCCGCAAACGGCCCGGCTACAAAGATTCCTGCCCGCGAGGATTCCGCAGGCCCGAAGGTGGATGTCTGGCAGAAGTTGAACCCGTTCAGCGCCACGCCGAATCGTTCGGCGAGCACTTTGACGTCCTTAGGTGGCTGCATCCCCACCGATAGGACGACCAGGTCGTACTCCTGGGAAAGCTTTCTGTCGTTCTCGGCGAGATACTGGACGATCAGGTTCCGAGTGCCAGGGACTTCCTCGATCTTGGGCACGCGCGAACGGATATAGCGCACACCGAGCTCCTGCGCTCTGCGGTAGTACTGCTCGAAGCCTTTCCCGAAAGCGCGCAGGTCCATGAAGAAAACGTCGCACTGCAGGCCTTCCCCGAGATGCTCCTTCGCGATGATGGCTTCCTTCGTGGCGTACATGCAGCAGACCGACGAACAATAGTCGCGGTCGAAGTCTCGCGAACCAACGCACTGCAGGAAGGCGATCCGCTTCGGCTCCTGCTGGTCGAAGGGCCGGCGCACATGACCGGAGTAAGGTCCGGAGGCGGAGAGAATTCGCTCGAACTCCAGCGACGTGAGTACATTCGGAAAGCGGCCATACCCGAGGTCCTTCTTTAACCGTGCGTCGAAGATTTCGAACCCGGGGGCAAGGATGATGGCGCCTACCTGCAACTCCTGAGTTTCCGCTTTCTGTGCATAGTCGATGGCATTGGCCTGGCAGGCCGTCGCGCAGAGATGACAATCGCAGCAGATGCCGCAGGCGAGGCAGCGCTTGGCTTCGGCCATCGCTTCTTCCGGAGTGTAGCCGACGTGGACCTCAGCAAACGTTCTTCCCCGAGTCTTGGGGTCGAGGGCTTGCACGGGTATCTGGCGTTGCATCAGCACGCCGGCCGTATCCACGACGTACTGGGTGTGGTACGGCCCTTCCAACTCGCGCCCCCCACGGAGATCTTCGCCCTTAAGCCAGCGATCGATCGAGTTGGCGGCCTTCTTGCCCGCCAGCATCGCCGTCACCACCACATCGGGACCAGTCACGCAATCTCCGCCTGCGAACACACCGGGCAGATCCGTCTCCAGTGTCAGCGGATCGGCACGCAGCGCTCCCGATTTCTGGGTCGCCAAGCCCAACCGTTCGCCCAGGGCATTCACATCGGGGACTTGGCCAATCGTGGCCACCACAGCGTCGCAGGGAATGACGAACTCCGAGCCTGGAATCGGCTCCGGCGCTGGCCGTCCGCTGGTGTCGGGCTGACCGAGCTTCATCTTGACGCACTCAAGACCTGCTACATGCCCGCCGGGTCCCGGCTGGAACGATGTTGGTGCGGCCAGGAACATCAATTTGATGCCTTCGCGTTGAGCATCCTCGATCTCGCGAGGATCAGCTGGCATTTCTGCTCGGGTTCGGCGGTACACGATCGTAACTTCTGCAGCTCCGCAACGCAGAGCGGCACGGGCCGCATCCAGCGCGGAATTGCCTCCTCCCACTACCAGCACACGGTGTCCCGGCGCCGCCGGATTTCCCAAACTCACTCGCCGCAGGAACTCCACGCCCCCCATGACGCCCGGCAAAGATTCCCCTGGAATCCCGAGTCGCCGTTCCACGTGAGCCCCAATGGCAACGAAAACTGCCGCATAGCTTTTCCGCAATTCTTCGAGGGTGATGCTGCGACCCACCGGGGTGTCAAGCAGGATTTCGATCCCGATCGCGCGCAGCCTGTCCAGCTCGGCATTCAACAAGGGGCGTGGCAACCGAAAGGAAGGAATGCCGACTGCCAACATCCCGCCCGCCACCGGCAGTGCCTCGAAGATTGTCGTGCCATAGCCCTTCTGCCGGAGTTGGTAGGCACACAGAAGGCCGGCTGGGCCCGATCCCACGATCGCAATCTTCTCTGGACGATCGGGCACGGCGGGGTGCGGCAACTTGTAGTCGGAGCAGTGATCGGCAATGAATCGCTTCAACGCCGGCAAATTGATCGGATCGTCCACGTTCGTACGGGTGCAGGCGGCTGTGCACGGGTGAGTGCAGATGCGACCGCAAATGGACGGAATCGGGTTGTCTCGCAGAATGACCTGGAGCGCCTCCTCGAAGCGTCCTTGCGCGATCAGGGTCACGTAGCCCTGCGCGCTCTGATGAATGGGACATCCGGCCTGGCAAGGGGACGTCCCGCGGCGCGAAATGCTGAAAATATTAGGAACGGCTTGCGGAAAGGGCCGGTAGATCGCCTTCCGCTCTCCCAGTCCCTGATCGAACTCGGACGCTAGTGTTACTGGGCACTCCGTCGTGCAGGCACCGCAACCCGTGCATTTCGCCGCGTCGATATAACGCGGCTGCTTCCTGATGGTGACGGTGAAATCTCCCGGCTGGCCCTCGACACGTTCCACCTCGCTCAAGGTGAGAATCTCGATGTCTTTGTGCCTGCCGATCTCGACCAGGCGCGGAGCCATGGTGCACATCGCGCAATCGTTGGTGGGAAAGGTCTTGTCGAGCTGCGCCATGACCCCGCCAATGGCAGGGCCACGCTCGGCTAAATACACCTTGATGCCGCCGTTGGCGAGATCGAGCGCTGCCTGCATGCCGCCGATACCACCGCCCACGACCAGGGCAGCGCCCACCGGTGCTATTGGGGACTCCTCAGAGCGCATGGGGAACGACCTCCGCCGCGGGCGCCTGCTGCCCGGCTTTCTCCCTGACGGCCAGGAAATACAGTGCCAGCGGCCGGTAAACCATGTGCGACCACTTTCCAAAGGACATCTCTACCAGCAGCATCGGCGTTGCGATGATGATGTGCAGGGCGTATAGGAAGTGACAGGTAAGGGCAAAACCGGCATACCGGAAGGTGTGCGCTGCGAGCCCGCTTAGCACGGTCAACACCAGCAGGATAGGAAAAATGAGATCCTGAAAGGACGACTCTTTATATATCTCCTTCTTTGCCCGCAAACGGCCTGCGAAGATGTTCGCGAGGCCATAGAGGATCAAGGCTGTCGCGACGTACCCGAGCCAGCGCTGAGGATGATACAAGCGGTAGAGGTTGTCGGTTTGAAACCATTGCAGGGCGAAGACCTTGACCGTCAACATCATGACCACGCCCAGCGCGAGCACCCAATGCCCGAGCCACCGGCCTTTTTCCGGACACTTCCTCATCAGCGGGTCGCTCACTGACTGGTAGACGTAGACCCATGCCTCACGCAGGTAGAGAGAAAGCGGAGGGCGCGCCTGTCGTTCCCCACCCATTGTGAGCCGCCAGATACGGAAGACACGCGAGAACAAGAGCACCAGTGGAACCAGGATCACGGTCAGCGTGTAATAAGTGATGATCGGAAACATGTGCTCCAAGCCAAGGGCTGTAGTGGCGAAATCCTTGGCGACCATCCCCACGTACCAAAGGTGGTAAGCAACGATAAGGAACAGGACCATAGAGGCCACGGAGAATAAGGAACCGAGGTACCATGCCTTCGACTGGAGCAACTTCGAGGCGATGCCTGTCCAGTCGTACTGCACACAAAGAAAGCGCCTCAGCGTTTGCATGGAAATCCTGGGCTCGGATTGACGCGGGCAGGCAACGGAACAATCGCCGCAGTCGTGGCAAACCCACGGGTCCAGGCTCTCGGCGAGCGGTTGCCTGAGTCCCAGCAGGGCGTAGCGAATGCTCCTGCGGGGAAAGGTCACAGAATCCCCGACCAGATCACACGAGAGGGTGCAGCTTCCGCACTGGTAGCAGCCGGTGGGGTCGAACTTCCCATACCGCCGAATCTCGGCGAGCAACGTTGGATCACTTTGAACTTGCAATACGCTTCCTGCCATTTGCGACCTCTACTGACTTCCCGCTAGTGCGCAGTGACTGCAACTTCCTTGACGGGCCTCCTGGTGTAAACCACGAACTTCCCACCTTCTTCCACGATCTGAATCTGAAAGTTTTCTTCCCGGTATGACTGCGCTACGCGGGAGGCCTCTTCACTGGTCTCGTAGAGTTGCCCATCCCACAGAAACTTCTTGCCATCACTTATCGTTGTGAGACTCGGGCTCATACCATGCCTCCGGTCAGTTCATCCGGTCGCGCGCACCCGTTTCTCGCTGACCGCATCGGGGCGCGGGGGAAATACTCGCGGATCAGCCACTCCGCCGCCCGCGGCACTGCGGCGCTGACTACTTTCGACAAACCCTGGGAGATTTCTTCCGGCAGAGGCCCGGTTTGGCAGGCTAGTACCCGCACTTCAACCCCGCAGCTTTCCTGCAACTCGCGCAACAAGTTGGATGTGGGTAATTGGTGCAGTGAGAAATCGTCAAGTTTGACTGCAGGAATGTCGCCGGGATCGATCTCAAATATCTCTCCGGGACTGCGTCCGGCATCGATCGCGTCCAGGATGAGCAAGCGCTCGGGTCGCACGGAACTCAGGCAGAGCGTGAATAACAGCTTGCGCACGCCCGTGCCTACGTCCAGCAAACAGACCGCCTCGGGTATGCGATAGTGTGCCTCCAGATAGTCGACTACCGCGCACCCGAAGCCGTCATCGCCGAACAGAATGTTCCCGCACCCGAGCACTAAGGTGGGCTTCCGACAGAACTCGGGGAGATCAGCTTGATCGATCTCCCACATGTTTCCTCCTTGTTCGCGGCCGTTCAGTTGGCAAGCGAACCGAGCAACCTGCCCTCGGCGTCGAAAATATCCAGCTTGACGGAAAGCTTCCCATCGAGCCGGTGGGTCGCGCAGGACAGGCACGGATCGTAGGCGCGGATGGACATTTCTACTGTGTTCAGCACTCCCTGGTCGTACTTGCCGTCATGGATCAGACTCTTTGCGGCCTGCGTGACCGACATGTTGATGGGAGCGTTGTTATGCGTGGTGCCTACAATCAGGTTGACATTAGTGATCAGACCGTCGGCATCGGTGGTGTAGTCGTGGATGAGCGTGCCGCGCGGCGCCTCGGTCACACCTACGCCTCGCGCTGCCCGCGGCGTACACTTCACCCGGGTTTCAGTGCTGGTGATCTCAGGATCGTCCAGCAAGCGGATGGTGTTCTCGGCGTTGTAGAGCAGTTCGATCAGCCGGGCCCAGTGATAGAGCAGGGTCAGTTGTGCGGGCCGCCCGAACTTCGCGCGAAACTCCTCCAGTTCGGCCTGCGCCAAGGGCGTGTCGATAAAGTCGCAGACGTTGATGCGCGCCAGCGTGTTGGCGCGATAAACGCCCTTGGGATTCTCGGCATCCATGGAGAAACCCTCACCCCACTGTTTGGCATAGGGGAACTTCAGGTAACTCCACGATTCAATGTGCTCGGCGATGAACTCCGTATAGCGATCGCACGGGAAGTCCTGGTAAGCGCCATTTGGGGCCATCAGACGAATCTTTCCGTCGTAAAGGTTGAGCGCGCCGCCTTCGTTGACGGTGCCGATGAAGCCGGTAGTGATCACTCCCAGCGACTTCACCACGTCGAGGTACTTCGGGAACACATTCTCCTTGGCGAAAGCAATGGAGAACCGAGCAAGTTCCAGTGCCTCATCCGCCTGCTTGCGCAACTGATCGCGCTCGGCAGGAGCTAGAGGCTTGCTGAATCCGCCGGGAACGGCGGCCTGCGGATGGATGGGCTTGCCCGCCAGGACTTCCAGCATCTTGGCGCACATGTGCCGCACCTTCACCACTTTCCTGGCAATGTCGGGCGCGGCCTGCAGCACGCCGATCACGTTGCGAGTGGAATAGGGAGCATCCGGCCCCAGCAGGAAGTCAGCTCCCGCCAGGAAGTAGAAGTGCAGGATGTGCTCTTCCATGTAAGCGATGCTGTTGCACAGTTCGCGTAGCTTCTTGCCTGCGGGGGGAGGTTCGACTCCAAAGACCGCGTCGCATGCCTTAGCCGAGGCCAGATGATGCGACCACGGACACACCCCGCAAATGCGAGGTGTGATCCGGGGAAGGTCTTCTACCGGGCGTCCAAGGCAAAACTTCTCGAAGCCGCGCAGTTCAATGACATTCACGCGGGCGGTGTCCACATTGCCGGCATCGTTGAGCTGAATGGTTACCTTGGCGTGGCCCTCGATGCGGGTGACAGGTTGAATGACTAGTGTTTTTGCCATGGATCACCTCCGGGGCATCGGCCGCAGACGGCCAGCGCCAGCAAACCGGTTGAAGGTGGCGGCCCGATCCGGAATCTGCTTGGGATCAAGTCCGATGGAAGAAAGCGCGCCCATCATGTCCACCATAGGATTTGCTTTGTCCGACAGCGGGCCAAAACATCCCTCGCAGGGCATGTAAGCGCGGATGCAGCGTGGAGTGCCATCGCTGCCACCGCAGCCGGCACGCGTCGCTGGTCCTAGACACAGGATGCCCTGTTCCATCAGGCAGCGCATTTCGCTCAGTGGTGCTCCCGGCTTGAAATCCGGCGCGTCCAGACGGCGCTTCAGCGTGGAGACCGCCTTCTTTTCACGTTTGGTGGGGCACTCGTCGCAAACACTCTTCGATGCCAGCGCGGGCAGCGGCTTGCCTTCAAGAAGGGCGAGCAGCGCTCCTGCCACCATCTCTGGCGTGGTTGGACATCCGGGCAGATATGCATCCACCTTCACTACCTCGTGGACCGCATAGACCCGGTCGGTAAGTGCGGGAACCTGTTCGCAGGGTAGGCCATCTTTCTCAGTGGTCACGCTGCCACGGTAGATTTTTTCCAGCAACTCTTCCGTGCTGAACTGATTCGCCAGCGCCGGCACACCACCAAAACAGGCGCAAGAACCTAAAGCAATCAGGATCTTGCACTTCTTCCGCATCTCCTGCGCCAGTTTCTTGTGTTCCTCGCTCCGGATTCCTCCGGATATCAGCCCGACATCGGCTGCGGGAATTTCCATCTCCGTGCCTTCGCCAGTCTGACCGTAGAGCTTGTGGTCCATCAGGACTGGCATGTGCACGATTTCTACTTGTTTGAGTACGTCGAGGAGCGGTTCGCCGATGTCGAGGATGGTAACTTCGCAGCCTCCGCATATGGCGAACCATTCTTCGGCAAGTCGAGCTGCCATGCTGCACCTCCCTGCCGGATTTGAATTAGTGCTGCTTCCTTCTTGTTTCCTGTAATTCGTTATGACTGCTTTCGATACGAGTTTGGCCATGCTTTCTTACTTGCTCTGTCATCTCTGCGACCACCAGTGGGCGAGTCACCAATCGGAAGATCTTGTCAGTTTCAGCCGGAAACGCTCCGGCTCCAAAGCGATACTTTCCAGCATCAGATGGATGGAACGGGCATGCGAGCGGGTCCGCAGTTTGTCGTCGAAGGAATGGAACTTATGCGAGAAGATGCTGAGAACCGGTACGTCTTTCCAGGCGGCGGTGAAGGAAACATCCACAACCCACCTCGGCAATTACGCCCGGCAGCGTTTTTAGCGGAGAACCCTGCTGCAGCGTGGTACTACTTATGGTCCGATAAGTACACGCCTTCAGTGATTCAGCTCACCCGCGGCCGTGAGCTCAACGTCGTTTCTAGAAATTTAGCTGTGTGGTTTGCGCTGGGTTGTTTTTCGCTAAGTGCCCGCCCGGTACGAACTTGAAACCGCTTTGACCTCGCAGTGACCACCATCACAACTGGCAGTGCGCTGCACACGAAAAAAAAGTGATGTGCGACGGGACAGAAGGGCAGTTCGTCACAGCATCGCTCAACTCGAGGAAGTTGCCGGATGCCGCGTCCGAGGCCGACGTGGGGTACTGTTGCTGTCCTTGTTGAAAAAAGAGTTTCAGTCTCCCGGACTGCGATAACAGTCACTGACACACCCCAGCCAAGCAGGTACCGAGTGGCAGCGACGATCTCCATGAAGGGTTTTCAACTGGGCCAGGACACGTTCGTCCATCGCCTTCTCTCCGAAGCCGCCGCCTGATCTGGGAACTGAAAGTCACCAGGGGAAGACCCGCGTCACGTCGCGATGTGATCTGCATCCTTGCGCCATTTTGGATTCGGGTCTGAAGTGGATTGGTCAGTCATCAGACCAATCCCCGTGCCAGTCACTGAAGCACCCGCGAAGTTCGAGGTACTCCCCAGAAATAGAAATAAGGTCTATCAGGAGGTTGCCAAGCACTTGGACCGGCTCATTGCGGAAGAACTGAAGCCGGGCGATCTTCTGCCTCCCGAACGGGAATTGGTTCGGATGCTGGGAGTGAGCCGCAGCTCCGTCCGGGATGCCATTCGCTCCCTGGAACTGATGGGCCTGCTCGAGCCACGCCAGGGCATCGGCACAGTGGTCTGTAACCCTGCCGCGGCCCCAGCCAATCCGCTCGCTTCCGCGCTGCTTGAGAAACGAAAAATGGTCGCCGACTTGGTCGACGTGCGCAGGATGATCGAACCGGCCTTGACTCGCCGAGCCGCTCTACAAGCTTCTTGCAAAGCGATTGCGGATATGGAGGCTATTCTTCAACGACAGGAGGCGAAGGTGCGCGCGGGAGAACTCGGAATCGAAGAAGACTCCGAGTTTCACTACGCCATCGCCTTGGCGTCCGAAAACAGCGCGGTCTTAAAAGTAGTGGATGTGCTGATGGATTTGTTGCGGGATACGCGGGAGCAGTCGTTGCAAGTGGAAGGGCGGCAGGAAAAGTCGTTGGCCGGTCACCGCCGAATTCTAGCCGCCCTGAAGCGGGGCGACGCCTCCGGCGCCGAGGCGGCCATGCGCCGGCACCTGCAGGAAATCGAAAACATCGTACTGAAAAAGCTTTAAGAGAATGGAGGTTGCCAAATGGGTCAACTATTCGCGGTCGAAGTAATTTATCGAGGAGTCTTCCAAAAGACTCTCGCGAAGAACATCACGCGCGGCATTGTCCTGGCTGCGCACAACGAAGGCAAACTGGGTATTTCGTTCGGCCGTTATGGAGATTCTCCGGAACGCAATGGGATTCCAGCGAAGAGTTTTGCCATCGTCGCCCACGACGAGCAGACACTCGAAGCCGGAATGGCGCAATACGAGCCGAAGCAGGTGGACCTGACGGTCGTTCTCGATGACACGCTCTGCAAGGGCGCGGAGTCGTGGGCATGGTACGGACTGCAGCCGGCGCATCACGCTCTGAAACCCGGGCACACTCTCCTGGTCGTTTCTTTGGAAGACGCGCCCTCCCTGCTCAAGAATATCCACCGCCGGGAAGAGCCTTACAAGCTGGGAATCCTGAAGGGCGTGACCAGCTTCTCCGGGATGTGGGTTTATAAAGACGACCACACCGATGTGCGCGTCCTGGGCGCGATCGCCAAGGCGGTGCCCGAACTGTTTAGCCTGGCGGCGGTGGAGAAATTCATCCTCGAAAAGCTGAAGAACTCCCTGAAGGTGACTTCAGCTCACACCGCCTTCGAGCGCTTCGCCACCGTTGAGGTGAAAGCGGGCGAGGGCAATCCGGAAAAGTTATTCGCATTCGGCAAGCCTCGCTGGGAGGACATGCGCGGTGGCGTATCCATCAAGGGCCAGCCACAGGGCGGTCCGTATGCCGATCCTGTGAGCGGGAAGGTTGGGGGCTTCCGGCCAGCCCGAAACGAACTGTTCAAGAAATACTCCACGCGCACCATGCGCCCGGTGGTCAACTTCTCTACCTGCACCAAATGCACACTGTGCTGGCTCAACTGCCCGGATGCCTCTTTCGACGTCACTCCGGACGGAACCTACGATGCGAACCTCCAGGCGTGCTGCGGTTGCGGCATTTGCGAGGAAGTTTGCCCGGTGAAGAACTGCATTTCCATGGTGAACGAGTCCGAGTTCCACGACAACGACAGCCAGTGGGCAAAGTTCAGGGAAGATAAAAATTCCTATCTGAAATGGTTGGAAACCACGATTGCGAAGGCCGAGCCGATCGAGAAGCGGTCGCACGGATTCCGTTATCGCGGACAGTATCAGGAACAGGCTCCCGAGGCCCTCGAAATCGCAAAGAAAGGTTAGCGGCCCGGCGGGCAGCCGGAAGACAAGGAGATTGAAATGGCGACAGTTACATTACCGGTTGAGGAAAAGAAGAAGAGCAACGAGCAGGAAGCTTTGATCACGGGCGCCGAAGCCATTGCGATTGCCTGCAAACTGGCCAACGTGGATGTGGTCACCGCTTATCCAATCCGGCCCTACGACACAGTGATGCAGTACATCAGCCAACTGGTAGCGGATGGTGAAATGGACTGCGAATACATTGTGGCGGAGGGCGAACATTCGCAATTTGAAATCGTGAAGCACGCGTCCGTCTGCGGAGCGCGCGTGTTCTGCGGTTCAAGCGGCGTTGGCTGGATGTACGCGATGGAAGCGCTGACCGTTACCCCCGCTCTGCGCGTCCCACTGGTTTGCATGGTTGGAAACCGTGCGCTCGATGATCCCGGCGCTTTCGGCGTGGAGCACAACGACGCGCTGGCAGTCCGTGATCTGGGCTGGATGCTGACCTGGGTCGATAGCGCGCAGGAAGCGCTGGACACGGCCCTGATTGCTTATCGTGTAGCAGAAGACCGCCGCATGTTCGTGCCCCTGGCGATCAGCTGCGACGGCGCATTTCTCACCCACTCGCAAGCCCTGGTAAAAATCCCGGCGGCGGAGCAGGTCAAGAAGTTCCTGCCTCGCTACGACCGCGGCGATCTTCTGCTTCATCCCGACAACGTCATCTCAGTGGCCCCACAGGTTAACGAGGACTGGGTGATGGAGATTCGACGGCAGAACTACGCGGTCACCGAGATTGCCTGTGATGTAATCCGCGAAGTGTATGCCGACTTCGAGCGCACCTTCGGGCGCAAGTACGGCAATCCGTTCTTCGAAGAGTACATGACCGAAGATGCGGAAGTCGTACTGCTGGGCATGGGCACGCTCTCGACGCCAGTCAAGGTCGCGATTCGTAAATTGCGCGCGGAAGGGAAGAAAGTCGGGTTCGTTCGCCTGCGCTGGTTCCGGCCATTTGCCGGTCCGGAGCTTGCCAAGTGCCTCGAGCGCTTCAAGGCCGTCGGCGTCATCGATCGCGACTTCTCGTTTGGTTCGCCGAACCTGAGTGGCGTGGTGGCGACGGAGGTTCGGTCGGCCATGTACACCGGGAGCAGCACCCGACCGCCAGTTATCGGATTCATTGGCGGACTGGGTGGCCGCGAGGTCACGGTGCCAGACGTGGAAGCGATGACCGATGTGGTGTTCCAGGCAGCAAAAGGGAAAGCGCAACCCCTGACCCAGTGGATCGGGCTGCGGGGATAACGCGTTTCGACGCGTTTCCAGAGCCGGAAAGGATAATGACCATGAGCACTTTTGTAGACGAAAAACCGACGCAAAACCTGGAAGCCTTCAAGGGAGTGAAGAAGGTTCCACACGAGGAGTACTACACGTCCGGCCACCGCACCTGCCAAGGCTGCGAGTCTGCGCAAATCATGAAACTGATGGCGAAGGCCGCGGGACCGAGAACCATCGTTCTGGGCAGCACCGGGTGCATGTACGTGGCGAACACCTCTTATTACGCCACCCCCTGGGGCCTTCCCTGGATGCATACGCAACTTGGAAGTTCGGGCTCCAGTGCACTGGGAGCGGCCGCGGCATTCCGTGTCCAGATGCGCAAGGGCGTGATGAAGGACGAACCCATCAACGTCATTGCCTTCTGTGGAGATGGCGGCGGGGCGGACATGGGTTTGGGCGCAATTTCGGCCACCATGTGCCATCCGGATTACAACCTGCTGATCCTGATGTACGACAACGAGTCGTACGCCAATACTGATATCCAGATCTCCGGGACCTCGCCCTATGGCGTCAACACCTCGTTCAGCACGCCCGGAAAAATAAAACGCATCATGAATCACCGCTGGAAAAAGAACGTGGCGCCTCTGATGCTGGTGGGCCATCCCACGGTCAAGTACGTGGGGACGATCTCCACGTCTTATCCACTGCAGGCGATGAACAATGTTCGCAAGGCATTGTCGATCGGCGGTCCCACCTTCATTCATTGCCTCAATCCCTGTCCGAAGGGCTGGGACTTCGATCCCGTACTTTCATTCGAACTGGGTGAACTGGCAGTCAACACCGGCATCTGGCCGCTGTACGAGGTCGAAAACGGCAAGCTGAAGCTCTATGGCAAGACCGAGCAGATTGCCAGCGGCCGCTTCAAACGTCTGCCTGTCCGCGACTACTTGCTGAAGCAGGGAAGGTTCGCACATTTCATCGATGATGACATCGATTACTTCCAGAGCAAGATCGATGAGATGTGGAATAAGTGGCTGGTACCG
Organism: Acidobacteriota bacterium; assembly: GCA_003225465.1. Taxonomy (GTDB): domain Bacteria; phylum Acidobacteriota; class Terriglobia; order Terriglobales; family Acidobacteriaceae; genus Gp1-AA133. The sequence goes on along the minus strand of QIAH01000289.1, from coordinate 1,338 downwards.
GGAATTATTCCCCTCCAGAGGGAAATCGAAGCTGAATAACCCGCCGCCCCAAAAAGGGGCGGCGGTTTTTTCATTTACCCGGATTCTTTCCGGCTTGGAGTGTGTAGCGAGCATAGAAAACGGATTCTGACAATTTTATTGGAGTGTGCCCATGGCCACGAACGTGATCCCCTCTGTTCGTACCGAACCCAAGATTGTGAACCGCTGGGTTCAAATGTGTGCCGGCATTGTCGCGATGATGGCGATCGCGAACCTGCAATATGCCTGGACGCTGTTCACCAAACCCTTAACCTCAAGCCTGCACACCACCTTGGCGGCGGTGCAAATCGCATTTGCGGCATTCATCTTCTGTGAAACCTGGCTGGTGCCGTTCGAAGGCTATCTGATTGATCGCCTCGGGCCGCGGCTGGTCATCGGCATCGGCGGCTTGCTGGTGGGCGCGGGCTGGATCGGTTCGGGGTATTCCTACACAACGACCGGACTTTATATCTGGTATGCAATTGGTGGAATCGGAGCGGGCGCCGTTTACGGCGGCTGTACTGGCAACGTCCTGAAGTGGTTTCCTGATCACCGCGGACTTTGCGCCGGCATTGTGTCGGGCGCTTATGGTATCGGTACCGCGGTGACGGTCGCGCCGATCGAAAAAATGATCAAGGCTTCGGGCTATCAGCACGCTTTTATTTTTTGGGGCATCGTGCAGGGCATCGTTGTGACCATTGCAGCCATGTTCATCGTGGCGCCACCGAAGGGATGGCTGCCCAAAACATGGAAGCCCGTCGCCAGAGTTCACCAATCCCGCATTGATATGACGTGGTTACAAATGCTGAAGCAACCATCTTTTTACGCGATATACGCCATGATGACGTTGGTGGCGTTCGGCGGCCTGGTGGTCACCTCGCAACTCAAAGAGATTGCCGGCTTCTACAAAGTAGACAAAGTCATCATAGCCTGGGGCATGTCGGCGGCAATTCTTGCCATACAGTTGAACCGTATCGTGAATGGGTTGACCCGTCCTCTGTGGGGCTGGATCTCCGATCACATTGGCCGAGAGAACGCCATGTTCGCCGCTTTCATGATCGAAGGTATCGCGATATGGGCATGGCTGCAAACCATTCACCGGCCTGTCATGTTCGTGCTGTTATCCAGCCTCGTGTTTTTCGCCTGGGGCGAGATCTTCTCGCTATTCCCCTCGATTACGGCAGATCTTTATGGCAGGACCTGGGCCACGACGAATTACGGCATCGTTTACACCGCGAAGGGCACAGCCGCCATTTTCTCCGCTCCGGTCGCCGCCTACGTGATGCTGCGAACGGGTTCCTGGGTCCCGGTGTTTTACGT